>NZ_VSRN01000001.1:6310530-6614532 GCF_008369915.1 Dyadobacter sp. UC 10 | reverse complement strand
CTACTCTCCGCTGGCTCACATGACCTGGCATGCAGATGGTATCTTATTCAAAATGGGTGTTCTTGACTTTGCGGGCGGAACCGTGGTTCACATGTCGGCTGGCTGGGCTGCTTTGGCAGGTGCTCTTTATTTGAAAAGACGTAAATCGCTTTTGGAGGATCACGTTCTGCCTCCTGCTAACATTCCATTCGTTCTTTTGGGAACTGGTTTGCTTTGGTTTGGATGGTTTGGTTTCAATGCAGGATCTGCTCTTGCTGCCAGCCCGCTTGCTGTTTCAGCTTTTGCTACTACTAATACTGCCGCTGGTGCCGCTGGTTTGTCGTGGGTTCTTTTTGATGCTGCAAAAGGTAAAAAAGTTTCAGCGCTTGGATTCTGTATCGGTGCCGTTGTAGGTTTGGTTGCGATCACGCCTGCGGCAGGTTTTGTAACGGTCCCTGCGGCACTATTCATTGGTACAGTAGCTTCGATCATCAGTAACTACGTGGCTCACCTGCGTACTCGTTCTACTTTGGATGATACGCTTGATGTATTTCCTTGCCACGGTGTAGGTGGAATGGTTGGTATGCTGATGACCGGTATCTTCGCAACAAGCGGTATCAATCCATTGGTAACTGATCAGGGTCTTGCATTCGGCGAAACCAAATTGTTCATCAATCACGTGATTGCGCTGGTAGGTGTGTCGGCATTCGCATTTGTAGGTTCGTTCCTGCTTTTGAAAATTACCGATCTTATCTTGCCACTTCGCGTTTCAGAACAAGATGAGAAGGCCGGTCTGGATGTAAGTCAGCATGACGAATTTCTTGTAGAGGCTTAATATTTAGTGTGTTATGTTTCTGACAACACTAATGAAGGGATGAAAAGCGAAAGCCTGGCCAATTCGGTCGGGCTTTCGCTTTCTAAGTAAGTGAGTCAAAAAATTCTTGGCTGGTAATTCAGAAATCGTCGACTTAAGTTGCGAGCCGTCGACCAGGCCCGGAGCCGCCGACTTAAGTTACGAGCCGTCGACTAAAGTCAGTAGCCGTCGACTTCAGTCGACGGTAATTAATTAAAGCTCGCTAACGCAAACGCCAACGAAAGTCGGCCGTCCCAGTCAATACCCGTCGACTTCAGTCGACGGAAAGGAAAAGAAAGGAAGGGAAAGGAAAGCAAGGGAAGGGAAAGGAAGGGAAAGGAAAGCAAGGGAAGGGAAAGGAATAATTATTGAATGCTAATGTGCCAATATTTCCTCGGAAACTTCCGAAACTTCCATAAGCCCCTCGGCATTGATGTGGTCGTGGCGGATTTGCTTTGTTTCGTTAATAAGCAGCGGATCGTATTTAACCGCTACTCTGACGTAGTTTTCAGTGAAGCCCAGCATTTGGCCGTTTTGGATCTCGTCTTCAAAAAGCACCGTCCCCTCTTTCCCTATCTGACTGTCATAAAATGCCCTTCTCTTTTTATCGGACAAAATGTGAAGCATTTTTGAGCGATCAGCGCGGATATTTTTGGGGACAACCGGCTTGATTGCCAGTGCCGCGGTATTTTCTCTTTCGGAATAAGTAAAAACGTGCAGATAGGAGATGTCCAGCTCGTTCAGAAACCGGTAGGATTCTTCAAAAAGCTCCTGTGTTTCGCCGGGATGACCAACAATTACGTCAACGCCAATGCAGCAGTCAGGCATGAGGGATTTGATCGCTGCGACCCTTTCTGTGTATAATTCTCTTTTATAGCGGCGTTTCATCAGACCCAAAACCTTATTCGAACCTGATTGCAAGGGGATATGGAAGTGCGGGACAAACCTTCTGGATTGTGCAACAAATGAAATAATCTCGTCAGTCAGCAGGTTCGGCTCGATCGAAGAAATACGGAAACGTTCAATACCTTCAACTTCGTCCAGCGCTTTGACCAGGTCTATGAATGTTTCTTTTTTTTCGCCATTCTGAATCCCGAAATCCCCTATATTAACACCGGTCAGAACAATTTCCTTTACATCGCGCGCGGCAATATCTCTGGCTGCTTTAATAATGTTTTCAATGCTGTCGGAGCGGCTTTTACCTCGCGCGAGCGGGATCGTGCAGTAGGAGCAGGGGTAATCGCAACCGTCCTGAACTTTCAAAAAAGTGCGGGTGCGGTCGTTTAGCGAATAAGAAGTGTGGTATTCAACAGCTTCGTCGATATGTGAGGCGAGTACCCTGGCCGGCTGTCCGACAGGAGTTTTCTCAAACGTATCTACCAGGTCGGCGAGCCTGAATTTTTCGGCCGCGCCAAGTACCACGTCTACCCCCGGAATCTCAGAAATTTCCTGCGGCTTGAGTTGGGCGTAGCAGCCGATAATGGCTACATAACCGTCCGGATTAATCTTTTGCGCCTCCCGGACGATTTTGCGGCATTTCTTGTCCGCATTCTCGGTAACTGAGCAGGTATTAATTATAAAAACGTCTGGATTTTCATTGAATTCCACTCGCGAATGTCCTTTCGCCTCAAACAAACGTGCGATGGAGGAGCTTTCGGAGTAGTTGAGCTTGCAGCCCAATGTATAAAATGCAACTTTTTTCATTTCCTTAAAATATCCTGCAAAAATACAGCTTTTATACTCAACGCCTGATATAATCTCCGAAAGAAGCTTGTAAATACGCCTTTCCGAGCTTTTCTTCATCTGCGCCTAATGCGCCTTCCCGTTCCGTAATATTGCCGCCCAGGTTGTCCCTGACCAGAAATCCCGAGGGACGGACCCAGCCTAATCCGTTGTTGAAGGCGAAATAGGCAAATGGTGTTCTGTCTTTGCCAAAAATGTCACTGCTCCATTTGAACGAACCCGACGATAACTTCAACTGGCCAAGCAATGTTGCAGCCAGGTCGGTTTGAGAGCAGAGCCCGTCTACTTTAAGGTTTCGTTGACTAAGGGCACCTCCCAGCCAGAGCATGGGAATATGAAATTCGCTTGTTTTGGTTTTTTGCGTGTATGGGAGCGGGTGACCGTGGTCAGCTAGAATCACGACCAAAGTGTTTTTCCACCAGGGTTTTGTCTTTGCAACTTTTATAAAATCACTTATTGCCGAATCTGTATAGTGATGGGCATTAAGGAACAAATGCTCCGGGTCGTTGCCGGGAATGACGGTTTTGGCCGGCACTTCAAACGGTTCGTGGCTGCTTAAAGTGAAAATGGTGGAGAAGAAAGGCTGCTTTTCCTGATCCAGGTCGTTGAGCAGTTTATTAAGAACTATGTGGTCGTGTGCGCCCCATTTGGAATTCATATCAGCCTTCGCAAAATCACTTTTGTCGATAATCCTGTCAAAGTTCTCTTGCAGTAAATAGGATTTCATATTGGCGAATTCACTTTCGCCGCCATAATAAAAGGAGGTTTGCCAGCCGTTTTTTCGGAGTTCTTTTGGAAGTGAAGGCAGCGTCAATGTTTTCTTGGGGATCTTGATAATAGAATGCGTGGGTTGTGCGGGGTAGCCGCTGAGGATCGCCACAATGCCTTTGTCGCTCCTGTTGCCGCTCGCGTACATATTGGTGAACAAAATGCCTTCTCTGGTAAGTGATGAAAACCGGGGTGTGACGCCCTTCATACCATTTAGATCCTCAACCACTTTGGAAGTAAAGCTTTCCCAGATCAGGACGATTACATTCAATTTGCCGGTCGTGTCAGTGACCTGTTCCCGGGTGCCCGAGACATTGTAAAGGTCGCCTACCAGTTTATCAGCATCGTCATAATAGATAAAAGGGTTTTTCTTTGAATACCCGGCATTAATAAGCGAGCTCATATAATTCCATGGTACATTGACAGCGGCATAATTGGCAAAGCTTTTATCCGAAAAAAACACCGCGCTTTCGTTCATGGGTGCTAATTGGAACCCGCCCCGGATCGGGATGATCAGCGAGGCCGTCAACACGATGAATGCAGGAAGGGTAAAATAGAATTTCGTTTTTTTAAAGAAAGGGACTGTCCTTCGAATCACGGATCTGAATATTCCCCAGGTAAGGGCGAGCAGCACAATCAACAGAATGACCAGTGGAAATATCGGCGCCGCGCCCATCGACGCAAATGCTTCTGCCGGTGTTTCCAGGTAATGCAGCGAAGTACTGTCGATCCGGAATCCCCACGCTTTGAATAATTCCAGATCAACAACCACCAACAAAACGATAACGGTGCCAACTACGTAAGTGTAGCCAGCAAGGAATTTCTGATACCATTTCGATCGGTCATAGGTAAAAATCAGCAACAGTGCAGGTATCAAAAGGAGGTAAGCGGCAAAAGATACGTCCATCCGCAAGCCGTGCAATGTGCTCTGAACCCACAGTGATGAGGGTAGTGCTGCGGATTTATCGTGGTGGTAGGCGAAAAACAGTACGCGAAAAAACTGGAAAAGAATGATCCAGGTGAGCCCGTACAAGGCTATAAATTCTAATCTCTTACGCATTGATGTCGGTCAAAAATGGCCACAAAGTTCCGAAAAATGCCTGACAACTATCCTTTACCGTAAAACTTAAATGTGAAAATGTAAACGTACATTGTTATCGCTATCCTTAAATAAATAATTTTGAGGAGAAATTCTATAACTGATTGAATAAAGATGACTTTTCGTTCCAAGGCATTTGAAATCGCACAAGGCCGCGTTTCTCCAGTATTAACCCCTCCGGCTGAAAAAGTGGCCGACCTCTATGGAAGTAATACTTTTAATGAAGAGGTGATGAAAACACTGCTCTCCGCAGAGGCTTACACGAAAATTTCGAATGCAATCCGCTCGGGTTCGACGATCGACAGGGAAGTGGCCGACGAAGTTTCCGCAGCCATGAAATCCTGGGCGATTTCGAAAGGGGCGACCCACTATACGCACTGGTTCCAACCTTTAACCGGAACCACCGCCGAGAAGCACGATTCGTTTTTCGACCTTACGATCGACGGGAAAGCAGTAGAGAAATTTAAAGGGAGTGCATTGGTACAACAGGAGCCTGATGCATCCTCGTTTCCAAGCGGCGGCTTACGTGCCACATTCGAGGCGCGGGGGTATACAGGCTGGGATCCGAGTTCACCTGCTTTTTTAATGGATAATGGGGCAGGAGGGAAGACCTTGTGTATTCCGTCTGTATTCATTTCCTACACCGGCGAGGCGCTGGATTATAAGGCTCCGCTCCTCAAATCGCTGGTAATGCTCGATAAAGCGGCCACTCAGGTCTGTCAGTTCTTCAATAGAGACGTTGACAAGGTAACTCCAACGCTGGGTATTGAGCAGGAATATTTTTTGGTCGATAAAGCATTGTACTACGCGCGGCCTGACCTGTTAATGGCCGGCAGGACTGTTTTCGGCCATAGCCCTGCGCGCGGGCAGCAATTGGATGATCATTATTTCGGATCAATATCGCCACGGGTGAATGCATTCATGGTGGACTTTGAATTTGAAGCGTTGAAGCTGGGCATCCCGGTTCGTACGCGGCATAATGAAGTGGCGCCGGGCCAGTTTGAATGTGCACCTACTTTTGAAGAAGTAAACCTGGCGATTGATCATAATGCATTGCTGATGGATTTGATGCAGAAGGTGGGCGACAAGCATAATTTTCAGGTGCTGTTCCATGAGAAGCCGTTTGCAGGGATTAACGGGAGTGGAAAGCATAACAACTGGTCACTATCCACCGATACGGGGATCAACCTGTTAGCACCTACTTCCAAACCGAAAGAAAATCTCCGTTTCCTGACGTTCTTAATGAATGTTGTAAAAGCAGTCCATGATCACGCCGATCTGCTTCGCGCCTCCATTTCTTCTGCCGGAAACGAGCACAGACTTGGCGCGAACGAAGCACCGCCTTCCATCGTATCGGTTTTCCTCGGAAACGAGTTAACCAACATGCTCGAAGAACTGGTAAATAAGGGAGAGATCACGCTCGAAAAAGGCGAAAATTTTTACTACAAATTGGGTATTACCCGGATCCCGAATCTGCAAAGGGACAATACAGACCGCAACCGGACTTCGCCCTTCTGTTTTACAGGGAATAAATTTGAATACCGCGCCGTCGGAAGCGCCCAAAACAGCGCCTCGCCGATGATCGTGCTGAATACAATCGTGGCGAATCAATTGATGGATTTCAAAAAGGAAATGGACGAGCGCCTGGCGGCCGGGGAGGAGAAAAAAGTAGCGACTGTTGAGATTTTGAAAAGATATTTCACGGAATCTAAAAACATTCTTTTCGAGGGAAATGGGTATTCCGATGAATGGGTCCAGCAGGCGAAGGAACGCGGGCTCAGCAATATCAGGGAAACCTATGATGCGCTTTATGCGTACAAAACCGATAAAACGATCAGTGTTTTTGAAAGAATAGGGGTTTTGACTTCTAGAGAATTGCACGCGCGTTACGAGATCGAACTTGAAAACTATGTGAAGAAACTGCAGATAGAATCAAGGGTAATCGGCGACCTGGCACTTAATCATATCGTTTCCACGGTTGTTAAATATCAGTTTAAGCTGGCGCAGACAGCCCGGTCACTGACTGACCTTGAAATGCTCGAAGAAGCTGCTCCGATCAAGGAAATCATCAGAGATATTTCTTCACATATCGTAGTGATCAAGCGTTTGGTGCACGAAATGACCGAGGGCAGAAAAAAAGCGAACAATCTTGAAGACCTCTACGAACGTGCAAAATGTTACGGATCGGAGGTAAAAGGCTTTTTCGAAGAGATCCGCTATCATGTAGATAAACTGGAGCTGCTGATCGACGATGAAGACTGGCCTTTGGCAAAATACCGTGAAATGCTATTTTTGGAATAAATTAGAAACAGATAACTAATAACTGAAACTATGAATCCGGGATTCGATCCAGAAGAAATTGCTCAGCTCAGAAGGGAGTGCAAGGCGGAAAGGTCAAATTTTATCCATGTAGATGATGAATTTGAAGAAGAGGAAGAAAATAACGAGCACGCACACGTGCAGTTTGTAGGAATATATAAGAATTCTGAAGTGATATACGATGCATTGATCTATACACTTCGCCTGCACCATTCGACACTGGTTTACGATGAAGCATTGGAGCGATTGAAAAAGGAAATGCCGAATTACATATCCCAGGACGAGCGGCCTGAAAACTACAAGATTTCAGCGGAAGAAGAGGAGGATGCAGAAATGCTTCTCACCGAATTTATCGAAGAGATTGAAGAAAACGAAGAAATAACAGTTCGAGAGCATGTAGAGATCGACGACAAATTTGAATACGGCGTCGGACTGGAAGTGGGTTTGAACAAAACCGAAATCACAGATAAAGTCATTGACGAATTTATCGCCGTTTTCAATGCAGGCCGCGTCCAGCTTGATCCTACATTGTATTCATTTACAGGGAGTGAAGAGCAGGATTGATCAAAGTGAACAACTTATAATGAAAAAGCCACCATATCGGTGGCTTTTTCATTGTCTTAAATATATGCTTTGAATATCAGACTGCAGATTTAACGGTCTTGATGATACGTGCAGCTACTTTATAGGGATCAGCAGCCGAGTTAGGGCGGCGATCTTCCAGGTATCCGCTCCATCCTTTCTGAGGAACAAGAACCGGGATACGGATAGATGCACCGCGGTCAGAAACACCGTAGCTGAAATCGTGGATAGAAGCAGTTTCGTGCTTTCCAGTCAGACGAAGGTGGTTATCAGCACCGTAAACTTCAATATGCTCTTTCACAACAGGACGGAAGGATTCACAAACTTTGTCGAATACCTCTTTGCTTCCTGCAGTTCTCAAAGCTGTGTTAGAGAAGTTAGCGTGCATGCCGCTACCATTCCAGTCAAGCGCGCCCAGCGGCTTGCAGTGCCAGTTGATAGATACACCATATTTCTCACCGATTCGCTCCAAAAGGTAACGACCCAACCAGATCTGGTCACCAGCTTCTTTGGCTCCTTTTGCGAAAATCTGGAATTCCCACTGACCAGCAGCAACTTCCGCATTAATACCTTCTACATTTAAACCAGCTTCCAGACAAGCGTCAAGGTGCTCTTCGATGATCTCGCGACCAAATGCATTCTGTGCGCCTACCGAACAGTAGTATGGACCTTGCGGTGCCGGATACCCATTTGCCGGAAAGCCTAGTGGCTTATTCGTTTCGTTGTCCCAAAGGAAATACTCCTGCTCAAAACCGAACCAAAAATCGTTGTCGTCGTCCTCGATAGTAGCACGACCGTTTGAAACGTGGGCAGTACCGTCCGCGTTCAATACTTCGCACATTACCAAATATCCGTTTTTACGCTGCGGATCTGGAATAATGTAGACCGGTTTCAAAAGACAGTCAGATGAACCGCCAAGAGCTTGTTCAGTAGATGAACCGTCAAATGACCAGTTGCTGCAATCTTCCAATTTGCCGCTAAAATTATCTTCGATTTTAGTTTTGCTGCGTAGACTTTGGGTCGGCTTGTAGCCATCCAACCAAATATATTCCAGCTTGGACTTAGACATAATAGTACTAGATAAAGTGGTGACGAATAAATTCAACGGCACAATATTAATGCAAAATTGTATTTCCAAAAAATAAAAAATAAGAAAGATTAAAGTTAGACAGAATATTATTGTGTTGATGGTAGTATTGTCAGTAAAAAATGTACTTTTCTTATAATTTTGACGAGTTTGGATTTGAAGCAGATTGCTGAAAATTTTTGCAAAATCTCCGGAAACGCGTTTTTATTCTGCATTTTCCTGGTGAAATTTTATACAAACTAAATAAAATAGATTTAGAGTCGGTTGTTCAAAAACCAGATTCTAAAATGTCTTTTCACAGTCCTTATGTCAATTAATTCCCTATTTTTGAGGTTTTCTGACTTATATCCGCTGTAAAGCCAATATTAGAAATGCACATTTTTTATCAACCCGAAGATAACGCGTTTGAACTGGAAGAAGAGGAAGCCAGGCACAGTTCCAAAGTGCTGAGGCTGGGGTCAGGAGATATGATTTACGTAACCAATGGAAAGGGACTGTTACAAAAGTGTATACTTAACGTACAGGGCAGAAAGGTGGGGTATGAAGTTGTTGAATCCACATTGATCGGGCGCAGGGATTTTTCCGTAAATATCGCCGTGGCACCGACCCGCAAGGCAGAACGTAACGAGTGGATGGTTGAAAAAATGACCGAAATCGGTGTGGAGCGGATCGATTTTATTGTGACAGAGCATACAAACACCGAAACGCTGAACCGCGTTGTGAACCTGGCAAGGCTAAACCGCATCGCTGCAAGTGCAATGAAGCAGTCGCAACAATTTTACAAACCGGTTATCACAGTAAACAATAAGTACGATTCGTTTATTACAAGTGTCTCCGACGAAATCAAATTAATGGCTTATGTACCAGATCAGAATAAAGTTGATCATGTTTTCAGTAAGGTAAAAAAAAACGCTGGTACGACTTTGTTGATAGGTCCGGAAGGAGATTTCAGTGAAAGAGAGGTAAGCCTGGCGCTCGAAAACGGTTTCAAAACAGTATCGCTCGGCCCGACGCGGTTGAGAACCGAAACCGCGGCAGTAGCAGGCTGCCACGCAATTAACTTGGCCCAGGAGTTGGGGTAAACGGGAGGGAAGGGAGAAAGGGAGTAACGGACGAAGGGAGGAAAGGAGGAAAGGATGGATTGACCATGTGAATACTTTCCCGGCGACGTTTAAGCAACGATCATTCAATTATTCAAAATTAAAAACATGCGCCTCAAAGTTTTTTTATTTATTGCGCTGTTTGCCTTTGTGCTTCAGTCGCGCGCTCAGTCTTCGTTGAAGATTGCAAAGCTCAAATATGGCGGGGGAGGTGATTGGTACGCCAATAAAACTTCATTGCCAAATCTGATCAAATTCTGCAATTCAGAGTTAAAAATGAATATCAACCCGGTAGAAGACGTGGTTGAAGTGGGCAGCCCCGATATTTTTACTTACCCATTCGTTCACATGACGGGACATGGTAATGTCGTATTCTCCGACGCAGAGGCTCAAAATCTTAGGAATTACCTGTTGTCGGGAGGATTTTTGCACATTGATGATAATTACGGGCTCGACCAGTTTGTGCGTCGGGAGATGAAAAAAGTATTTCCCGAGTTAAGTTTTGTCGAACTGCCTTTTGACCACCAGATTTACCGTGTTAAGTATGTATTTCCGGAAGGGCTGCCAAAGGTTCATGAACACGACGGCAAGCAGCCGCAGGGATTTGGTTTGATCTGGCAGGGCCGGCTGATCTGTTATTATAGCTACGAAACCGATTTAGGAAATGGGTGGGAAGATCAGAGCGTTTATAACGACCCGGAGGAAATGCGGCGGAAAGCGTTACAGATGGGTGCTAATTTGCTGAGCTATGCATTCATGATCCAGTAGCATTTAAATATTCCTAAAGCTGGGTTTGAGAAAATGCGGTAACGATATATTCCAAATTTCACAACCCGAATTTCGTTTTTCTGACGTTTGGCACTTACTTTTGTACAAACTTGACTTCTTAATCTTTTAAGCGTTTTATGTATATTGTTATTATAGTATTTGTTTTACACTGGTACTTATCTCTCTTCTGTCAAACCTTTTTTCTGCACCGCTATTCCGCGCATAAAATGTTCATCATGAGCAAGCCGTGGGAAAGATTTTTTTATTTGCTGACCTATCTTTCTCAGGGTTCTTCTTACTTAAGTCCACGGGCCTACGCAATCCTGCACCGAATGCATCACGCTTTCAGCGATACTGAAAAGGATCCGCACTCTCCCCATCATACAAAAAATGTCTTTACAATGATGTGGGAAACCAAGCACATTTATAATGCGGTTTTACATCGCAAAAGAGCAATCGAAAACCGCTTCGAAAGAAACTATCCTGAATGGAAATTCGTCGAGAAATTGGGCGACTCGTGGTTCTCTCGCATCGGTTGGGTGTTGATATATATGGCTTTTTATGTACTTGCGTACCTTTACCTGGATATGCACTGGGCATTTTTCTTCCTGCTGCCGATTCACTTTCTGATGGGGCCGATCCACGGCGCAATCGTCAACTGGAGCGGCCATAAATATGGGTATCAGAATTTCGATAACGAAGACAAATCTAAAAATTCCCTCGTTTTCGACTTCCTGATGATGGGAGAATTGTTCCAAAACAATCACCATAAAAGACCAAATTCAATCAATTTCGGAAGCAAATGGTTTGAAGTTGATCCGACATACCCGGTGATCAAGCTGTTGAATAAGTTGAAGATTATTGAAATCAGGAAGAAGCATTAGGGGAGGCGTTATTATGGTCATTAATTGTCTTTGTAGTCGTTAGCGGGTCATTTATTGTTATTTATAGTCATTTGTTGTAGGGTTGTTCGTCGAGAGCAGCCCTATTGTTTTTTATTGTAAATAATCAGTAGCAACAAATGACAATAAATGACAATAAATGACAATAAATGACTACTAATGACCACCCCCTACAAAAAAACTTTGGCAGACGTGAGATACGCCTGCCAAGTTTGCTTATTAACACCACAAAAAATGAAATTCAGTTGGAGTCGCTTTGTCTATTGCGACAATACAAATAAATCACCTAATACTTAAGATGGCGTTAATAGCGCGTTAGAATTTGCTTAGAGGTGCGAAAAAGATACGCGGAAGGTAGTACCCTTGGGTTGATTGGGATGAATTGAGATAGTTCCGTTGTGTAGCTTCACAATACGGTCAACCAGCGACAGGCCGATTCCATAACCTTTGATATTGGCCGTATTGTCGCTGCGATAAAATGGTTGAAATACAAGACCCTGATCATCTTTTGGAATGCCCTTCCCCTGATCAGAAAAGCTTACTGTAAGCCTTTTGCTCGAAGGTTGCAGGTTGATGTTAACAGAGTGATTGTCTGAGAATTTACAAGCATTATCCATCAGGTTGAGAAATGCGGTTTTTAGCAAAGTCGAATTTCCGGTAACTTCCAGCCAGGTATCATCTTCCGGTAACTCGTCGAAGTTGAGGACAATGTTGTAGAATGGGTTGGCTTGTGCAAGGTTCAGCCGGCAATCTAGCAGCAATTCGTCTACCCGGACGATTTCAGTCAGGAGCTCTCGCTGGTGTTCACTCACTTTTGCAAGGTCGAGAAGCGTGTTCGACAGCTGAGCGAGCTCATCGATATCTTCCAGAACCGATGCTATTGTAACCCTGTATTCCTGCGGGTCGCGCTCTTTGAGCATGCTTACTTCCAGTTGCGACCGAATTTTGGTGAGCGGGTTTTTCAATTCATGGGAAACATTGGCCACAAAGATCTTTTGCATTTTAAAAGCGGTTTCAATGCGGTCCAGGAGTTTGTTGAAAGTTGTAGTGAGCCGCCCGATCTCGTCTTTCTGGTTTGGTACTTCCAGCCGCATATCCAGTTTTTGCGGCAGAATTCCTTCCACCGAGTTCATCACTTTTGAAATTGGCCTCAAAGCGCGCTTTGAAAATATCCAGCCGACGATCGTCACGATAAATGTAACAATGAAGAAAAGAACGGTTAGTAATGTGCTGAGATTGGACAAGTTAGCCTGTCCATAAAGATCTTTTGCCCCCAGCATTACAACAGCGCGCCCGAAAGGGTAATTGTAATACAAACCCACCACTTTGAAATCTCCGTCTGTATATCTGATCTGGCCGGCTTTGCGGATTTCGTCCAGCCAGTAGTTGGACACGTGCAGTGACTTAGACTGGGGAATGGTGGGATTACTGTAAATGAGCCGGTTCTTTTCGTCGAAAATGAATGTGTTTTCGTCGTAAATCAGGTCCCGGTTCGTTTCATCAAGCGCCTTTAAGACCTCTGTATTGACCTGCGGCACTTTCAAAAGCAGTTCCGCCTGGGATTTGGCTTTTGACCGGAGGCGGTCGTAGAAATCCTCCGTAACGTTATAGTAGGAAAAGAAATAGATAGCCAGAAATGTAATCAGCAAAATACCGCTTACCAGCAGCGAAAACTGAACCGTAAGTCGGGTGCGGATTTGCATAAACTATTCGACTTTAAGCACATAACCCATGCCAAAAAGAGTATGGATCAATTTCACCGGGTAATCTTTGTCAATTTTTTTTCGCAGATAATTGACATAAACTTCTATCACATTCGTGCCGGTATCAAAACCAATATCCCAGACCTGCTCGGCGATTTCCACTTTTGAAATAACCCTTCCCTGATTTCTGATCAGATAAACGAGCAGATTAAATTCACGGGCTGTCAGATTGATCTTATTACCCGAGCGATGCACGGTTTTTGCGTCTATGGAAACTTCAAGATCAGCAAAACGCAACACCTGGGCAGTATGTCCCACATTGGCGCCCCGCTTTGTCAACGCACGGACTCTTGCGAGCAATTCTTTGAATTCAAATGGTTTGACCAGGTAATCATCCGCGCCGGCGTCAAGTCCGGTAACTTTGTCGTCCGTGGTTCCCAGGGCTGTGAGCATTATGATCGGTGTTTCATCACCCCAGCTCCGTATTTCCCTGCAGAGCTCGATACCATTGATGCCAGGGATGATAATGTCGCTGATTATCAGCTGATAAGAGTTGTTCTTCGCAAGTTGTTTCCCGATCAGCCCGTCGTAAGCGATATCTACTTCGTAGCCATTTTCTTCCAATCCCTGCTTAATGGATTGCAGCGTCTTCGGCTCATCTTCAATTAATAGTAGCTTCATGAGATCGGTAAAAATAACTCTGACACCTCGTTCCAGTTTGAAACGCGTTTGAATGTTGTTTCCTTCAAATTATGAGGAGCAGAAAACAGTATGCCTTGCCCTTTAAAAGCAACCAGATTTCTCACGTGATCGTCAATCAGATAATCCGATTGAATGATGCTTTTATAACCACAAAAAACAATATGGGTCCAGGGTATGAAAGGAAAATGCTTTTTAAGCCAATCAAATTTATCCCTGAAAGAGTTGGGGAATTCCATACAGGCCGTTGCGACAAACAGTTCATAAAACTTCGATAACTGGTACACCGTCTCCTGCGCTCCTTCCTTTACTTTTATATCTGAAAAAAAGCCTGGCGAATCGATTATCCGATTCAGCTTTGTTAGTTGCTTTGGATGCAGTACTTCGCGTAACGCTCTGGGCAGCAGGTCTTTTTCTGTGTAATTTGTATCAAAATCGTTGAGTACCACATTCACCAGCTTTTCATGCGTATTGGCCAAAACATCATCCATGTCCAGGGTTAATCGCAGCATCAGATCAGGGTTCTGTGGGTGTCAAAATTTTCAAGATAATCATTAACCCTTTTCAGGAACAAACCGCCCAGCGAGCCATCCACGACGCGGTGGTCGTAAGAGTGCGAAATGAACATCATGCTGCGAATCCCCAGAAGGTCACCTTGTGGTGTTTCGATCACGGCAGGTTTCTTTTTAATTGCACCAAATGCCATAATGGCCACCTGGGGCTGCACAATGATCGGGGTGCCCATCAGGTTGGCAAATGCTCCGATGTTGGAAACGGTGTAAGTGCCTCCTGCAAGATCGTCGGCTTTCAGCTTGTTTTCCCGGGCTCTTTTCGCAAGTTCATTTACCTTTCTTGCCAGTCCCGGCAGGTCGTATTGGTCCGCGTGATGAATGACCGGCACAATCAGGTTGCCATCGGGCAAGGCGACGGCCATACCAATATTGATTTCCCTCTTTTTAACGATCTTGTCGCCGTCGACCGAAATATTGATCAAAGGGTAATCCTTTATTGCTTTAACAACAGCTTCGATCAGGATAGGAGTGAACGTAATGCTGTCTCCTGACTTTTTACGGTAGTCATTCTTTACATGTTCACGCCACTGGACAACCGGCGTCATATCTGTTTCAATAAACGAAGTGACGTGCGCCGATATCCGCTTCGATTCCAGCATGCGCTGCGCGATCATCTTGCGCATACGGTCCATTTCCACGATTTCGCTGCTGCCATTCAGTGACGTAGCGGCTGGAGTTACCTGGGGTTTTTTATGTCTGGTTTCCAGGAAGGCGATGATATCATTTTTGGTAACGCGGTTTTCCTGGCC
The DNA here is from genome assembly GCF_008369915.1 of Dyadobacter sp. UC 10. NCBI lineage: Bacteria > Pseudomonadati > Bacteroidota > Cytophagia > Cytophagales > Spirosomataceae > Dyadobacter > Dyadobacter aurulentus. Next base: position 6,599,609 of record NZ_VSRN01000001.1, on the reverse strand, counting down.
GCTGCCCGGTATTTCTGCGAGTTCCGCAGGGCTGATATCCTCTTCTCTCGCAATGCTTAATACCAAAGGAGAATAGAACTGATTATTTCCCGAAGCATTGGAGGGCGCATCCCGCTTTTTACTGACTACCTGCTCATATTCCTTTTCAAGCTGGGAAGCGACTGCCGCTTCTTCGACAAGTTCCTCCTGCGGCTCAGCCGGGATAGTCCGGGACTCTTCCGGCGTATCATCATCTACTTCGATCTGAGCCACCGGACTGCCAATCAGCACTACATCATTTTCGCTGACAAGCCATTTTGCAATTTTGCCCACATAAGGACAAGGCACTTCGGTATCCACCTTATCCGTAGCTACTTCCATGATGGAATCATCGATTGCCACGGCATCACCTTCCTTTTTCAGGAGGTTGAGTACCGTACATTCCATTATGCTTTCGCCCATTGAAGGCATTACCATCTCTAATATTTTCATACTGATTGTATTAACCGGCAACAAGCGTCGCCTGTAATTAATTCTATTCCCTAACGTTCAAAATGCTTTTGAGGATCGTTTTCCGCAAAAGATTAAGGGCATAAGAAGATGTCAACTCGATATTTATTTTTCTGTCGTTCCGAAGCGTCAGCAGCTGGGTGAAAGTTTCATCCGGCGTTGCGCAGGCGATCCAGACGGTTCCCACCGGCTTTTCGGCGGTCCCGCCATCGGGTCCGGCAATGCCGGTTGTGGCGATTGCAAATGTAGTATTGAGCACTCTTCTCGCTCCCTCGGCCATTTCCCGGGCAGTTTGCTCACTTACAGCTCCGTAAGCCTGCAATGTTTCCTGTTTTACTCCCAAAACATTCATCTTGACAGCATTACTGTAACTTACCACAGATCCTTCAAAATACCCGGAAGATCCCGGCACCGCAGTGATCCTGCTGGCGACGTATCCTCCTGTACAGCTTTCTGCTGTCCCCAATGTCGCTTGATTTTCGACAAGTAGTTTTCCGATCACAGTTTCCAGCTCGTCAATATCGTACCCAAATACATGTTCTTCTATCAAAGGAAGCAATGTGGCTACCTGCGCCTGCAATTCTGCATTCAGAAGATCCTGATCTGTGCCGGTGCCTGTCAGCCGCAGGCGTACCTGACCGAAATGCGGCAGGTAGGCGAGCTTAATGTGCTCAGGAAGCGCAGTTTCCCAATCTGCTATTTTTTCGGCAAGAAAAGATTCACCTATGCCAATCGTGCGGACCGATTTATGCTGGATAATGGTCGTCGAAAACCTCGCTTTAAGCCTGGGCAGTATTTCATGATCCATCAGGTTCTTCATTTCATAAGGGACACCCGGAAGGGAAACATACACCACATTATCTTGCTCAAACCACATTCCCGGTGCTGTTCCCCAGAGATTGGGGATATAGGTACAGTTTTTTGGAAGAGCGGCTTGTTGGATATTCAGTTCGGTCATGGTCCGGCCGCGCTTCGCGAAAAAGGCGGTTATCAAAGCGAGGGCCTCCTGGTTGATTTCAAGCTCTGTACCAAAATATTCGCAAAAAGTATGTTTCGTGATATCGTCCCGGGTAGGTCCAAGGCCGCCGGTTACAATGACCACGCTGGCTCTTTGGCTTGCTTCTGAAAATGCACTGAGAATATCCTGCTTGTTATCCCCGACCGACGTTTTGCGGGCCGGACGAATGCCAATGTCAGTCAATTGAGTGCCAATCCATTGGGTGTTGGTGTCGATAATCTGACCAAAAAGAATTTCGTCGCCTATGGTAATTATTTCAGCCCTGGTAGAGGAAATCATCTTGTTGAAAATGGATTGTTAAGAACCGTTAATTCCCAAAAATAAGTAAAATTAATCGTTATTGAGTACGTTTGAACCACAGTACAGTACCAACCAATTCAATTGTAATGAAACACAAATTTTTAGTCATAACATTGCTTTCCCTGCTTTCCGGGCCGGTTTCGATGGCACAGTTTAACCTTGGAAAAGCACTTGACAAACTCAGCGGAAAAGACACTGGGCTAGGTGAGAATGAAATAGTACAGGGCCTCAAACAGGCTTTGAACGTAGGGATCAGTAACGGGTCTGCCGAAGCTTCGAAAGTGGACGGTTTTTTTAAGAATGAACTGATCAAGATCACCGTACCGCCGGAAGCGCAAAAAGTAGCGGAAACGCTTCGGAAAATGGGGCTTGGTGCTCAGGTTGATAAATTTACCCTCTCACTGAACCGCGCAGCGGAGGATGCCGCAAAGAAATCCAAACCGATTTTTGTAAAAGCGATAACTTCCATGACCGTTCCCGATGCGCTGGGAATCCTGAAAGGCCAGGATGATGCTGCTACGCAATACCTTAAAAAGAGTACAAATGATGAGCTGTTCAAAACTTTCTTCCCGGTTGTGGACAGCACTTTGAACCTTAATAAAGCGACGGAATACTACACGGATATCGTGAATACCTATAACCAGATTCCCTTGGTAAAAAAGGTAAATCCAAACCTGAAAGAATACGCAACGCAAAAGACGATTGACGGGCTTTATGTTTTGATCGCGCAGGAGGAAAAGAAGATCCGCGAAGATCCGGGTGCCCGTGTGACCGACCTATTGAAAAAGGTTTTCAGCAAGTCGGGAAAATAGTATTTGAAGGCATTCGTAAAAGCATAATGCTTACTTTTGCTGAAAATTAACACCTTGTATGAAAAAATCAGAAATACATTTCACCGTTGAACTCGACGATAAAAATATACCGGAAAAGATATTTTGGGATGCAACCGACAATCCGAATGAAGGTATCAACGACACCCGCGCCATCGCAATCGCCGTTTGGGACCATTACCACAGAGGTACCCTCAAAATCGACCTTTGGACAAAGGATATGGAGGTTTTTGAAATGAAGCGGTTCTATATCGAATTAATGAGCGGCATCGCGGACACCATGCTGACCGCAACGAACGACCGTGGAATGGCAGAAGCGATCGAAGGCCTGTGCGAAACGCTCAGCAAGAAGCTGGACGAAGAAATGAAGGCTGCAAAATAGTCTTCGGCAGCCGGGAGGGCCCGTGCGCTCAGACTGGCAAGTACTTGTTCCACGACGCACAGCCGGAGTGCATATGATTTGTTACTTTGAGCGCAACTGAAGTGTTTCCCGGTCTTTCTTTGGCAAACCCGCTACTACCAGATCGTAAGAGTCTTTAACCCACTGAAATAGTGTTTCGCTTGGAATGCTGCCTGTCACATTTACAGTATTCCAGTGCTTCTTGTTCATATGATATCCGGGCAATACGTCCGGATATTTTTCTCTCAGCTCCATTGCTTTTTCGGGATCGCATTTCGCATTAAACCCGAAACTCGGGGCGTCGAGCGAAGTGAGCAAAAAAACTTTTCCCTTTACTTTAAAAACCAATGTATCAGGCCCGAAAGGCAGCTCTTCGGTGACTCCCGGCAGATGAAGGCAATACTCGCGCAGCGTTTCTAAATTCATCTCGTAAGTGCTCTGACGATCATTACAATCACGCAAATCAGGAACATAATGATCGAAATGCGGTTGATTCCGTGCATCATGCGCAGGTTAAACGAGTCGGGGGAATTCGGGTCTTTTTTCTTAAAAACCCGGACGAAATAGTAAAAAACGTCACCCAGTTGAAAGTATTTTTTCATATAGCTTTTGGCTATTAGCTGTTAGCCGTTAGTTTTTTGGTTTAAACCCTAATTTTTTAAAAGTATGCTCTTTTTTTTAGCCGAGGTATTTACGCTGTAAAAATGCATCGCAGCGCCTAAAAGCTAACAGCTAACGGCTAATAGCCAAAAACTAAACATACACTTCTCTCTCCTCCGGTTCGATCCAGCGGCCATCTTCGCGAATCAGCTCTATCAGCTCCTCCACCGCTTTTGCAGCAGTTACCGATCTTTTGATCACTTCCTGGCCGCGGTAAAGCGCGATCTTATCTTTACCCATACCTACATAACCATAATCGGCATCGGCCATTTCACCGGGGCCGTTTACGATACAACCCATGATACCGATTTTTACACCCTTCAAATGCTCAGTATGTTTACGGATCATGGCGGTAGTTTCCTGCAAATCAAACAAGGTCCTGCCGCAGGACGGGCACGAAATGTATTCAGTTTTCGACATCCGGGTTCTCGCCGCCTGCAAAATTCCGAATGCGATATTGTTGTAAGCCGCCGCAATTGAGAGTCTGTCGTCGTGTAAGATATCCTCTGAAAATTCTGGGGACAAAATTGCGCCGTCGCCAAAACCGTCTACCAGTAAGCCGCCGATGTCCGTCGCTGAGTAAAGCGTAAGCTTGTCGCCAATATCGGTTTTATAAGTTCTCCGGATAATTACGGGCACTTTCACTTTCAGCTCCGTAAGTTTGTAAAAAAAGCGGCGCAGCTCCGGCATTGCGTGTTTGTTCTCCGTGAAAACTACCAGGACCACATTGCCTGCATCGCGTATGCTTTCCAGAAATACATGATCCAGCGAATGGATATTTCCTTTTATAAAATTGAGCTGCCCTGAGATTTGCTGCGCATCGCGACCCATCCATTCCTGTACCTGAAACAGCGGAAATTTGTTGGCTTTTTCAGGATGCAGTACCCATTGTTCGTAGTCTAAAATTTCTTTCAATCCATTCGGTAACATGAACGGGACCGGGTTTTTGGCGGTATAAATATAATCGGCGCCCAGATCGTTCATAGCCCATTTGTCGGGTACCGGCAAGAAAAAGTGGCCGATACTTTTCAAGTCGGCCAGGTTCTGGACCGGGATATTGGAATAATCGGCGATTACCCTCGGGACATTCAAATGCCCGATATTATTTACCTCCCGGGTTTCTCTTCTGGTATATTGAAATGGATTGATCGGACAATTTTCAATCGCCTCGATCGCCTCGTGCGGAACGCGGTTCGTATACCTTTCAATCAGGGCGCGCGCAACCGGTGCTTCTTTCTCAGGTGCTTCGGTCAGCGAAACGCGGACAGTATCTCCCAGCCCGTCTTCGAGCAAAGTACCGATACCAACTGCTGACTTAATGCGCCCATCCTCTGCTTCACCCGCTTCGGTCACGCCCAAATGCAATGGATATGGTTTCAAACCTTCCTCGTCGAGACGCTGCACCAGCAAACGATAAGCTTCCACCATCACCTGTGTGTTGCTGGATTTCATCGACAGGGCTATATTGAAGTAATTCAACTCTTCACAGATCCTCAGAAATTCAAGTGCAGATTCGACCATGCCCAGCGGTGTATCGCCGTAGCGGCTCAAAATCCTGTCGGACAGGGAACCGTGATTGGTACCGATGCGCATAGCGGTACCATATTCCTTGCAAATTTTAACCAGCGGAATAAATTTTTCCCTGATCCTTTCGAGTTCGGCCGCGTAGGAAGCGTCGGTATAATCTATGATCTCAAACCGCTTTTTATCAGCATAATTGCCCGGATTGATCCGCACTTTTTCCACGATCCTGGCAGCCAGCTCGGCTGCGTTGGGGGTAAAGTGAATGTCCGCGATCAATGGAACGTGAATGCCTATTTTACGCAAACCATTCCTGATATTTTCAAGGTTTTGGGCTTCTTTGACGCTGGGGGCAGTGATCCTCACATATTCACAGCCCGAATCTACCATCCTGATTACTTCATCAATAGAACCTTGCGTGTCCATTGTGTCCACCGTGGTCATGGACTGCACCCGGATAGGGTAGTCGGAGCCCATGGGAAGATCCCCGATATTGATGGTAATGGTTTTTCTGCGTTGATATGCTGTCAGCGATGGACAGTAAAGCTTACTTTTCGTTTCAGAAGGTGTGATGATCATGGAATTTTTAATGAGATCCAGCAGCCACAAAGGTCTGAAAAGAATAACACAATCGGAATTACAATCGTGCCTTTTTAGGGTTGCGCGTCTTCCAGTATAGTTCCTGAATCTACCGTAATAATATAGCTCTTACCGCCTTCTCTTTCAATTGCTTCTGCTACTTCTTCGGCCTTTTGGGGAGCGTAAACGAACATGCATCCTCCGCCGCCAGAGCCATTTATTTTCCCGCCCAGCGCGCCAGCCTGCAATGCCGCATCCATCATTTTTTCGATTTTAGGCGTTGAAGTCCGTTTGTAGTCGCGGAGATTTTTGTAGTGCCTGTAAAGCAAATTACCGAAGTCTTCGTCAAATGACCGATCAACAGCGCCCTCGATATTTTTGCTCAATAATAATTTCCCCTCTAGCAAAATATCCCGGTCGTCGATATTCGCTTTCAAAAGGCCCATTTCGTCATCTGAAAGGATATTCTGGTAGTCTGTCAAATGCTCAGTCGGCGTGCTGAAAATAGAAAATTGCGGATTAAAAGAAGTTACTTTCTTAATCACATCTTCCATTCCAAAACGGCACCTTGCCAGGATACCCAATGTGTCTTTCGGTTCCAAAGAATCGCCCAGCACGAAAGCGCCAAGTTTTGGCGTCAACGTCTCAACCCTGATTTCAGGCGTAGATTCAAGATAGATCACATTTCCGATAGCAGTAGAATAATGGTCCATCATACCTCCCGGTTCACCAAATTCAAGCACTTCTGCTGCATTCGCTATTTCACCGAGCTCCTTTTGAGAAAAATTAACCGGGTTGTCACTCATTTTATCCAGAAAATGAGCCCAGGAAACGATCAGCGCCGATGAACTTGAAGTACCTGAGTTGATCGGAATATTGCCATGTATGGTACATTCAAACCCTCTCGAAAAAACCAATCCTTTACGTTTCAATACATTGATAGTACTGCGGAAATAATCGCGCTGGATGACATAGGGAAAAGTATCCGAGAGCGAAAATTCCTCTCGTAATCCAAGGTCCGGTAGATGCAGAATTACTTTTTGGTCATTCCGGTAAGTGCCTTCTATACCTATTCTGCGCGAAATCGCCGCTGCTATGACTGGCAGTCCGAGATAATCCTGATGTTCACCAAAAAGACAAATGCGGCCGGGGGTGGAAATCCTCATTAGTTACCAGCTTTTCTTTTTGTGACCAAACAGGCCGAAATAGAGAATAAACAGGTAGAGCGGAAGCATGATCCAGTAAGCCTGCTGGGTGCTGCCGATCGAGTCGGCAACGCCGCCGTAAACCAGCGGGAGAATAGCGCCGCCGGAAATACCCATTACCAATAGCGCTGAGGCAGTTTTTGTGAATTTACCCAGTCCGCTGAGCGATAATGGCCATAATGCCGGCCAGATGACCGCATTCGCAAAACCGAGCACCGCAATGCAAAGCACCGAAGTGAAGCCCGTGGACATTACCGCCACCACCGTGACGATTACGCCTAATATCGCGCAGAATTTAAGGTATGCCTGCTGAGAAACGTACTTCGGAATCAATACCACACCCAGAATGTAACCGAACATCATACCATATAATGTATAGGTACCAAACAGCCTCGCTTCTTCTTCCGCAAAACCAAGGTCTATACCATAACTGATGATCGTATCTCCTGCAATTACCTCTACACCCACATAACAGAACAGTGCAATCACACCCATGACAAGGTTAGGAAATTGCAGCACACTGGTCTTATTTGCAACCACCTGAGACGACGGGCTTATCACCGGCTCTTCTTCCTCTTCGCTCACTTCTACCAATCCTTTTGAAAGGCGGATCATGATAGCAGTTGCGACGAGAACGAGCGTCAGCACGATATAGGGGGTAACGACTTTGTCCAGTTCATCTTTCGGGTCAATGGAAGAAGCGCCTGCCAGCAGCAATTGCCCGAATATCAGCTGGCTGATGACGCCGGCTGTTTTGTTGGCGATACCCATAATACTGATGCGCTGGGCAGCACTTTCGCGGGGGCCCAGGATCGTAACGTAAGGGTTTGAGGCAGTTTGCAAGACAGTCAGACCAATACCAATCGTAAACAGACCGACGAGAAATAATCCGTAAGACGCCATGGAAGCGGCGGGAATAAATATCAGAGTACCAGCTGCCATGACCAGCAGGGCGAGTGACATTCCGTTTTTGAACCCTGTTTTTTTCAGAACCATGGACGACGGAATCGCCATCAATGTATAGGAAATAAAGAATGCAAATGTGACGAGGTAAGAACTTGTATTGTCGAGCGAAAATGCCTTTTTGAAGAAACTGATCAGCGTTCCGTTGACCCAGGTGACAAAACCCATAATAAAGAAAATGACGCCAATGATCAGTAGGGGCATCAGGTAGCTATTTTTTTTGCTCATTTAAATAAGGATTAATTGGTTGTCCAGGGTTTATCGGTAATAAATTAAACTTTTTGTATACAATACTGCATATTCGCAATTAAGGCGCTCTTTATTCTGCGTTTCGCCGCAATTTACACGCATTAAGCAGTTTTTTAATTTTTTTACGATTTAAAAAAATCCGGTCACTTTCAATTACAGTTCTGATGAATTTGCATTGGTGTGAACATTTTATCCGGAAATGTGGTTAATCCAAAGCAAGTGACTCCGATGAGCATTTCACGCAGGCTCGAAGCTTTAAATGTGTTGGACACATACTTTGTTACGACATTTAAAGTGATTATCAATTTAAGTGATCTACAATATGGTGCAAAAGGTGGCTGTGTTCCGAAAGGAGCATTTCAATGCGGCTCATCGTCTTCATAACCCCGAATGGTCTGACGAAAAGAATGCTGCTGTTTTCGGTAAATGCAACAATCCCAATTTTCACGGCCACAACTATGAGCTGATCATTCAGGTGACAGGAGCGGTTAATCCCGAAACTGGTTATGTGATTGATATGAAAGTACTTAGTGAGATATTGAAAGAATTTGTGATCGACAGGTTTGACCATAAAAACCTGAACCTTGATGTAGCAGAATTCAAGTCCCTCAACCCTTCTGCTGAAAATATAGCAATCGTTATTTACTCCATTTTAAGACCAAAAATTGATTCAGGGCTCGACCTGAAAATCAGATTATATGAAACCGAACGGAACTTTGTCGAATATCCCGCCAACTGATCTTTTGGATTTGGAAGAAATTGGTGACGATCACGTATTTAACTCCATCGAAACACCGCTTCGAAAGGATGCTTTTGCCATGGAGGATGAGGTCAAAATGGAATTGATCGAAAAACATTTCAGGCATATTATGGAAATAATGGGCCTGGACATGACCGATGACAGCCTCAAAGGAACTCCAAAAAGGGTGGCCAAGATGTTTATCCAGGAGGTTTTTAGCGGACTGGATCCAAAAAACAAACCTGCGGTCACGCTTTTTGACAATAAATACAAATATGACCAGATGCTGGTCGAAAAGGATATTTCGGTATTCTCCAACTGCGAGCACCATTTTGTCCCTATCTACGGAAAGGCGCACGTGGCCTACATTTCAAGTGGTAAAGTGATCGGACTTTCGAAACTGAACCGGATTGTGGAATACTATTCTAAACGCCCGCAGGTTCAGGAAAGGCTGACCGTTCAGATCGCCAATGAATTAAAACAAGCCTTGCAGACCGAGGATGTAGCCGTGGTAATCGACGCCCAGCACATGTGCGTCCAGTCGCGCGGCATCAGAGATTCAGGCAGCTCCACAGTCACTGCCTACTACGGTGGGAAGTTTGAAAATGAGACGACTAAGAAGGAGTTTTTGAGTTATTTGGGGATGTGAAAAAAATAATTATTAAGTCATTTGTAGTCATTAGGTCATTTGTTGTTTTAGTGTAAAATGCAACGAATGACTCAATGACTATAAATGACAATCAATGACTACTCCCTAAACCATCGGTCCCACTCTTTCCAACAACGCTTTCGTGGCCTTAATACCTTCACGTTCCGAAAGCTTACTTCCTTCGTATTCGATTCCTGCGATGCCCTTGAAACCTGCGTCTTTAACGATTTTTAGGATCTTGGTATAATCTGTTTCGATACAGTTCCCTTTTTCGTCGAAATCGTAAGTTTTTGCGCTCACACCTTTTGCGAAAGGCATTAATTCTTTCGTGCCCTGGTATCTGTCGTAAGATTCTTCACACCCACCGGCTTTTCTCTTGATACAGAAATTACCGAAATCGGGTAGGGTACCAACGTTTTTCAAATTTACCTGCTTCATCACGCCAGACAGCCACTGGCCGTTTGAGGATGAGCCGCCATGGTTTTCAACGATCACATTGATCCCTGTTTTCTTTGCAAACTCTCCCAGTTTACCCAAACCTTCAACCGCCGCTTTGGCAATTTCTTCGTCTGAACCCTTTCCGAACGCATTCACACGGATGGTCTTGCAGCCGAGATACTTAGCCGCCTCAACCCACTTGTAATGGTTTTCAACTGCTTTGTTACGAACCGCAGCGTCCAGTTCGCCCAATCCGCCTTCGCCGTCGATCATGATCAGGTGCGCTGTGACACCGTTGTCTTTTTGTCTTTTTATTAGATCATTCAGGTAGGTTTTGTCCTCAGCTTTGTCTTTAAAAAACTGGTTTACATACTCCACAATCGATATTCCGAATTCTTTCTTAGCCAGTTCCGGGAAGTCCATGTTTGTCAGTTTTTTGGCAAACAATTCTTTGTGAAGTGACCATTCAGCGAGGGAAATGTCAAACCAAAGCTTCTTGGCAGGCTCAGCAGCAAAAAGATCGGTAAAGGTGGTTGCAGCAAGCGCAGTCGCTCCTGCCTGTTTAAGAAAATCGCGTCGTGAAACGTACATTTTTGGTAGAATTTAGATTAAAAGTTTATTCTTGAATATTGATCTTGGCCTCTGTATAGAGCTTTTCATTCTTCACCAGCTTCGCCGAATCCCACTCAATGTCCTGCACAAAAGCGTGCTGGCGTACCGGGCAATCGTCGATCCTGCAAAAATAGCAGCATTGAAACAGGCAGGGATCGGCATGAACGAAAATCTCCGTCTCGCCTGTGTGGTTACTTTTCAGGGTATTTTCAAAGTTATGAATTGTTTCGTGCACTTTCTGAAGTTCCCAGTAATAGGGCAGCGTCAGATGGCAGTCTATATGCAGATCAGAACCATATTGCTGCACGCGCAGGTTGTGAACGTCGATCCAGTCCGGTTTCTTGTTCGTCTTTAACGTTTGCACCACTTTTTCCAGCAATATTTCGTCTGTCGCGTCCATCAAGCCTGCGACTGATTTACTGGCTAGCTGCAAACCGTTATATGCCAGAAATACCCCGAAAAGCAGGGAAGCGACGCTGTCAATCCAGGCATATCCCGTCAGTATAATCAACCCAACGCTCAATATCAGCACCATACTGCTAATACTGTCCGACATTAAATGCCTTCCGTCTGCGATCAATGCCAGCGAATTTGCCTTTTTACCCTCGGTCAGCAGCTTGTAGCCGATAATAGTATTAACAAGGATCGTAAATAATATAAAGCCTGATCCCTGCAGCAGATTCTGAATAGGGGCGGGATTCATGAGCCGCTGAATAGCCTCTATAATAATGAACAGCGAAGCGATTACGATGAGCGCACCTTCGAATCCGGCTGAAAAAAACTCAATTTTCCCATGCCCGTACGGGTGATTTCTGTCTTTGGGCTGGGCGGAAAGGTAAATACTGTAAAACGCAAAACCGCTGGCGATTACGTTGATAATCGATTCCAGCGCGTCGCTTAAAATCGCATTTGAAGAGGTAAGATAGTAAGCGAAAAATTTCAGTCCTGTCAGCAGAATGCTGGCTATAAAAGACAGCAGTATGAGACGTTGTTTGCGCTTATTTTGGTTTATTTGCATCTGGGATCTGAAATTCCGATCCTAAAATTACTAAGAAAATGCGGGTTATGTCCACAGAAAATAACTGGAAAACACTTTCGTCTCAAACTGTCTATGAAAATGCCTGGCTCGAATTAAGTCACCGGGACGTGATCAATCCTTCCGGCAACAAGGGCATTTACGGGTTGGTAAAATTTAAGAATCAGGCGATTGGCGTCATACCTGTGGACGAAGAAGGGAACATTTATCTGGTCGGACAATATCGGTATGCGATCGACGAATATTCCTGGGAAATTCCGGAAGGCGGCGGCGTTTTAGGTGCCGACGGACTCGATGCTGCCAAACGTGAGCTCAAAGAGGAAACCGGATTGGTAGCCGCAAAATGGACGACACTAGCCCGTATTCACACTTCAAATTCTGCAACAAACGAAGAAGGGTTCCTATATATAGCCGAAGAGCTTTCGCAGCAGGAGGCCGAACCCGAAGAAACGGAGGATCTGCAGGTCAGGAAAGTGCCGCTGGCCGAGGCTGTGGAGATGGTCATGCGCTCCGAGATCACAGATTCCCTGTCAGTCTGCGCAATTCTGATGACTGCCAGATTGAAGGGAATCTGATATGCTGGAATCGCTATTCTACGGGACGCTTACCGGCATTGCATTGTGCCTGACTTTTGGGACTGTTTTCTTCTCACTGGTGCAAAACAGTGTTGACAATGGGTTCTGGACTGGCGTCAAGATCGCGTTCGGCGTTTTCGTGTGCGATATTATCTTCGTTTTCTTCGCCATTTTCGGGACTGCACTGCTCCCGGATATTCCCAATTTCAAACAATATATGGCGGGTGCCGGCGTGGTGTTCCTCGTAATTCTGGGATTAAGTAACCTCATTAAAGGACAACCCAGGATCGCTTATCCGCAAACCAGCCTTGGAAACCTGGTCTACTATTTCACTACCGGTTTTTTGTTAAATGGATTGAATCCCGTGAATTTTATCAGCTGGGTAACGATTGCGTCCTATATCCGGACCAACTTACATTACGATATGAACCAGGTGTTACTTTTCTTCGGGGCGAGCGTGGTGGCTGTATTTTTGGTGGAATGCGGTATTGCATTCTCCGCGCAGCGGCTCAAAAGACTTTTCACGCCGCGGGTCGTGACGGTATTTAACAAAGTGACAGGCGTGGTTTTTATTCTCATCGCCTGTCAGATCGCTTATACCAATTTCATAAAATAGCTATTCAGCTGAATATCCCTGACTTTTCAGGAAGCCTTTCCAATCGTCGATCAGGAAGTTTTTGAAAACGCGGGGGAATTTATGCTGCCCGCCCATTTTACCTTTTGATTTCATCCAGTCGTAAAAAACCTGGTTAGGTAACACATTTACGAATATTTCCTGCAATGCATGACGCCGTTCCACCGCGTAGTCATCGTTGAGTTCAGATAATTTTGCGTCCAGCTTAGTTTTCAAGAGCTCCGTATCCACATCCTTTTCCTCTACACCGATATACCATTGGTGCGCGAACATCGTACCGTGCTCCACGCCGCTCACCGTGAATTCTTTCACGGTTAAGCCCATTTCGTCGGAAACCAGGTCGATCGCCTTGTTCATATTATCTACCGAAAGGTGCTCGCCGCAGAGACTGAGATAATGCTTGGTCCGGCCGGTAATGACAATTTCGCCTTTTGTTTTATCAATAAACTTCACCGTATCGCCGATCAGGTAGCGCCAGGCTCCAGCGCATGTGGAAAGCAGCAACGCATATTCCTTGCCTTCCTCCACCTGATCGATCATCAACGTTTCAGGGTTAGCCTGCAAAGTCCCTTCCGAATCGAAATTTTCCTGAGTGAACGGGATAAATTCAAAGAATAAACCGTTATCGCACACCAGTTCCATTCCCTGTGCGCCGGGACGGGTTTGATAAGCAATAAATCCTTCTGAGGCGAGGTAGGTATTAATGTAGATCAATGGTCTGGCCAGCAGCTTTTCAAATCCCTTTCGATAAGGTTCAAAAGAGACGCCGCCGTGACCAAAAACGCGCAGGTTGGGCCAGATATCGTGAATCGTTTTGACTTTATAATGGTCAATGATCTTTTCCATTAAAAGCTGGATCCAGGCTGGTACGCCCACTACAAAACCAATATCCCACTCGTGCGCCTGCTTGGTAATCTCTTCGAGCTTCAACGCCCAGTCTTTTTGGGCAGCGATTTTTTCACCGGGCTTGTAATACGGACGGAACCAATAGGGGATCTGTTTTGCCTGAATCCCACTCAGATCGCCCTCGAAATGCTTTTCCTGATCGTTGAGGTTGGTACTTCCGCCGAGCATTAAGAATCCTTTTTCGTACAAATCGTCGGGAAGGTCTTTGTAGTTACCGAGTGACAGGATCTGGCGGATACTCGTTTTTTGCATGGCCCGGGACATCGCTTTAGTCACCGGAATATGCTTGGTAGACGCCTCTGAAGTGCCTGAGCTCAATGCGTAATACTTGATCTGCCCTGGCCAGCAAACATCTTTTTCGCCTTTAACCGATTTATGCCACCATTCACTGAAAATCTTATTATAGTCGTAAACCGGCACCGAACGTTTGTATAGCTCGTAAAACGCCCCTTTTTCACCAAAAAGAATAGAAGAAAGAAGCTCGTCGAAATTGAATTTCTCACCGAATTCCGTGTACCGCGCTTTTGCGAGCAATTTGGCCAGTGTCTTCTTTTGCTGTTGATGCAGCGATGCTTTCTTTCTGTTAGCGAATATGTTGCTGTAATGAATGCCCCGCTTTAATATGCTGCCTACTAATGCCATAGCTGATAGTTGATTATAGATCCCAGGTAGAAAGCTGATTAAGAGCCTCGTAGCCTGTTAGATCATATTGACAAGGGACAACCGAAACATAATTGTTTTCAAGCGCCCAGACATCCGTATCTTCTTTTTCTGTATCAAAATTCACAAACTCACCCGCCATCCAGAAATAACCCCGACCGTTCGGGTCGACGCGGTAGTCGAATTTCTCCTGCCATTTTGCATGGGCCTGTCGGCACACTTTAATTCCCTTTAAAGGCAAATCACTTTTAGCCGGAATATTTACATTTAAAGCAATGCCATTCGGTATCCCGTTCTTGATCGCTTCTTCGGTAATCGATTTTATAAAAGGTATTCCATGACTGAAATCGGCATCCTCCCGAAAGTCACACAACGAAAATCCGATTGCGGGAATCCCTTCGATCGCTGCCTCGATCGCCGCCGACATGGTGCCTGAATAAAGCACATTGATCGAATTGTTACTTCCGTGATTGATCCCACTTACAACGAGGTCTGGCTTCCGGTCCAGCAGAATATGGTGTTTCGCAATCTTCACACAGTCTGCCGGGGTGCCTGAGCATTCGTATTCATCTACATTTTCAAAAATATGCGTGGAATACAATCTCAAAGGCTCACCAATTGTAATGGCATGTCCCATTCCCGACTGCGGGCTGTTCGGAGCAACAACTACCACTTCGCCCAGCTCCTGCATAATCTCAACCAGTGTCCGGATTCCCTTGGAAGTGATCCCGTCGTCATTAGTAACTAAAATGAGGGGTTTCATATATTTCTACTTATCGGAAACGGGCAGACTGACGCGCCGCTGCTGCGATGAAGTAATGGTGGTTTTTAGGTTAATAAATATTTATTTGCAGTTTTAAGCGCCAAATTTAAGCAATATGCCTGCATTCTCAATAAAGCATGCTACCGTAGCCGACATCCCGGAGATCATTGCAATCCAGGAAAAAACCTGGGAACCTACTTATGGTGAAATCCTTAGCAAGGATCAGATCGACTATATGTTCAACAAAATATATTCTCCCGAAGCGTTAAAAGAACAAATGCTGACGGGCCAGCATTTCCTGATGTTATTGAATGGAGCGAATCCGGAAGGTTTTGCATCCGTGGCCGAGGAAGAACCTGAAAAGTTTAAATTACATAAAATATATGTACTTCCTTCCACGCAGGGAACGGGCGCGGGGAAATTCCTGCTGCAAGCGGCTGAAAACTACGTAAGCGGCGCAGGGGGAAAAGTGATAGCGCTCAATGTAAACCGGTATAACAAGGCGAAAAGCTTTTACGAGAAGCAGGGCTACGCGATAATTGCCGAAAAGGACATTCCGATCGGACCGTATTGGATGAATGATTTTATCCTCGAAAAAGTACTCTAAAGCGGCTGCGTCTGCTGCGCCAGCTTCATTTTTTTGATATTCTTTTTCTGACTTTTCAGTCCCTGCAGGGGATGGTAATGATTGCTCTGGCTTACGTAATAGCCCGTTCCGTCATAGGTACGCTTTCCGGGATGCGCCTTGCATTCCGCTGAGCAGGCGCCTTCCATTTCTTCCCCGCATTTTTCACAAACCGGCACGTGGGTGTTGCATTCTGCATTGGCGCAGTTGATCATGCGGTCACAGGGTTCGTTGCAGATGTGGCATTTGGAAATTACCGTCGGATTTATCCTGTTCACATCCACGGTAATCCGGTTGTCGAACACGTAGCATTTGCCGTCGAAATTTTCGCCGCCTTCTTCCAGTCCGTAACGGATGATACCGCCGTGGAGCTGGTAAACGTCAGTAAATCCCTGGTCGAGGAGGTAGGCACTGGCTTTCTCACATTTGATCCCGCCGGTACAGTACGTGACGATTTTTTTGTCTTTCAGATGCTCGATTTCATGAATATGATCGGGCAGCTCGCGCAGGTTATGCATGTCAAATGTGATCGCGCCTTTGAACTTGCCCACTTCATGTTCGTAATCCGAGCGCATATCTACCAGTACCACGTCCGGATCGTTGATCAGCTTTTTGAATTCTGCCGGTTCAAGGTGTTTTCCTGTTTTTTCCAGGGGATTTACAGGCAGATCAGAATTCACGATCTCGTCCTTTACCCGCACGTGCAGTTTCTGGAAAGCCATTTTATCATGCTCCTCAATCTTAAATTGAACATGCCTGAAACGCTCGTCAGATTTTACATAATGCATGTATGCGTCGCAATCCGCCGGTGTGCCGGACACAGTCCCGTTCAATCCTTCCGGCGCCACAATGATCCGGCCCAAAAGGTTGTGCTGCACACAAAATACATGGTGCTCGTCCCGATAAGTTTCGGTATCCGCAATAGGAGAATAGCAGTAATATAAAATAACCCTGAAAGGCTTCATTTCAATAGTATTGATAAATTGGGAAGAGGAAAAATACTGATCGGCGCGGCCCTTTCCTCTAAAATCGAGTGCAAATATACGAATAACACAACTTCAACGAAAATCAGAAAGCGGCAGTTCGAACTCGACCGAAATACATACTTTTGCAGCTGGCTCACATGTTTTAACTTCAATACTGACTTTTATGCACCTTGCGATCATCGGTAATATTGGCGCCGGAAAAACCACGCTGACCCAGATGCTGGGCGAATATTATAAATGGGATGTAATGTACGAAGCAGTAGAAGGCAACCCTTACCTGGCAGATTTTTATCAGGATATGGATCGCTGGGCATTTAATCTTCAGATATTCTTCCTCAACAGCCGGTTCGCTCAGGTTCAACAGATTCGCGCTACTACGTATTCTACGATTATCCAGGACCGCACCATTTACGAAGATGCCTATATTTTTGCACGAAATCTTTATGAATCGGGCGTAATGACGGAGCGGGATTACCAGACTTACCAGCTTCTTTTCCGGTCTATCATCAACACAGTGTCCCAGCCTGACCTGCTGATTTATTTGAAAGCTGATATTCCCAAATTGGTTTCACAGATCAAAAAGCGGGGGCGTAAGTTCGAGACAGATATTTCGACGGAGTATCTATCCAATCTGAACCGCTATTACGAAGATTTTGTGAAGCATTACGATCATGGGAAAATCATTGAGATCGATGTTAACCAAATGGATTTCGCCGCAAACCCGGAAGATTTCAATACAATTGTCGCCCTTCTGAATAAAGAGCTGTTTTATATTTGAATTCTGCGACTTATTTGAGGCATAGTAATCCTTTGCGGATCAGATTGTTACTGGAAGCGCTGACGAGGAAAATACGTTTTTCTTCCGGAAGGATAATTTCGATGCGCTGCGTTCCACCCATTTTCTGCATTTCCTTAAGAGTGAGCGGGGAGGTGAGCGTAAAGGAAGTAAACCAGCGGCTGCGGTCGGAAGAGGTGGTAAAAAGCGAAAAATTGCCCGCAGTCGAAATGAAACGGATCTCGGTAAACATCCGGGCATGGAATACCAGGTCCAGGTCCTCATTATGGTAACTGAAAAGTCGCTCTTCCCCCGTTCGCGAAAGCGTCAGGTACTCCCGGTCTCCTTTCAGGGGGATTTGATGATAATGTACCTTTTGATCATTCGACTCACTGATCTTTTCCTTGCACTGACCGGATGTTTTGTTGGAGGCAAGAAGTATCAGGAAGGCAGTGGTAAAAGGCAGGACCGTAGTGAGGTAAAATTGTCTTTTCAAACGACTGTGGGTTGAGTAAGGGTTGAGACAGAAGTTAAATAAAAAGCTACCAATTCGGGTTGGCAATTAATACTAAGGGATTCAAAAGCCGATTTCTACCCAAAACCTGAAACAAAAAAAGTGCGCTGATTGCTCAAACGCACTTTTAAAATGTGACCAGAAGGAGAGTCGAACTCCTATACCCAAACGGGCACTACCCCCTCAAAGTAGCGTGTCTACCAATTCCACCACCTGGCCGCTAATTGGATGCAAAAGTAATATTTAAATAATACCCCGCAAGCACGATTTTCAGGTTTTTTAATCCTGTATATATATTGAAGAGTCTTCACACGGAATTGCGTGTTTTGTTATTATTTTCATCCCCCAGAGAATCAATTACAAAACCACAGATCCTATGCCTCAATTTCCGCAAAAAAACAGAAGGGATTTTATTAAGAAATTATCAGGCGGCGCTTTACTGGCCGCCAGTCCGGTACATGATTTACTTGCCGGTCAATCCAAATCTACCTCCCACGAACTGCCGTGGCTAAATAAAAAAATAGCCGCGAATGATAAAATACAAATCGCGTGCATTGGTACCGGCATCATGGGAATGGGTGATACCCGCACCGCATTGCAGGTTCCGGGCGTGAAGCTCATGGCAGTAGCAGATTTGTACGACGGCCACCTGGTACGTGCGAAAGAACTTTTCGGAAATGATATCCACACCACCCGCGATTACACAGAACTGCTTAACAGGAAAGATATCGACGCCATTATTCTCGCAACGCCAGACCATTTGCATTCCCAGATCGGTATCGAGGCTTTAAAAGCCGGAAAGGCGGTGTATTGCGAAAAACCGATGGTGCATAAGATCGAGCAGGGTTACGATATGATCAAGGCGCAGAACGAGACCAAAAAAGTATTTCAGGTAGGTAGTCAGCGGGTTAGTTCTATTATTTATACCAAAGCAAAAGAACTGTATAAAGCAGGTGCGATCGGCGAGCTGAACTTTGTGGAAGTGTATTACGACCGCCACTCGGCACAAGGAGCGTGGCAATATTCTATTCCCCTCGATGCTTCACCCAAAACAGTGGACTGGGACAGGTTTTTGAGCAACAAAGCGCCAAAGATGTCTTACGATCCGTTGCGTTTCTTCCGTTGGAGAAATTACCAGGATTACGGCACTGGCGTAGCCGGCGATTTGTTCGTGCACTTGTTTTCAGGAATGCACTACATTCTCGATAGCAAAGGCCCGACCCGTATTATGACCAGCGGCGGACTGCGCTACTGGAAAGACGGTCGCGACGTGCCGGATGTAATGGTCGGTATCTACGATTACCCCAAAACAGACACGCATCCCGCATTCAACCTGACATTGCGCGTCAACTTTGCCGATGGTTCCGGCGGCGGCTCAGGCTTCCGTTTCGTAGGTACCGACGGGCAAATCACTTTGCAGGGCAACACGGTGACGGTTAAAAAGAAGAAAATGGCGAAAGCTCCGGGGTACACGATCGACACTTTCCCGAAAGACATGCAGGAGAAATTCCTGACAGAATATAAGGCAAAACACCCGGTTGTTCCGGAAATGTCGGAGCCGGATTTTGAGGAATACAAAGCGCCGCAAGGCTATGACGACCGCCTCGACCACTTTGCATTGTTTTTCGACGCGATGCGGGGTAACAGGACGATCATTGAGGATGCCACATTCGGCTTCCGGGCTGCCGGTCCTGCCTTACTTTCCAATAAGAGTTACTTTGAAAATACGGTAGTAAACTGGGATCCGGAGGAAATGAAGATCGTGAAACAGCGGAGTTGATTGGCATGCGGGGGTTGGTGATAACACCAACTCCCGTATGCCAACGTTGGTGTTGTCACCAACGCGTGCACAAACGCCGTCCCGAGAGCGCTGCCAGGGAAATTGTTGGTGACAACACCAACTAAGGCACAAAACACCAACTCCCATTTACCCCGCCAATGTTGGTGTTGCTCCGCCGGTGTTGGTGTTGCTCCGCCAACGTTGGTGTTGTCACCAACGCGTGCACAAACGCCGTCCCGAGAGCGCTGCCGGGGAAATTGTTGGTGGCAACACCAACAAAGGCACAAAAACGCCAACTCCCATTTACCCCGCCAATGTTGATGTTGCTCCGCCAATGTTGATGTTGCTCCGCCAATGTTGGCGTTGCTCCGCCAACGTTGGTGTTGTCACCAACGCAGGCCCAAACGCTAGTTCCGCGCAGCCGGCCGTGGCAGGTTAATTGGCTCAACAAGCGCATTCAGCGTATACACGATATTTCCTCCTTTGATAGTCAGTTCGGTTTCAATCCGCTTTTTACCCTCAATTTTCCCGTCACGTGCATAAAATCCAAATTTCCCATCACGCAGGTTCAATACAGCGATATCAGCGATAGCGCCCACCGACAAATGCCCCAGGTCTTCTCTTTTGATCTCCTTCGCCGGGTTCCAGGTACTCGCGCCGATCACGGTTTTCAGGTCCATGCCCATCGCCAGAAAAAAAGACATAATGTTATTCATATCTTTCATCGGGCCGTTCATGCTCGTGATATGCTGATCGGTACTGATTGAGTTCGGAAAAAATCCTTGTTTGATCGCAGGCTGTCCCTGTGCCAGCAGAAAGCTCGCGCCACCGAAACCGACATCGAAAATCACGCCCTTCTTCTGAGCTTCGATCACGTAGGGTTTCACTTTATTGTTCGAAATGTCAACGATAGATTCCCTTCCCTTCGGGCTATTACTACTGTTTCCGCCAAAACAATGCGTGTAAATATCACCCTTCCTGAATTTTTTGAGAAACAGTTCTTCGAGCGGCAATATCGGATCTGCACTTCCGAAATCAACCATAATCGGAATATTGGCCAGCTTTCCTGCTTCAATCGCCCGGTCGGTTGGTTCCCAGTTGTGGCCGCTGAAATGGGCAAGTTTTACTCCTACGATATGGTCCGGATATTTTTTGGCCATTTCCGCTGTTTTTGCAGCATCCATTTCTTCGAGGCTGTTCTCAAATTTCCCGCCCGCCATTCCTTCGCCGACAATGTTCAGCATCGCCAGTACACGTGTTTTCGATAGGTCGATCGTCTGTGCTTTGAAAGTTTCAAACGTCTTCCAGCCCGAACTCCCTGCGTCTACAACTGTTGTTACTCCGCTCCTGAATGTAAATCCGTCGGGTTGCAGTCCGCTCGGTCCGTTCCTGTAAGTTCCTTTCAGGTCGGTACCCCAGAAATAATGCACGTGTATATCGATCAAACCGGGAGCCACATACATTCCTTTCGCATCCACCACCTGGGCAGCAAGCGTGGGGTCTATGTTCTTGGCAACCAGTGCAATTTTACCATCGGTACCTCCGGGCGTACCTTCAATGGCAATGTCCATCAGGCCGTCGATATGGTTCTTCGGGTCAATAACATGGCCCTTTTTGATGATAATGCTGTATTTGGGCTGCTGCGCACGGGCAGGCTGGTACAAAATAAAAAGTAGGAAAAAATGAAGTAGCCAATTTAGATTCATAGTTTACAACGGTTTTAGGAATATAAAACTGCGCTTTTTGCGGAGTGTGTGCAATTTAATGTATGTGAGGATTTAATTCCGAGAAATATTTAGTTGCTGGAATGCAGTTTTTAAAATTTAGTTGTAGCGATGTCCTGTTTGCTAAATCTCATTTGTAATAGAGGTAAACAGGCTATTTTAACTAAATTCAAAACGTATGGCTAAGCTGACAACATTCAATTTTATAACGTTAAACGGTTTGTATAAAGGCCCGCAGGAAGATACAAGCTGGCACAGGCACGGAGAAGAGGAAGCCGAATATGCCTCGGGAAGTATGGAAGGGGATCATAGCATATTGCTGTTCGGCCGCAAAACCTATGAATCAATGGCCAGCTGGTGGCCAAGCCCGATGGCGCTTGAAACGATGCCGGAAGTTGCAGCTGGCATGAACCGCTCAGAAAAGATCGTTTTTTCTAAAACACTCGAAAGTGCCGACTGGGAAAATACGACACTGATTAAAGGGGACCTGATTGATGAAATCAAGCGATTGAAAGAGACGCTCACGAAAGATCTGGTCGTGCTGGGAAGTAGTAATCTGATCACACAACTCGCCGACGCCCGGCTGGTCGACTATTATGGTATCATGATTGATCCTGTCGCACTCGGCAACGGCACGCCTTTTTTTAATGGGTTGAAAAATAAGCTGGACCTGAAACTGGTAGAGTCGAAAGTATTTAAAAGCGGCGTAGTGCTGCTGGGATATATCCCTCTATAACCTTTTTATAATAATTTGAATATGGATGAATACCTGATTTTAATGCGCCTTGACCTGTTGACCAGGGAAGCGCAACCATCGCCCGAGGAAATGCAGGGATATATGAAAATGTACAACGACTGGGTCGGTGGAATTGCCGCTCAGGACAAATTTGTGGGTGGGAAAGGGCTTTCCACCGAGGGCAAGGTGCTTAAACCGGGCGATGTGGTCACAGATGGACCATTTGTGGAGATCAAGGAATCGCTCGCCGGCTTCATCATTGTAAAAGCGGGTAGTCTTGAGGAAGCAACGAAAATGGCGGCAGGGTGCCCCATTTTGCTGGGCGAAGGTAATAGTGTGGAAGTGAGGAAGATTGCGGCAGTTCATGAAAAATGACAACCTGATCCCTCATTTGTTCCGAACAGAATATCGCAAGATCGTTTCGGTACTTTGCCGGCGATTCGGATTCAGTCAGATCGAGATTGCAGAGGATATAGCCAGCGAAACTTTTCTGGTGGCCACGCAGGCGTGGGGTATTGAGGGTGTCCCGCCCAATCCTGTGGGCTGGCTTTATCAGGTCGCAAAAAACAACGCAAAAAACTACCTGCAGCGCGGCGCAATTTTCGAAGAGAAGGTTGCGCCTGCCTGGGCTGCCGGCATGTCGGACAATTCACAAGCCGAAATCGATTTGTCGCCAGGGAATATCAACGACAGCCAGTTACAAATGATGTTCGCGATCTGCAACCCTGCTATTTCGTCGGAAGCGCAGATCGGGTTATCATTGCGGATATTATGCGGGTTCGGGATATCAGAAATTGCGGATGCATTCAATACCAGTAAAGAAGTGATCAGCAAACGTTTGACCCGCGCGAAAGAGAAACTGCGGGAACACGATATTGAGATCGAGTTGCCTGGCTTAAATGCGATTGAAGAGCGGCTCGATCCGGTTTTGCTGACGATCTATCTGGTTTTTAATGAAGGTTATTACTCCCGGAGCCAGAACAAAATCCTTCGGAAAGATCTCTGTCTGGAAGCAATGCGCCTTTGCACGATGCTGATCGAAAACCCGGTCACCAACAGGCCGAAAGTCAATGCACTGCTCGCGCTCATGTGTTTTCACGCCTCCCGGTTTGATGCACGTATGGACGAATCGGGCGAGCTGATTTTGTATCAGGAGCAGGATATCCAGCTTTGGAATAGTGACTTAATAGCCAAAGGCGCCTATTTCTTAAATCATGCAAGAAGCGGAAATCATCTTTCGAGGTATCATCTGGAAGCCGGAATCGCCTTCTGGCACACTCAAAAAGAAGATTCTCCTGAAAAATGGGAGCAGATACTGCAATACTACAATCACCTTCTTCAGATACAGTACACGCCGGGCGCTGCGCTCAACCGGACATTTGCGTTGTATAAAGCACGTGGCAGCAAAACAGCGATCGCCGAGGCAGAAAAGCTCGGCCTCGGCGATAATCATTTTTACTTTTTGCTACTTGCGGAGTTGTATCAGGATGCAGAACCGGGAGTAGCAACCCGGTTCCTGGAAAAGGCACTTGCACTGGCCAGGACAGAGCCTGAAAAACGGGCGATTCAAAAAAAGCTGAATGAACGCTAGCCCCGGATTATTCTCCGCGGTATGCTTTTTCAAGCTCAGCGATATCCAGCTTCTTCATATGCATTATCGCTTTAAACGCTCTTAGAAAGCCTTTGTCTTCCGGATCGCCGCCGATTTCTGACAGGAATTTAGGTACTACCTGCCAGGAAACACCGAACTGATCTTTCAACCAGCCGCATTGCTGGGCCTGCGGATCGCCGCCTTCTTTCAAGTTGTCCCAGTAGTAATCAATTTCTTCCTGGGTTTCGCATTCAATAATGAAGGAGACCGCTTCATTGAATTTAAAGAGCGGGCCGCCGTTGAGGTTCACAAACTTCTGACCTTCAATCTCATATTCGACGGTCATCACCGAGCCTGCTTTCTGCCCATGAATTTCTTGTCCCTCACTACCGTAGTAAGCAATTTTCCCGATTTTGGAATTTTTGAAAATGGATACATAATAACGGGCAGCTTCTTCTGCCTGATTTTCGAACCAGAAATTGGGTTGAATTTTGTTTGTAGTTGCCATGGTAGTATCGTTTTTAGATTTGATTGAACAAAATTAATGTCGCCTGTGCTAAAACTGCGTGTGCTAATCTGCCAATATTGGGGGGTATTTGCGACAGTCGGAACATTTGAACTCCGATTTTCTTTGAGGTGTATTATTCGAATAGTGCAATTTTTGTGGAAATTCTCAGCCACTTTCTTCTATTTTTGATAACAGCAAATTGTGTCCTTTGAACACTTTCTTATTTTTTCGAATTTTTGTTTTATATGGCTGCAATCGTTCCCGGTATCGATTGCAAAAATAAAAATTAGAAAGTGCTTGCTTCCCAAACATCACTCAAATAGACTTGAACATGGTTTAAATTGTATTTTATCAATTTAAAGCTGACGTATTATTTAAATAATGATATTTTAAATAGCTCAGTTACATGTCAAGGAAATTTCTACTAACCTTATTCCTGCTGTGCACTGCATTGTGCGGGATAGCTCAAACAAGACAGCTCAGCGGTACTGTGACTGATGGAGGCTCGCGAGAGCCGCTTCCAGGCGTTTCGGTACTGGTGGCCGGATCCAACACCGGGACAATTACGAATGCGGAGGGGAAATTTACACTGAATGTGCCTGCGCAAGGCGGTTCGGTTGTAATCAGTTACGTGGGCTTTACCAGTCAAACCATTGAAATAGGAAAACAAACTGCGTTGAATGTCACACTCGAACCGGACGTAAAGGCTCTGGAAGATGTGGTAGTGGTCGGTTACGGTGAGCAGAAGCGATCGCATCTCACCGGCGCCGTCGGTACCGTAAGGGTGAAAGAGATTGACGAGCTGCCGGTTGGCGACATTTCTTCTGCGCTGGTAGGTAAGTTGCCGGGAGTCAACATTTCGGGTGGAACCTCCCGGCCTGGAAATCAGGCCTCTATCGTAATACGTAATCCGCCCGCGGCTTCCAAGGATGGCGGAACCAGTGCCCCATTATATGTCATCGACGATGTGGTCAGAACAGAAGCTGATTTCAGGCTGCTGGATGCTTCGGAGATCGAAAGCTTTTCGGTTTTGAAAGACGGAGCCGCTGCCGTGTACGGTGCCAGGGCGGCGCTGGGCGTGATTGTGGTGCGTACGAAAAGAGGAAAATCCGGCAAACCGCAGATCAGTTACAGCGGTACAGCCGGTACGTCGGATGCAGCCTACAAATCCAAAATGATGAACGGGGTTGATTTGGCGACCTACCTGAACGATTACAACACAACCCGTGGCTTGCAGCCAGATAACGCAGAATTTTATTCACCCGACGAGCTGGAACATTTCCGTAAGAACAACTACAATTGGTTCGACAGGGCATGGAAGCCATCACTCAATATGCGGCACACGATCAATGTTAGCGGCGGCTCAGAAAAAGCTACTTTCTATGCGGGTGCGGCCTATTATTACCAGAATGGAAATGTCGACAAGATCGATTATAAAAAATGGAATTTCCGCGCGAGTACGGATGTGAATGTGACTAAGAATATCAGGGCTGGTTTGGGAGTGAGTGGTAATCTGTCCGACAACAAGCTTTTTTACCTCAAACAAGGCGGCGAGAATCCGGAGAAGGATGTGACTAATTTGCTGAATACCCCCCAATTTATTCCGCCGTATGTCGATGGGCTGCCGGTATTATTGCCCGGAGGTTCGGGTACGACCGGCTTCCATTTCTTTGAGGCACAGCGACTTAATAACTACACCCGGTCGAGAAATGTGGTTTTGAATATTAACGCATACCTCGAAGTGAATATCCCTTTTGTTCCCGGACTGAAAGCCAAGGCAATCTATAACCGGAACCTGGGCAACGATTGGGGCAAGCAATATGGTACCTTTTACAAAGGCTACGGTTTTTCAATGCTGGGCGAAAACAGGCACATTTACGGAGGAACGCCCAATCCGCCTACCATGATCAAAAATGCAGATTTACTTCGGTTTAATCCGGGCTATACCGACGCGTACCAGTTCAATTTTAACCTGAACTATCACCGCGACTTTGGCCGGCATTCCGTCGGAGTCCTTGCTTTGGTAGAGCAATCGGAAACGTATGCGGAAAGTATCGCCGCCTCCAAGGAAGGAATTTTTGATGGCGGAAATGATTACCTGATGTCTGCGCTTGGAGTGAAAGATATTGGGCCAAACCTGGCGAATGAAGGCGGGATCCAATCTTATGTGGGCAGGATCAATTATAGTTATGCCGATAAATATCTGTTCGAGGCGTCCTTCCGCCGCGATGCTTCTACCAAATTCGCTCCTGAGTACCGGTGGGGAACATTTCCAAGCTTTTCCGCGGGCTGGGTAATTTCGGAAGAGGGCTTTTTTAAAGAGAAAGTTCCATTCGTCGACTTCCTGAAACTGCGCGCGTCGATCGGCTTCCTCGGTGGCGACAGGACGGCTGCCTGGCAGTGGATGCAGCGCTACACCGTACAAGCTTCAAATGGCGCGGTGTTTGGTGGCAACAGTGGCCGCACGGTGGGTATCAAGCTGGAAAAACTGCCTAACTACATGGGCCGCTGGGACGATGTTACCAAGAAGAACATCGGTCTCGATGCCACATTCCTGAACAGCCGGTTATCCGCAGGATTTGATTTTTACCATGATCACGGATACAACCTGCTCACGACACTTTCGGCCTCCGTTCCGCTGACAATCGGTTCGGTTATGCCGGCGGAAAATTATGCGACGATTAACTCCTTCGGGACAGAACTTTCACTCGGCTGGAAAGACAAAATCGGTAAAGATCTTTCCTACAACGTGGGCGGTTTCCTGGCATGGAACGACAACAAGAATATCATAGTAGACGTGGAAGCGCTGAATGTTGGAACCTGGCGTGACCCTACCGGTCGATCCAGCGATATGGGCGTGCAGGGTTACCATTACCTCGGTATGTTCCGGTCGCAGCAGGAAGTGGATGCATTTCTGGAAAAATCGCCTGATTACACGATTTTCGGAGTCGCTCCCAAGCCGGGAATGCTTTATTACAAAGATATCCGCGGTCCGCGTGAAGCCAACGGTGCGTACAGCGAGCCCGATGGAAAAATCACCGAAGAAGATCTCGATTGGCTGACGCCGAAAGAAAGCAACCATTATAACTTTGGGTTTTCACTTGGCTTTAACTATCGCGGATTCAGCGTGGATATGGTCACCGCAGGTTCTTTCGGGGGACAAGCCGTCGTAGAAGGCGATGCGCGCAAACGGGCGACCACACAGATCTCGCGTCCGGTTTTCTGGAACGACCATTATACACCTGAAAATACGAATGCAGCGTATCCCGACCCATTTTACGAAGATAGCTACGCCGTCGTTTCTTCATTCTGGTTCCGGAATGCATTCTCTTTCCGCATGAGAAGTATCAATCTGTCGTACTCGCTCGGTCAGAATCTGACCAAAAAGCTGGGCGTTTCTAATCTGAAAATCTTTGCAGTAGGAATGAATCCGGTGAATTTCTCTAACCCCTATGATTACAAGGATGCTGTGGGCGCCTACAATACCTATCCGGTACTTCGCACTTTTTCACTGGGACTGAACCTCACGCTTTAAAATCGAAACTATGAAAATGCGTCATATTCCTATTCTTTTTGCAGTTCTGGCACTTTCTGCCTGTCAGGATGTATTGGAAAAAACAGACTTGTCGGCTTTTAATGAAGAGCAGGTTTTCAACGATTCCCTGCTGGCCCGTGCGTATGTCGACTATGTATACGACCAGAATCTGCCCGTTTGGCCCACCGGCGATTTTTTGAAATGTTCGGACGAGATAGCGGGCGAAACGCGCTTTTTCGAAGGCACTGTTCAGTTAAATACCGTTGTTGATTTTGGAACTGCCGTCAATGCGACCAACAACTACGGTAAGATCCGTTCTATCAATCAATTCTTGCTTAAAACGCCCGAAGGCACATTGAGCGAAGCCTATAAAAAACAGCTGATGGCGCAGGTTACATTCTTCCGGGCGCATAGATATTACGAGCTGGTGCGGTTATATGGAGGCGTTCCGCTGGTGCTGGAACCCCTTGAAGGAGTAGGGCAGGAAGCAAAGGACGAAGCTGCTATTCCCAGAAGTCCGACCTCGGAAAGTATCGCTCAAATCGTAAAAGACCTCGATTACAGCATCGCTGGCCTGCCGGGCAAATGGGGCAATTCAAACGATTGGGGCCGGATTACCAGTGGCACGGCTGCGGCTTACAAAGGAAGGATATTGCTTAACTGGGCCAGCCCGCAGTTCAATCCGCAGGACCTGCCTGAACGCTGGAAGGCCGCCTATGATGCTAATAAACAGGCTATTGATTTGCTTTCAGCGAATGGTTACAGGCTCCACGACAATTTTCAAAAGTTGTGGTTTGAAGAAGCGAATAACCCGGAAGCGGTATGGGTTACATGCTATAATAATTTAGTCGGCGACCAGGTGAGCAAAAATCAGGGTTACGACAACAATACCAGGCCATCTTACCTGGGCACGGCGGGCGGTTCCAATCAGCCCACCTGGGAAATTGTGCAGGCTTTTCCAATGAAAAACGGAAAGAAGATTACAGAAACCGGCTCGGGGTATAACGAAAAGCTGTTTTACAAAAACCGTGACCCAAGATTCGACCAGACGATTGCATTCAACGGAGCTACGTGGCACATCAACGGAAATGCCAACTATCGGTTATGGACTTACCTGGTTGACAATAAAACCGTTGAGCAAAAAGCAACTACCACGGGATTTTATGCCCGAAAGGCGATCGACCCGAACTTGCCCACCGGAGCAGTTGTAAACAGCGGCGGCGACTGGATCGAACTGAGGTATGCCGAAGTATTGCTCAATTACGCCGAAGCCGCCTGCGGCATTAACCAGGTTCAGGAAGCTTACGACCAGCTGATCGCAGTCCGGAAGAGAGCGGGGATCGACGCCGGGGCCGACGGATTATATGGTTTAAAAGCAAAAATGACGCGCCAGGAAATGTTCGACGCCATTTCGTATGAACGTCAGATCGAATTCGCTTTCGAAGGAAAACGTTTCTGGGATTTGAGAAGGTGGAAAAAATTTGAAACGGTATTGAACGGAAAAACCAGGACGGGAATCGACGTGAAACTCAAAACCTCTGCCATCGCCGGAGCCGATTTCGCAACGCGCCGCGATGCTATGCCGCTGGATTCAGCCTACCTGCGGTATTTCGAGATTGTTCCCAGGGTGCTGGACACCAAATACAAAATAAACTGGCTGCCCGAATATTATTATTTCGCAATCCCCCCCGCAGCCCTGGCCAACAATCCAAAACTGGAACAAACCGCGGGCTGGCCGTCAGGCAGTTTTGATCCGTTGAGGTAGGGACTGGCTGTTGGCTATTGGCTTTTAGCTGTTAGCTATTAGCCATTAGCCATTAGCTATTAGTTTCAGCTATCTCGGATACGGAAAATTTTACCCTAAAACCATAATTCCAACTATTACAATCAACGCAAATAAGCCAACAGCTAAAAGCCAAAAGCTAACCGCTAACAGCTAAAAGCTAACAGCCAAAAGCTAAGAGCCAACAGCAAACCCAAAACCCACTTTCCATGAATATCCCAAAAATACCCCACTACACATTAATAGCCATGTTGCTGGCTTCCGGAAGTGCTTTCGCTCAATACCCCAAAATCCCCGCGGCGGCTCAGAAGACCAGTGATTCTTTGCTGGCGGAAGCTGCGAGGAGGTCTGAAATTGCCTGGCAAAAAGCATTGCCGATTATTGAAGCAGAGGCGAAAGCGGGGAAACCTTATATTCCCTGGGCTGCCCGGCCGGTTGACCTGCCCCAATCCGATATTCCCGCATTTCCTGGCGCTCAGGGCGGTGGCGCTTTCAGTTTTGGTGGACGTGGCGGGAAAGTTTACGTGGTAACCAGTCTGGAAGACAGCGGTCCCGGCACTTTGCGCGACGCTTGTGAAAAGGGTGGGGCACGCATAATCGTATTCAATGTGGCCGGAATCATCCGGATCAAAACGCCGCTCATTATCCGCGCGCCTTACATTACCATCGCAGGTCAGACTGCCCCGGGCGACGGCGTTTGTGTTGCTGGTGAAACGGTCTGGATCAATACGCACGATGTCGTGATCCGTCACATGCGCTTCCGCCGCGGTGAGACTTTTGTAGGCCGCCGCGACGACTCGATCGGCGGTAACCCGATCGGGAATATCATGATCGACCACGTGTCGGCCAGCTGGGGTTTGGATGAAAATATGTCGATGTACAGGCACATGTATAACGACAGTACCGGCGCGCAGGAACAGAAGCTGCCGACCGTGAATATCACGATCCAGAACTCGATTTTTTCTGAAACACTGGATACCTGGAACCACTCTTTCGGCAGTACGCTCGGCGGTGAAAACTGTACGTTCATGCGCAACTTATGGGCAAATAATGCGGGCAGGAATCCCTCGATCGGCTGGTACGGAATATTCAATTTTGCCAATAACGTGGTTTTCAACTGGGTGCACCGCTCGATCGATGGCGGCGATTACCGGGCAATGTACAATATCATCAATAACTATTTCAAACCCGGTCCCCAAACACCGAAGGATTCGCCGATTGGCCACCGCATTCTAAAACCGGAAGCCGGCAGAAGTAAGCTCGACCACCTCGTTTTTGGCCGTGCTTATGTGGAAGGTAATATCATGGAAGGCAATGAAAAAGTGACCAAAAACAACTGGGACGGTGGCGTTCAGGTAGAAGATCTGCCCAATACCGACAAATACACGGAGGCAATGAAGTGGAGCAAACCGCTTCCAATGCCTGAATTTCCCATTATGTCGGCCACAGAATCTTTCGATTATGTACTCGCGAATGCAGGCGCTACATTACCCCGCCGCGACCCGGTCGACACGCGCGTTACAACCCAGGTACGCACCGGGAAGATTAATCCGATCCCAAATGTGAAATTGCCCACCACGCAATTTGAACACCGCCGCCTGCCGATCGATTCTTATAAAAACGGTATCATTACAGACATATCGCAGGTAGGAGGCTACCCGGAATACAAAGGCACCCCGTACAAGGATTCCGACACCGACGGAATGCCGGATGACTGGGAGTTGAAATACAGCTTAAATCCGAAGGATCCCGCAGATGCACAGAAGGACATGAGCGGCGACGGATATTCCAACATTGAAAAGTTCATCAACGGTATTGATCCGAAGAAAAAAGTAGACTGGACTAACCCAAAGAATAACCATGATACGCTAGCCGCTTTCACTTCAAATCCCTCAAAAAAGGAAACGAAGCAGGGCCGCTAGCTAATCCAAACGAGCAATCTTGAATCAACAAACTTACATATCGAAGGTGATTGAGTTCAATACAGCCCTGTTGGTAACGGGGTTGTATTTCCTTTTGGTTACCTGCTGTTTTGGTCAAAAGAAATTAAAACCTGCCTCGCCGCTGTCGCTCGGGCAGGACAACCGCCTCGTTTACTCGGCCGACTCACTCGGAAACCGCATTGTCGACTTTTCGCATTGTGGTTATCAGGGCGGCAACCTCACAATGCCGACGGTAGCAGCCAAAATTTTTGTCAAAAACGAACCTGGCGATGCCACGCCACGCATTCAGGCTGCAATTGATTGGTTAGGTAAAATCCCCCTGGATGAAAACGGCTTCCGCGGTGCTGTTTTGTTGGAAAAGGGTGTTTATCAGCTGAATGGCGGTTTGATAGTTCGTCAATCAGGCATTGTGATCCGCGGAAGCGGTGCGGGAAAAGACGGTACCGTGCTGCTCGGCGCTGGTACCACCCGGGAAACGGTGATCCGTGTTTTGGGTGAAAACGATATACGGTCAGGCAATACAAGCGAAGTGACTGACGAGTATGTGCCTGTTAACGCGACTACTTTTCGTGTCAGAAATGCAGGTATTATAAAAGCAGGAAGCCGAATTCGAATTCGACGACCCGCTACCAAAGAATGGATCAAGCTATTAAAAATGGAGGAGTTTGGCGGCGAAACGGGCTGGCTTGGCTGGAAGCCCGGCCAGCGGGACATTGTCTGGGACAGGATTGTCAAATCGGTTTCGGGAAATGAAATTACCGTCGACGCGCCTCTTACGACGGCCCTGGATGCAAAATTTGGAATGGCCAGTGTGGAAACTTACAGCTGGCCGGGCCGTATCAGCCAGATCGGCATTGAAAACCTGACGATCGACTCGGAATTCAATACCGAAAATCCAAAAGATGAAGACCATCGCTGGATGGGGATTACCGTCGAGAATACTGAAAATGCGTGGGTGCGGCGGGTAAATTTCAAACACCTGGCCGGCTCGGCAGTGGCATTGTTTGAAACAGCCTCCAGAATCACTGTGGAGGACTGCCTGTCAACCGAACCTGTTTCGGAAATAGGCGGGCAGCGTCGCTATACTTTTTTTACCCAGGGGCAGCAGACACTTTTTCAGCGGTGCTATGCAGAATTTGGCTATCACGATTTTTCCGTAGGTTTTGTTGCGCCGGGGCCAAATGCTTTCGTACAATGCGAGTCGCATTTGCCGCACAGTTTCAGCGGTCCGATCGACAGCTGGGCGTCCGGGGCACTTTACGATAATGTCAATATCGACGGTAATGCATTGCGTTTCTGCAATCGCGGGCAGGACGGACAGGGTGCCGGCTGGACAGCGGCAAACAGTGTTTTATGGCAATGCAGCGCTTCCCGGGTCGAGAATTTCAGTCCGCCCGGGGCTGTCAATTATGCTTTCGGGATCTGGTCACAGTTTGCGGGCGACGGATACTGGGAAAATGTAAATGAGCACATCCAGCCACGCAGTTTATACTATGCACAATTGTCGGAAAGGATTGGAAAAGAGGCGCTTGACCGTGCATTCTTAATGCCGAAGGAATCGGAAGCATCAAGTAGTCCGACGATCGAGCAAGCCGCAAAATTGGCAGCCAGCTCGTATGAGCCGGCTCTCGTGTTACGGGATTGGATTGAAAGGAAGGGGGGGGAAGGGGAGGGAAGGGAGGAATGGGAGGAAGGGAGAAAGCAGAAAAACCTTCGTCCCCGTCCTCCCTTTCCTCCCTCTCCTCCATCCAAAATACCTCTGCTGACGATAAAAAACGGACTCCTTTTGCGAGATGGGAAGGTTTTGACTGGTGGGCGGCAGGAGGTGCCGTGGTGGCGTGGGAGTTTGAGACCGCATGATGTGAAATCTGCTAAACCGCACATCACCAGGTTTGTACCGGGCAGGTATGGGGCGGGGGTGACTGATATTCTGGAAGAAATGACAGATTCTCTGGTTGCCAAAAATGTCACTGTAATAGATCACAACTACGGCCTTTGGTACGACCGCCGCCGCGATGATCATGAGCGGACGAGGCGCATGGACGGTGAAGTTTGGGCGCCTTTTTATGAGCAGCCTTTTGCAAGAAGCGGAGAGGGAAGTGCGTGGGATAATTTGAGTAAATATGACCTGACAAAGTACAATGCGTGGTATTGGAACCGTTTGCAGCAGTTCGCTACCCTGGCCGATCAGAAAGGCCTGGTACTGTTTCACCAGCATTATTTTCAGCATAATATCCTTGAAGCCGGGGCGCATTATGCCGATTTTCCATGGCGGCCGGCAAACAATATCAACAATACCGGCTTCCCCGAGCCGCCGCCTTACGCGGGCGATAAAAGGATTTTCATGGCTGATCAGTTTTATGACGTTTCACATCCCGTCCGCAGGGAACTGCACCGGGCTTACATCCGAAAAAGTCTCGATAACTTTTCTGAGAATGGAAGCGTGATCCATTTTGTGAGTGCGGAATATACCGGTCCCCTGCATTTTGTCAAGTTTTGGCTGGATGTGATTGCGGAATGGGAAAGAGAAAAAGGAAGGAATGCACTGGTTGCGTTAAGTGCCACAAAAGATGTACAGGACTCTATCCTGGCAGATCCGGCCTATCAGAAAATTGTAGATGTGATCGATATCAGATATTGGCAAATGCGTGAAAATGGCGGCTTTTATGCACCTGAGGGCGGCAAAAACCTGGCACCGAGGCAACATGCACGCATTCAGAAAGCAGGCAAAGTTTCATTTCAATCCGTTTACAACAGTGTTCTGGAATACCGGAAAAAACACCCGGAAAAGCCGGTGCTTTACAATGCGGACGGAGCCGATCGGTTCGCCTGGGCAGTATTGCTGGCGGGAGGCTCCCTAAGTACTTTGCCTGGGTTGACGGATTCAAAAGTGTTGGCACAAATTGCAGACATGCACGTTGTTCCGCATTCAGATGGGGGTGTTTTTGAACTGGAAAATAGTGAGAGAGGTAAAATCATTTACACCGAAAAACCAACATCCATGCAAATTGACATGACACGATTTAAAGGCAGTTTTATACTGAAAAAAATAGACCCTGTCTCTGGTCAATATATTGGGAAGGAGCAGGTGATCAGAGGCGGTAAGATCATTCCGGTTGCATTGTCGGGAGAAGCGCCGGTTGTTTTGTGGATTTCAAAAAAATAGGTTTTGAGAATGAAGTATCAAATTTTTTTACTGTTGATTCTGGTCGCATTCATTACATCGTGCTCGAAAAAAATGCAGCAGGGTGCCGTTTTGAAGGCAGATAATTTCAGGCACCACGTCGAGCATTTTAACCGGATGGAGGATGAGAATAAGGTTAATGCAATTTCCAATGCGCAGTCCTGGGATTGGATGAAAGCGAATATTCCGCTGTTCGACTGTCCGCAGGATAACTTCAAGGAAATCTATTATTACCGCTGGTGGACGTTTCGCAAACATTTACACCAAACTCCGCAAGGACACATTATCACCGAATTCCTCGTTGACCGCAATTATGCCGACAAGTATAATATGATCAGCTGCGCGCTCGGGCATCATATTTACGAAGGCCGGTGGCTGCATAACCAGCAGTATCTTAACGAATATGTGCACGTCTGGTTTAGGGGAAATGAGGGAGGAAGGATGAAAAAACTGCTCACATTCAGCAGCTGGACAGCCGATGCATTACTCAACCGCTATAAAGTAAATCTTGACCAAAACTACCTTACAAACCTGCTGCCCGACTTGCAGGACGAATACAAAACGTGGGAAAAGGACCGCCGCACACCGAGCGGATTATTCTGGCAAACGGATGTAAAAGATGGAATGGAGGAATCGGTCAGCGGGGGCAGGCGGGAGCAAAACGCGCGGCCGACGATCAATAGTTATATGTATGGAAATGCAAAAGCACTTTCGGAAATCGCAACGATTGACGGGAAAGCAGAGGTTGCAAATTTATATAAATCAAAAGCCGATACCTTACAAAAATTAATAGAAAATAGGCTCTGGAATGCGGAAAGCCAGTTTTTTGAAACCGTAAAGAAGAGAGGGGAAGGGGAGTTTGCAGGAGTCCGCGAGGCGATCGGCTATATTCCCTGGTATTTCAATCTACCCGGCAAACAATACGACGAAGCGTGGAAACAGGTATCCGATCCAAAGGGGTTTCTGGCGCCTTTTGGCCTGACTACCGCCGAGCGCCGTCACCCGGATTTTCGCACGCATGGTTGCTGTCAATGTGAGTGGGACGGTGCTGTGTGGCCTTTTGCAACTTCGCAAACGCTCACCGGGATGGCCAACCGCATGAACCAGCCGGATCCTTCAAACCTGGCGGATACTACCTATTTCAGATTAATGGAGCTGTACGTGGAATCGCAATATTACCGGGGCAAGCCGTACATCGGAGAGTACCTTGACGAAACAACGGGCTATTGGTTAAAAGGCGATCAGGAGCGGAGCCGCTATTACAACCATTCGACTTTCAATGATCTGATCATCACTGGTTTGGTAGGATTGAGGCCGCGCGCAGACGATACGATTGAAGTAAATCCGCTGGTCCCGCAGGAAAAATGGGACTGGTTTTGTCTCGATAATGTGCTTTATCACGGGAATATCCTGACGATCCTCTGGGACAAAGACGGACAGCATTATAAGAAAGGTACCGGCCTGCTGGTTTTCTTGAACGGAAAACAGATCGGTTCCTCCAAGAATTTAGACAGATTGCTCATTCAAACATCTACCTTAACCCGCGACAAAAAATGAAAAAAACAAAGAACTGGCTTGGAGCTGCATTCCTGGCGCTTAGCGTACTCTGTTCAGCCCATGCGCAAAGCTGGAAAGACGGGATCGTCATCGACGAGTTCATTTATGAAAAAGCACCTTTCCCCGAATGTCACGCATCGACCATTGCCGAAACGCCTGGCGGACTTGTCGCTGCGTTCTTTGGAGGTACAAAGGAGCGGAATCCGGATGTGGAGATTTGGGTGACGCGGCTTGAAAACGGTAAATGGAGCGCACCTGTGTCAGTGGCCAATGGTATCCAGGACGAAAAAGTGCGCTATGCCTGCTGGAACCCGGTTTTGTATCAGGTCCCCAATGGCGAGCTGATGCTTTTTTATAAAGTCGGGCCTACGGTATCGGCATGGAAGGGATTTCTGGTCACCTCAAAGGACAATGGAAAAAGCTGGTCGAAGCCGCAGGCCTTGAAAGATGATTACCTGGGGCCGGTTAAAAATAAGCCGGTACTTCTCAAAAACGGTGAGCTATGGTGCCCGACCAGTA
Source organism: Dyadobacter sp. UC 10 (assembly GCF_008369915.1). Lineage (NCBI taxonomy): Bacteria > Pseudomonadati > Bacteroidota > Cytophagia > Cytophagales > Spirosomataceae > Dyadobacter > Dyadobacter aurulentus. The sequence goes on along the minus strand of NZ_VSRN01000001.1, from coordinate 6,562,623 downwards.
CCGAAGGCAAGAACGGCTGGCGTGTACATTTTGAGGTGACGCCTGATTTTGGGAAAACCTGGCGGAAAGTTGGCCCGATAAACGACGGCAAGACGATTAACGCGATCCAGCCCAGCATTCTGACGCATGCAAATGGAGATTTGCAAATCCTTGCCCGTAGTAAAAATCGTGCGATTATGGAATCGTGGTCGAAGGATAATGGCAAAACCTGGTCGGAAATGAAAGCTTCCAACTTACCGAATAATAATTCCGGGACGGATGCGGTGACTTTGAAGGATGGCCGGCAACTGCTGGTTTATAACCACGTGCTACCCCCCGGCAATGAGGTGAAAGGACCTCGGACACCGCTGAATGTTTCTATTTCAAAGGACGGTAAAAACTGGGATGCGGTACTGATTCTCGAAGATTCGCCGATCAGTCAGTACTCATATCCATCTGTGATCCAGTCCACTGACGGCATGGTGCATATTGTGTACACCTGGCGGCGGGAGAAAATCAAATATGTAAAAATCGATCCTTCCAGGTTGAAAGGTAAGGCGATCGAAAACGGCAAATGGCCGGGAGGCATTTAATTATGAAAAGAAGACATTTCATCAACATGATAGCTGCCGGAACAGTTTCGGCGCCATTCCTGAGGCTGGGCGACGTGGTTGCCCAGCCTTCGAAAGGCCAGCGCTACAAGATTGCAGTGATTGATTTGATGATCCTGAAAAGGCAGAAAATCAGTGCATTACCATTGGCCAAAGAGATTGGTGCCGATGGTCTGGAAATCGATATGGGCGGCCTTGGCAACCGCGAGACCTTCGACAACAAACTCGCTGATCCGCTGATCCGGCAGCAATATCTCGACAAAGCAAAGGAGTTGAACCTTACTTTTTGCTCACTGGCGATGACGGGCTTTTACGCACAATCGTTTGCCAAACGCGATGGCGTCGAGAAAATGGTCGGCGACTGTATTCAGACGATGCAGGAGATGAATATTAAAGTTGCGTTTCTGCCGATGGGCGTTCAGGGCGATCTGGTGAAAAATCCGGAATTGCGCCCACAGATTGTCGAAAGGCTGAAAATGATCGCCCCGCTGGCAGAAAAGGCGGGCATTATCATTGGGATAGAAACCGCGCTGAGTGCGGCTGAGGAAGTGAAATTGCTGAATGAGGTGGGCTCAAAAGCGATACAGAGCTATTTTAATTTTTCGAATGCGCTCGAAGCGGGAAGGGATGTGAACGAAGAGCTGCGGATTTTGGGTAAAAACCGCATTTGCCAGATCCATTGTACCGACAAAGACGGCGTGTGGCTGGAAAACAATACGCGCCTCGATATGCCAAAAGTTAAAAAAACGCTTGATAAAATAGGCTGGGAAGGCTGGCTGGTCATTGAACGCTCCCGTGATGCGACACAACCGCAAAACGTAAAAGGAAATTTCGGCGCCAATACTGCCTACATGAAATCAATTTTTCAAACGAAATGATATAAGTATGAATGCAAAAGCTGCCATTTTTTCTCTCGGTATCATGCTGATAAGCCTGAGCGCAAAGGCGCAGAATTCGGCGCAGGAGGAATTGAATTACACTAAAACTTTGGATCAGCGCGCATCCAGGATTTTGAATACCATGCAAATAGGCGATTCGCTGAAGTACCATAAAGTCAAGGGGTTGATTGTGGATCAGTACCGCGCCCTGAATGCAATTCATGAAGATGAAAAGAAGCAGGTTGCAGCTATTGATAAGGAAACAGATAAAAATATAGTTGAAGCTAAACGAAAATCAATCGAGGAAGCTACATCCAGACAGCTGGCGCCGTTACATGATGCGTACCTGAACAAACTGGCAGCTGAACTGACCAGCGAGCAGGTTAATGCAGTGAAAGATGGTATGACTTTCAATGTGTTATCTGTCACGACGAAGGCTTATCAGGACATGATTCCTTCTCTGACCGCAGAGGAAAAAGGGCAGATCAATAGTTGGCTTGTCGAGGCGCGGGAGCTGGCGATGGATGCTGGTTCTTCCGAGGATAAGCACCGGATTTTTGGTAAATACAAAGGCAGGATCAACAATTACCTGGCCAAACGCGGTTACGATCTGCAAAAGGAGCGCGCTGCCTGGAATGCGCGGTCAAAGCGGTAAAACAGTCACATCGGCTGCACGTGAGGATGGTGTAACGCTCAGATTCTCGATTTTTCCATCTCTGATACTACCTTCCAGAACGGTCTGGTACGGCGCATGCAGCCTGAATTTTCCATTCCATTCTTTCGGCCAGGCCGGCAGCAGGTAAATCCTGCGGTCATCGGTTTGCATGAGCATTTCCTGCAAGCCGATCATCGCCGAGCCGCCCCAGTTGTGGTCGGGCGTCCAATCAAAACCCGGCCCCCAGAATGTTGGGAAACGATGGTTTGAATCTTTGAATTTCTCGCGCGTCAGTGTCGCAGCTTCTTCCGCTAATCCCAGCCGGGCCGCGAAAATGCTGTATTGCCGCCAGCCAACGTGGCTTTTGAACTTCACGGCGTGTGGATCGAATCTATATGTGTTGACTGCAATGTCCAGTCCGGGTTTTCCAACACCATAAATACCCCAGGGGAAAACGGGATACAGTTGCGGCGTTTCCGAATTTTGCACCCGCGCCCAGGTTACGGCCGGCGCCAGCGTTTTGCGGCCGTCGAATTCCGCAAACGGGAGTGGCGGGACCTTTTGTAACATCGTCGTCCATTTTTCCCGCTGCGATTTTTCGAGATATTTTTCTGGTAATGCCAGTATTCTTTCGAGTATTACTTTCAATGCGCAAATGACCGTTGTGGAGTTGTAGGTCATTTTGAAAGTCTCGGCAGCAGAACTTGGGTACAGGATATAATGCCCGTTTTCATCCAGCGTTTTTACGCCGCGCTGCTTTGCCAGCATTTGATAATGCTCGTCATAGAAAGTGAGGCAGCTTTCGATAAACGGGATGTATTCAGTGATATCCCGGCCTTCATAACGCTCGGTTTCGAGCATCATCAGGCAAAATTCAAACACTGTTTCCCATTGATATTCCAGCCACGCGTTGTGTTCAATTCCGGGGTCGTAACCCGCTGGACGCTTCATTCCATATTCGGTCACATTCGGTAAGCCAAAATTTTCAATCTGCTCGGTGAAACTCGCGCCTTTGTGCTTCCAATAATGTTCGCTGCGCAGCTCCGCGTTTTTCAGATTGTTTAAATAAAAATCGAATTGTGGTTTCAGCAGATCAAAATCGCCGTTTTTAAACATGGGAAAATAGACCAGCCTTTGATTTTGTGCTGTGAACGTGCCGCCGCCCCAGAGACGGAAATCGGGAGAATAGCTGTATTTCCTGTCTACGTATTCGGGGTCAAAAGTGAATAAGCCTCCATTAAATTTCGTCGGCCACTTTCCGAATGCATTGCAGGCCAGCTGATACCGGAAGAGATTATAATTGCGTGTGACCGAACTGTCTTTGCCTTCAATCCAAATATAGCTTCTGTTCCAAAATTGCTTCCACCAGGCTTGCGATGCGGAAAGTGCTGTTTTTCTGTTGTCGTATGCATCTTTAAAAATAGCGGCCAGTTCCGTTTTCCATTCTTCCAAACTACCCGATTGCGCTACATGCAGCGCGATTTCCAGTTCGTGCGACCTGGCATTCTTCACACTTTCCAGCTTCCACGCCTTAAACCCGGTACTCGCATAAGTACCTTCCGACTGACCCGCCGCACGCAGGTTACTTCCCCGCACGATGCCACCGAATGTATTGTTTTTGACCGGGTTAAAGAGCTGATCCTTAACCGCTTCCATTTGTTCTTTTTTGACCGTAAAATCAAATATATTCTCCTGGTCAGCCGGATTTCTGTGGAAAAAAAGGATTTCGTTTCCCTGGAATGTAATATTGTCTTTCCGGGTTACAACCTCGAAAGGCTGCGGTGCCTTGTAAGAATTCGCACGGAGTTCAGGCCCGGCGACAACATGATCTTCAAACCGCCAGGATTCATAAAATGCATTCAGCTGCGTTGGACGGCTGCTTTTTACCGACACGTGAATCAGCGGACGAAATACGTCAACCCAGATATCGAGCACAGTTCCGCCCGCTGAAATCCGCACGCTTCCTTTTGAAAGTTGTAATTCCTGCTTGAAATCGCCTGCATGGAAAGGGTTCGGAGCCAGGCGCAACCGCATTCTGCCCTGTTTCAGCATTTGGTTGTTTTCGTCGAAAGCCCCGCTGCGCGACATATAGAAAAGTACATCACCGTTTTCAACCCATACATTTAGCCCGATATCTCCGCCGCCGCAGGGCATAGATTCGCCCGAGTTTTTGCTTTGGGTTGTCCAGATCACATTGGAGCGGTCAATTTGGTCAGACTGAGCGTTAAGTTGGGCAGTTGACAGAATTATAGCAAACAATGCAAGCAACGGTTGTAGCCGGGGAGATCTCATTAGCAAAAGCAGCTGTTTTCAGTAAATGATACTTTGGTAAGTTTAAATTAGAGGAAATAAATGATATCTTTCTTTGTTTACGTTTATTTTTCTTTTCTTTGTTTTGTTAAGATCCGACCCATTATCAATTCGTTATTCTCCATTTAAGCTATGCAAGGTCCGTTTGTTTTAGCGATCGATCAGGGTACCAGCAGTACCAAGTCCGTCATTTTCAATGCTGTGGGCGAACCGGTGGCCCGAGGTTCCGAGCCGCTCAAAACCTTCTACCTCAAAGGTGGGTTTGTAGAGCAGGAGCCTCAGGAAATTTATGCCAATGTGCTGGTTTCGGTCAGGAAATGCCTGGAAGATTTTGCTGCAAAAGGTGGTTTACCTGCCGATATTGTTTCCTGCGGCATTTCAAACCAGCGGGAAACCTTTGTGGTTTGGGGAGAGTCGGGCAAGCCGATATACAATGCCATCGTGTGGCAATGCAAACGGTCGACGGGCATTTGTGAGAAACTGGTCACCGAAGGATTTTCGGATCTGATCCGTTCCCGGACGGGCTTGCTGATCGACCCCTATTTTTCGGGGACGAAAGTTTGCTGGCTTTTGGAAAATAACAATAGGGTGAGGGACGCTATTCAGGCTGGCCAGGCCTATTTTGGAACGATAGATACCTGGCTGCTTTTTAAATTGACGGGTGGAAAGCGGTATCTGACAGACCATACCAATGCCTCCCGCACGCTCTTTTTTAATCTGGAAACACTATCCTGGGACGAAGAAATTCTCGGTGCGCTTGGGCTTTCCGGTTTGCATTTACCTGATATTCAGGCTTCTTCGAGTGATTTTGGGGCTTCCTACTTTGGCGGGCTCTTTGAGAAACCACTTCCGATCACAGCGATGATCGGCGATTCGCACGCGGCTGCTTTCGGGGAAGGCTGTTTCGGGCCAGGTATCGCCAAAGCTACCTTGGGAACCGGGTCGTCGATATTGATGAACATCGGGACTGTACCGAAAATGTCCGGCCAGGGGATGGTTACGACCATGGGATACAGTACCGCCTCGCATATTGAATACGCGCTCGAAGGTGTGATCGTGACCTGCGGCGCTACGATCGAGTGGCTCAAAAACAACCTGGGGTTGTTCGAAAACAGCCGTGAAACCGAAGAAATGGCGAAAAGCGTAAGTGACAACGGTGGCGTTTATCTAGTCCCGGCATTCAGCGGACTAGGGGCGCCGCATTGGGATATGAACCGAAAAGCTTCGATTACCGGCCTCACTTTTGACCATACCAAAAATCATATTGTGCGCGCCGCCCTCGAATCGGTGGCTTACCAGATCAGGGATGTGATTACGGCGATGGAGCTGGACGCAGATATTGTGCTGGAACAATTGATGATCGACGGCGGACTTACCTCCAACGGTTTTGTGGTTCAGTTTCTGGCTGATCTCCTCGAAAAGCCTGTCGTGAATCCTGGTTTACAGGAAGTATCCGCATTGGGTGCGGCATATCTTTCCGGGTTACAGTCAGGTGTTTATGCAAGTATTGACCATTTAAAACAACTGAAAAAGAGCAACATGACCACCTTGCCCTCCGCCCGGAGCGTGCTGGCGCAGCAGAATTATCTGGGCTGGCAGGAAATTGTGCGGTCTCGTCCTGTGCTGGTCTGATATTCAAATTCTTCTTAGTAATCAAATTGCCTTTCATGAAATCCGTTATCCTGCTTATTTTACTTTGTACCGCCACTTTTCAAAGCGCGTTCGCGCAGCAGCAGATCGAGCGTTGGGACCGTTTCGAAGTTACTTTGCAAGGTCCGGAAACAGGTAACCCTTTCGAGGAAGTAACGATCGGCGCAGAGTTTAGCAATGGAAAAGAGCGCGTGAAAGCAGCGGGATTTTACGATGGAAACGGCGTTTATAAAGTTCGGTTTATGCCGGAGAAGGTAGGAGAATGGAAGTACAAGACATTCAGTAACGATAAGAAATTGAATGGGAAAACGGGCAGTTTTACCTGTGTCTCAGCGACTGGTGATAACCACGGGCCGGTAAAAGTGGCTGATACCTACCATTTTAAATACGCCGACGGGAAGAGGTATTACCCTTTCGGGACAACTTTGTACGCCTGGACGCACCAGCCGACTGGATTGGAAGAAATCACTTTGCAGACATTGAAGAATGCGCCGTTCAACAAAGTGCGGATGTGCGTTTTCCCAAAATATTACTCCAATGTTGAAAATGAGCCGCTTTTATATCCTTATGTCAAAAAAGGCGAGCGGAAAAAGACAGATGGAAAAGTGAAGTTCGAGTGGGATCTGACACGCTTCGAACCTGCATTTTTTGCGCACCTGGAAAAACGGATCGACGACCTCAAAGCATTGGGTATCGAAGCCGATGTGATCATTTTTCATCCCTATGACAAAGGTCATTGGGGCTTTGACAGTCTGGGTCGCGAAAATGACCTGAAATACATCAAATATCTGACAGCCAGGCTCTCATCTTTTAGGAACGTTTGGTGGTCGTTGGCGAATGAGTTCGATTATATTAAGACAAAACCGCGTGCAGACTGGGATATTTATACCAAAGCGGTCGTCGAATCAGATCCTTACAAACACCTGTGTTCCATTCACAATGGAAGTGTTTATTACGATAACTGGAAGCCGGAATATACCCACGTAAGCATTCAGAATGGATCCACGGTCGAAGATTTCGGGCGGGCCGTATTGTTGCGGGATGTGTTTTTTAAGCCGATGGTTTACGATGAAGTTTGCTATGAAGGCGATCTGCCGCAGCGCTGGGGGCATTTGAGTGGTGAGGAAATGACGGAAGCTTTCTGGCAGGGTGTGATTGCGGGGACGTATGTAACCCACGGTGAGACTTACAAAAATGCCGGCGATACGATTTACTGGGCCAAAGGCGGGCGGTTGATCGGCAGTAGCCCGGCACGGATCGGTTTTTTGAAAAAGATACTGGAAGAGGCACCCGGCCCGCTCGAACTGGCTGATCCCTGGAAAGACCACCACACAGCAACTACGGCCGACAGCAGCTATTATCTCATCTATTTCGGAAAAAAAATGCAGCAGGAATGGGCCTTCAATCTCCCTAAAAAGGCAGGTCCAGCTGCAAAAACGAAGTTTCAGGTGGAAGTGATCGATACCTGGAATATGACGATTACGAAGCTCCCCGAAGTATTCGAAGCCGGCGCGCCAGTGGAATACCGCATATTCGACAAAGACCGAAAATCAATCCGGCTGCCCATGAGGCCTTATCTGGCGCTCCGGATTCGTGCAGTTGAATAACAACGAAGGATCGTTTTATAACCTGCACATTCCACCTAACAGCTTGCTATCAGTTTCGAAACCCACTGGTTTGTAACTGATTCTTTTACTTTTTAAAGAATTTACTTCCCGTCGAACACCTAATTCACAAATTTTTATAGGAAAAGACATAAAATATCGTCAAATGGTTTTTTCTGTTTCTTTTTATTTCTAATTTTCGTAAAAAATAGAATACAAAAGAAAGTAAAGGAAAATCTGCCACCAGTTTCAATTCACCTTTAATATGAAAAACATATTACCACTTATTCTGGCATTCCTGCTGGCTGTTTCGGCAGCTGATGCTCAGACAATTACTTTAAAGGGCAGGGTTACGGGTATAAATGAATCGGACCCGCTTCCTGGTGTGAGTGTGATCATCAAGGGCACACAAAGAGGCACTACTACTGATGCCGACGGCGCTTACAGCATTGATGTACCGAATGGTGCTACTGTGTTGGTTTTCAGTTTTGTAGGATATAAAACCATTGAGGAAACAGTAGGATCGCGGAATGAGGTGGCTGTGAAGCTCTCGCCTGAAAACAAATCGCTGGAAGAGGTGGTGGTGGTGGGTTACGGAACGCAGAGTAAGCGAGCCGTGACGGGGTCGGTGATTTCTGTTAATTATGACAAGTTTAAAGATCGCTCATTCAGTAACGTCACTCAGTCACTGGCTGGAACGATGCCTGGGGTCAATATCTCGCAATCTCAGGGCGCGCCGGGCGCTTCGCCGGTGATCAAGATACGCGGTGTGAGCTCCATCACGGCGGGTACCAATCCACTGATCGTCGTCGATGGCGTTCCGCTTGAAAACTTCAACCTGAACCTGATCAACCCGCAGGATATCGAGTCTATTGAAGTACTCAAAGACGCTTCTTCTGCCGCAATTTATGGTTCAAGAGGATCGAGTGGGGTGATTTTGGTAACTACCAAAATGGGCAAAGCGGGGAAGGTGAATGTGAGCGCGAACATCGAATATGGTACGCAAAAGGTAGTTCGTCGCGTGAAAATGATGGACGCCCAGCAATTTATCGAGACTTATAAGGATGCAAAAAATAATGCATGGGTTGCGCAGGGCGGTCAGGCGAGCGATTTGAATGATGTTCGTCCGGCTACTTTAAGAATTCCCGATGATTTTAGAAACAATCCGGAACAATTCGGAAAAGGTACCGACTGGCAGGATGTGATGTTTCGGACAGCGCCTTCATTTAATGCGCAGTTCAGCGTGTCGGGCGGGACTGAGAAAACGCAATATCTATTCTCGGCCGCCTATCTTGATCAGACAGCGGTTTTGGATGAAAACTATTATAAAAGACTGTCTGTCAGGTCGAATGTAAAGACTGCGATCAATAGCCGGTTAACAGTTGGATTGAATCTGGGCATTACTTCCATATTCGACAGGACGGAGGGGACGCAAGGGAAAAGCGACGTAATCAGCCTGGGATTGCAAAGCAACCCGCACTTTCCGGTGTACAACGAAAATGGCAATCTGGGCTTCCGCGATCCGAATTCCTCCTGGTTCCGGTTTACTTCCTATGCGGACATGAACCTGTGGCACCCTTATTCTCTCACGCGGGAAGTCGACAAGAGCAGGAAGTCTTTCAATACGCTTGCTACCGGGTTTTTGGAATATGAAGTAGTAAAAGATCTGCGTTTCCGGACCAGTTTGAGCGGCAACCTTTACAATACCAGAAACAGCTTTTATTGGAATGATAAACAAAAATACGGCTACTCGGCTGTATTGGCCGCGCAGGGTAACGCAGGCGATGCTTACATGCTCAACTGGCTGAGTGAGAATACGTTGAACTATGATAAGAAGATCGGTGAGCACGCATTCACGGGTTTGCTGGGATATACCATTCAAAAGCAGCGGGATGAGACGATGTACGTGGCTTCGAACAATTTCCCAAACGATCTGGTGCATACACTGAATGCGGGAACGGTAACTGCGGGAAATACGACAGCGAGCGAGTGGTCGCTGCTTTCTTACCTGGCGCGTGTCCAGTATAACTTCAGGAACAAATACTTCCTGGCAGGCGCGATCCGGCGGGATGGTATGTCGCGCTTTGGAAGTGATAACAAATGGGGGTATTTCCCTTCTGTATCAGCAGGTTGGCTGATATCTGACGAAAGCTTCCTGAGTTCGGTGCCTGCGATCAACAACCTGAAACTGCGCGCTAGTTACGGGGTGACGGGGAACAACCAGATTCCAAATTACGGCCCGATCAGTTTGCTTGCCGGTGCTTCTTATGTGAATGGTGCTACGCTGGCCAACGGTTTAAAAGTGAGTGGTTTGGCGAATCCCGGATTGAAATGGGAGAAGACGGACCAGTTTAATATCGGTGTAGATCTGGGGCTCTTCAATAATCGTATCAACCTGTCAGCGGAATATTACAATTCGATCACGCGGGATATGTTGCTTTTTGTGCCGATCCCTGATGTTACCGGCTTCTCTTCTCAGTTGACGAATATCGGTAAAATGCGTAACAGGGGTGTCGAGCTTAACATTTCGACCAAAAACTTCGCAGGAGATTTCTATTGGAATACCGATTTCAATATCTCCCGGAACCGCAATAAAGTGCTGCAACTCGGGCCGGGCAATGCGCCGATTCAATATGTAGATAATGTGGTGACGGTGCGGACAGAAGTAGGCCAGCCTGTTTCGAATTTTTACGGATATATTTTCGACGGTGTTTTCAAAAATCAGGCAGAGATCGATGCATATCCGCACCACACAAGTACAACACCAGGCGACCCGAAAGTACGTGACGTAAACGGTGACGGTAAAATTTCGGATGCGGACCGTACGATTCTCGGAAACTATCAGCCCGATTTTATCGCAGGTATCACCAATACAGTAGGGTACAAAGGATTTGAATTCTCGTTTTTGTTGCAGGGGTCTTTTGGCGGTGAAATCGCGAATAACAATGTCAGATACCTCGGTACCTGGGATAATGGGCGTAATTTCTATGAAAGTATGTATAACTACTGGCGGTCGGAAAGCCAGCCGGGCGACGGAAAGCATTTCAAGCCTTCGGTCAATTACCTGGGTTTGCAGAAGCAGTTTTCTTCCTATTGGGTAGAAGATGCAAGTTTTGTAAGGATCAAGAATATCCGCGTTTCCTACGCATTGCCGCAGTCGGTGACCAGCAAACTGAAAATCCGGGATGCACGCGTGTATGTGAATGCTGAAAATGTGCATTTGTTCAGCAAATACATTGGCTACGACCCTGAAAACACAACTTACGGAACTACATCTTATAGCAGCAGCATGGAAACTGCGGGCTCTTACAGCAGCGGAAATGCGCCGGTACCTGGTGCTTTTTCGGGGGTAGATTATGGATCTTATCCATTGCCAAGAGTAATCACAGTAGGTATCAAAGCTGATTTTTAATCCATTCGCCCAATCTGTTATGAAAAAGAACATATTTATTCTGACACTGATCACCTTCGTCGCCGCACTGTCCGGCTGTAAGGAATCCTTCCTGGAACTCGCGCCGATTTCTAATCCTAATGCGGAGAATTTTTACAAAACCCGCTCCGATTTTGACCTGGCTGTGAATGCGGCTTACAATACACTTTACACCGTTTATCATCCGCAGGGGCCGGTTTCTTACACCGGAGAATTGATGGCGGACAATGTGACGATCCTGAATATTTCGGGAAATCAGGCGGATAAATGGCAGTTCCGCGACTACTCGCTGGCGCCGGCCAATACGATGGTATACCAGTTCTGGCAGGATTTCTACAAGTCGCTCTACAATATCAATATCATATTGAGCAAGATCGAAACCGCTGATATTGATGCGGCTTACAAAGCGCAAACGCAGGGTGAAATGTTGTTCCTGCGCTCGCTTTACTACTACAATATGGTACAGATCTGGGGCGATATGCCGCTGGTTACCAGGCCACTCACAGCCGCTGAAAGCTATGATGTACTCCGCTCGCCTGCCTCAGAAATCCATGCACAGATCATCAAGGATCTTGCAGAAGCGAAGACAAAACTGCCTGCCACCGCTGCGATTGCGGGACGGACCACGAAAAGTGCCGCGCAGATGCTGCTCGGGAAAGTTTACCTCCTGGCAGGAGATAAAACCAATGCGGTCAAAGAGCTGAAAGAAATTTATGACAGCAAAAAATTCGAATTACTGCCTTCTTACGCTGCTTTGTGGGATGTGAAAAACAAGAACACGAAAGAATCGATCTTTGAGATTCAATATCTCGGCGGCGCTGCGACCAATCCTTACAGCAACTATTACCTCGAATTTTTCCCGAACTCCAATGCATTGGGCTTTTATGGAGCGGGTATGAACCAGGTTGTGAATGATATTCTGGCCGAATATGAACAGGGTGACAACCGCAGGTTGGCGTCAGTAGATACGGGGTACACCGACGCGAAAGGTGTTTTTACGCCTGCGTTTTTTCCGAAGAAATGGGCTGATAAAACGGCACCGCTGATCAATCAGAGCATTGCTGCGAATAACAATTTTATCGTTTTCCGCTATGCAGACCTGCTTTTGCTGCTGACCGAGGCGACAGGCGACGTGAGTTACCTGAATGAAGTCCGCAAAAGATCAAACCTGCCTTTGTTCGGTGCGGCGGGCTATCCGGCCAAATACAGTACAGTGGCTTTGGCTGTGGAGCATGAGCGGCGCGTCGAGCTGGCGTTTGAATTTCACCGCTGGTTTGACCTGAAAAGGACCGGAAGGGCGATACCTGTTTTGACACAAAAAGGAAAACCGGTAACGGAAGCGAAACTGCTGCTGCCGATCCCGAATATCGTGCGCGACCAAAACGCCAAAATAACGCAGAATGCCGGATATTAGAGAGGATGGAATGAGAAAGGTATTGCTAATCTTATTGACTTTATCGATTACGTATCCTGGGCTTAAGGCGCAGGATACGATCCGTTACACGGGCAAAACGCTCTCGAATGTTGACTATCACCACGGTCAGCTGAGCCCGGTGATAGGCGCACATGCCTATCAGACTTTCCGGGCGAACCGGACGGATTTCGGCGGAGATTCTGCATTGAGCTGGACTTATAACCACGCGCCGATGCTGGCTTACTGGAAAGGTACTTTTTACCTCAATTATTTGAGTAATCCAGTAGGAGAGCATATTCCGCCGGGTCAGACTCTGCTTCAAACTTCCAAAGACGGAACGAGCTGGACAGTGCCAAAAGTTATTTTTCCGCCATATAAAATTCCTGACGGCACGACGAAAAAGGGTTATCCGGGCACAGCGAAAAATCTCTACGCAGTCATGCATCAGCGCATGGGATTTTATGTCTCCAAAAATGGTAAGTTGCTGACGCTGGGCTACTACGGGATCTCGCTCGATGCGAAAGATGACCCGAATGATGGTAACGGAATAGGACGGGTCGTACGTGAAATCAGGGAAGACGGTTCGCTCGGGCCGATTTATTTTATTCGAAATAACAGCTCCTGGAAGCAGAAGTCGGATTACCCATTTTATGAAACGAGCAAGGACAATGCATTTGTAGCAGCTTGTAATGAGTTGCTTGCTAATAAGTTGGTGGTGCAACAATGGGTAGAAGAAGCAGATCGTGACGACCCTCTGATCTCATTGAAAGGCGAGTATAAAGCATTCAGCTCCTACCACTTACCCGACGGCAGGGTAGTAGGGCTATGGAAAAATGCGTTGACAAGTATAAGTACGGACAACGGCAAAACCTGGCTGTACAAACCAAAAAGGGCACCTGGATTTGTAAACAGTAACGCGAAAATATGGGGACAAAAAACTTCCGACGGAAAATACGTTACGGTCTATAACCCGGCCGAATTCCGGTGGCCGCTCGCAGTTTCGGTAAGCGATGATGGGGTGAACTACAAAAATCTGCTTTTGTTAAATGGCGAGATCACTGCGATGAGGTACGGCGGCAATTATAAATCTTATGGTCCGCAATACGTGCGCGGCATTTCGGAAGGGAACGTAGCGCCCTCTGATGGGAAAATGTGGGTTACTTACAGCATGAATAAGGAGGACATCTGGGTATCGTCTGTTCCGGTGCCGCTCACGGAAACTGCCGCCTTGCATTCGGATGGGGGATTTGGTAAGGTGAATAATATCGGCGGGCTGCGGGAATGGAATATTTACAGCCCGCTGTGGGCTCCTGTTAAAGTAGAGGGTGAGCAACAGGGGGATAAGTCACTTGTTTTGAGGGACTTTGACCCGTTCGATTATGCAAAGGCCGAACGGGTTATTCCTGCAACCAGGAAATTGTCTGTCGAATTTTCAGTGACTCCTGGTCAGCATAAAAACGGGCTGCTGGATATAGAGCTGCTCAATGCGCAGGGCAATCCGGGATTGCGTTTATCGTTCGATTCTACGGGGAACATTCGGGTGAAGGCGGGTTATCGTAACAAAAACCTGATGCAATACGAAGCCGGCAAAACCTACAAAATCACGCTTCGGCTGAACACTGAAACAAGATTGTACACTGTTAGTATTAATGGAAAATCGCTTGGTAATCAGATACTTTTCTCTGCTATGGATGCGGTCAGCCGCGTTTCGTTCCGCACCGGGGACACACGTAGATTTCCCAACGCAGATACCCCCACCGACCAGATGTACGACCTGCCCGGCGCCGGTAGAAAGGATCCGGAGGCCGTTTTTAGAATTAAAAACTTGATAACGAAAGAACTTTGAAAAATATAGGAATGATGCGTTTTAAGAGGTTTCTGTTGATCCCCGCAGCCGGGCTGGCATTTTTCCATGCAGCTTCGGCGCAGGATAAAGCATTGGTCAATACTTCCAAGAGTACTCACGCGAAATTGCACGGGACGGATATGAACGCGGTGCAGTGGACTACCGGTTTCTGGGCCGATCGTTTTCAGGTGTGCCGCGAAACGATGGTACCTAATATCTGGAAGGTTTATACGGATCCTAACCTCAGTCACTCTTTTCGCAATTTCGAGATCGCGGCGGGCTTGAAGGAAGGCAACTTCAAAGGTCCTTCATTTCATGACGGGGATTTCTACAAAACATTCGAGGCTGTCGCAGGAATGTACGCAGTGACCAAGGATCCGAAGCTGGACGAAATCATGGACCAGGCGATCGGGGTAATGGCGAAGGCGCAACGTGCTGACGGTTATATATATACCAAAGCAATTATCCAGCAAAAGCAAAACGGAGAAGCGAAAATGTTCGACGACCGGCTGAGCTTTGAGGCATACAATTTTGGCCATTTAATGACAGCAGCCTGCGTGCATTACCGCGCTACCGGCAAAACGACCTTGCTGGACGTTGCCAAAAAAGCTTCTGATTTCCTGATCGGTTTTTACGCAAAGGCAACTCCGGAGCAATCCAGAAACGCGATTTGTCCGTCGCATTATATGGGCTTGTCCGAAATGTACCGGACGACAGGGGAAGAAAAATACCTCAAACTGGTGAAGCATTTGATTGCCTTAAAAGGTGCAACGGAAGGTACTGACGACAACCAGGACCGGATCCCGTTTTTGAAACAAACCAAAGTAATGGGTCATGCGGTACGGGCGAATTATCTGTATGCGGGTGTTGCGGATGTTTACGCGGAGACCGGCGATAAGGCATTACTGGACCAGCTGAATGTGATGTGGGAAGATGTGACCAATCACAAAATGTACGTTACCGGTGGCTGTGGGGCACTTTATGATGGTGTGTCCCCCGATGGTACCTCTTATAAACCGGACGAGGTGCAGAAAATCCATCAGGCTTACGGGCGCGATTACCAGCTGCCTAATTTTACAGCACATAACGAAACCTGCGCCAATATCGGCAACGTGCTCTGGAACTGGCGGATGTTGCAAATTACGGGTGACGCCAAATATGCGGATATTGTCGAACTGGCTTTGTACAACAGTGTTTTGTCGGGGATTAATTTGCAAGGAGATAAGTTTCTTTATACCAATCCATTGGCTTATTCGGATGCGCTTCCGTTCAAGCAGCGCTGGGAGAAAGAGAGGCAGCCGTATATTTCCAAGTCAAATTGCTGTCCGCCCAATACGGTTCGTACGGTTTCTGAGGTAAACCAATACGTGTACAGCATTTCAGAAGCGGGTGTTTTCTTCAATTTATATGGAGGGAACAAACTGGCTACGCATTTCAAAAATGGTTCATTAAAGCTTTCGCAAACAACAGATTACCCTTGGGACGGTAAAGTAACAGTTCAACTTGAAGAGGCTCCTGCGGCTGCGTTTTCCATGTTTTTCAGGATTCCGGGCTGGTGCTCAGGCGCTAGTTTGACTGTGAACGGCAAGAAACAAACCGAGGCCTTGCATGCAGGTACCTATGCCGAAGTAAAACGGAGCTGGAAAAAGGGCGATAAGGTCGAACTCCTGCTGCCTATGCCGGTGAAGCTGATCGAATCCAACCCGTTGGTAGAAGAAACCAGAAATCAGGTCGCAGTAAAGCGCGGGCCCATCGTGTATTGCGTCGAATCGATAGATCTGCCAAAAGGCAAAACGATTTTCGATGTAGCGGTTGCGGTCAGCAACAATTTCAAACCCGCAAAAATAACGATTGAAAACAGCCCCATCACTGCTTTACAGGGTGACGCTGTGTTGCTTGGCAATACGGATTGGAACAAAAAATTGTATCGTGAAGTAAGTAAGGAGGCCCCCAAAACGATTCCTGTCAGATTGGTACCATATTATGCCTGGGGCAACCGCGGACACGGGGATATGTCAGTCTGGCTTCCGCTGGTGCGGTAGTCGGTACTTTTTGTCTGATTTCAAAGTTTCCATGTTACTGTTTTAAAGTGTCGCCAAATTAACTTCATCATATTGTTTGTGCGTCCCGATAAAGCGAATATATAATGTCCGTTTTCTAAAAAGGATTCGAGCGATTAACCGACATTTGTTGCCCCCGATATTAAACACAAATAAACCGTTACCAACAAAGTCGACAGAATTGAACGTCTGTCTGACCTCGCTAAAATTCGCCAAGTCCGCTTTCACGGTTTCTTTATACCATTTCTCCAACGCGTTTTTTAGATCAGGATTCTCTATGTGATTGTTGGGAAATAAGTGTTGAATGAAAAGGCGCCGGCGTGATGCTGGCGCCTTTGTATTTTAATACGTCAAGACATCCGGATCGATACTAATTCTTTGCGATCGTTCTGACGCACCGGACGGTGGCGCCCTCCCCCTTTCCCATCCCGTCCTGGCAATGCAATGCTTTCCCTCCCGCACCAAAATTGAAGTTCCAGGCTGTCTTCTGGTCGATTTCGGTGGCTGTCCAGTAAAACCCGTGCGCATTCAACCTCTCATATTTCCCGCCGGTCAGCTCCCTATTACCTCCCAACGTAGCATGGAAGCCCGATTCCCCTCCCGTTTGTAAGGCTTTATATGCAGCTCTGCCCCAATCTTTCGACTTATTACTGGCACCACCATATTGATCAGACAACACTTCCCAATCTTTCCGGGACGGCAAATGCCAGCCATTACCGAGCGTATTACAAGCTTCCGCTGCCGAATAGTAGGTATATAACCTTCCATAAATCTTGCAATTTGCAGTGTCATCCGCAAAACACCAGGAACTATCGACCCGGACATTCAAGTCCTGCGTCATCCACTGATTCCCGTCGGGCATTAGTTTGATGGTATACGTATTTCCATCGCTATCGCTGATTTTGTCGGTTGTCTGGCACTTTGCGGGCTCGTATATCAAAGAGATACAGGTGACCAGCAGTAATGATCTCAGGATTTCGTGTCGCATGGCAGAAGTCGTTTGGGATTTAACGTTGGTATAAATATATTAGACGGTTTGGAATAATGTATTAATTTACAATACATTAACCATCATTCTTAGCGTGTGTCGGGGAATTGAAGATATCGGGGATCGTATCAACTTTGCTGTGACCAAACTCCAAAGATGTGAACAAACAGTTTTTAGAACTGATGGCACGGGCCGCCCCGCGATCTCCAATGGACGCAATTTCGTCCTTTTTTGATCGCTCCGACGGCCCGGTAAAATGAAGAGGAAAATTAGATCTGAGAGAGATCATGATTGCCTTGCTCTTTACAGTTCGAACTGGTTGTCACGGGGTCGCCCGGCGATGGCGGAATTTGCCAACTTAATGGCCCAATTGGTCGATAGCGACGGCCGACTATGGGCGGCTCATGTACATGCAGCAAATATCGGAGATGGTCCAGCCGGGCTTTTCTTAGCGGCCGATATTTTATGTAGATCAACGACTTACCTATTACGCCTGGGGCAACCGTGGGCATGGTGATATGTCAGTGTGGTTACCGCTGGCGCGGTAGGCTAAGCTTTGTCTAGCAAGAATGCAGGGTCGACTCCCAGTTTATGATAAACCGCCTTTAAAAATGTGACGTCTGGTTCGAGCTTCCCATTCATAATCTGTGCTAACTCCGGCTTGCCTAGGCCGAGGATTTTGGCTAGTGCGGCCTGCGTTAGTTTCAGCTGGAGCCGCCTGAGCTCCAACATTTCTGGAATCGTCTTAGGCATTGGGTATGGATAATGAATCCTTTCGTATGCCTGGATCGCTAGTCCGAGCATTTCGATTTGACGAGTGTCATCATCTGATATGTTTTCTTCACCTATTTTCATTAATAAGTTAAGATTTTCAAGCGCAGCTTCGTATTGACTTTCCGATGTGATAGTCTCCATGTTTATAATTTTGAAAGATCAACCTTATCGTATTGATTGTGGGTGCCGATAAATCGTATGAAGATCATCTGCGTCTTAAAGATAATTCGAACAATTAATCTACACTTATTTCCACCAATGTTGAAAACGTAAAGATCATTTCCGACTGAATCCACGGATCCAAAGCTTTGTCGTACTTGCGCAAAGTTTTGCCAATCGGCTTTTGCGGCAACGTTGTACCATTTGTCCATCGCGGTTTCATACATTGGATATTTACCACTAAATAATCTAATTGCCTTGTGCGAAACAATAACCAAGATAATCTAATTGAAGTTAGGCCTTCAATCTTAAAAATGTTATCGTGGCTAATCGCAACTTGTTTTTTACCGGTTACTGTCAGTTCCTGAACGGCCGATCATAACTCCCTAACCCAGATATTCCGAAAACTAACCCTGCTGCCGTGTTCCTGCAATCGCAGCGGAAGCTTGTCCTCGTGGAAGCTGTACTGCGGATAGCCCTGGTACATCATCGGCCCTTTGAGCTCTACGTGATTAAGAATGAGAACGTTGTTGTGAAAAACCGTCATGTAGGCTGGGGTTTTCAGGGTTTTGTCGGTATTGAAAACGGGGGCTTCAAAAACCACGTCGTAGGTCTGCCAGGTTTGCGGCTTGTTCGCAGCATTCACCAGGGGGGCATGTTGCTTGTAGACGCTTCCTGCCTGGCCATTATAGTAGATTTTGGTCAAATACTGGTACGATTCATAAATCTGCAACTCGTATAACCCCATAAAGAGTACGCCGCTATTGCCGCGGTTCATTTCCTTATCTTCCTTTGGATCAGGTGTTTTCCATTCCAAATGCAGCTGCATACTACCGAATTTTCGTTTCGATTCAATATCGGTTGCTTTCGGGACAATGGTTAATTCTCCCTTTCCTGCTTTCCACCTAATCGCTGAACCGTCGCTGTGCTGCCATTTTTGTGCGTCGGCTTCACTTCCTAAAAGTACGACTGCGTCTGAAGGTGGTGCTTCGGATTGTCCGGGCGTGACTATGGGAGGTTTAACCGACCAATCCTCCGTCGCGGAGGGTGGGGGCAATGTATCCTTACGGGAAGTCTGTCCAAAAGCTGTGATCGAGGCGCTTAATCCGAATGAGAGTAGCAAATATTTAGAAAGCATATTAACCATATTAAATCTGAGACCGTATTGTTGACAATTTAAGAATTAGTAGCATAATAGTGTTGTAATATTTTCACTTATTACTTTTTACTTTCTTTTATTTTCGTAAATTTGCTTTTATAGATTTTAGCTGTGCTGTTTTTTACCGATGACGGTTATATTTCACGGCAGATCTATTAATTGTTTGTTTTCCTTTTATTTTAGCTGAAAAGGAAAACAAATTAATAATGGGAACAATGCTTGCAAACCAAAGAAGGGATAAAATACTAGAGTTGTTAAAAGAAGATGGTTCGGCCAAAGTGATCGATCTGGCCAAGCTTTTCAAAGTCACTGAGGTGACGATCCGGCAGGATCTGGATAAGCTGGAAAAAGACGGTCTGGTGATCAAGGAACACGGCGGGGCATTTTTGAAAAACGTCGAAGACCAGGTTCGCAACTTTTCGCTGGGTAATCAGGAGAATCTCGACAAGAAAGAGCTGATCGCCTCAAAATGCCTGGAATACATTGACAACGGTGACACGATTATCCTGGATTCGGGATCGACCACCACTGAAATTGCCAAGAAACTGCGGGGCGGCAACCGGCACCTGACCGTGATTACGAATGCATTGAATATCGCATTGCTGCTGGGAGCGGAAACGGGCATTGAGGTAATCATGACCGGAGGCGAATTTAAGCCGCCGACCTTATCGCTGACCGGACAAAAAGCTGCCGATTTTTTCAAGGGCCTGAATGTGCAGAAGCTGTTTTTGGCCACAGCCGGACTTTCACTAAAATCAGGACTTACTTATCCGAGTATCAGCGACTTAGTAGTAAAAAAAGCAATGATCGACGCCGCCGATACGACTTACCTGGTAGCGGATTCCACCAAAGTAGGAAAGAGCGCATTTGCCAGCTTGGGGGCACTTTCGCTGATCGATTATATCATCACAGATGCAGGTGTGGAAGACAAGCACAAGCAGCTTTTTCATGACAATGAGATTGAGTTGATAATTGCAGGATAGGGTTGAAGGGAGGAAGGAGGAAAGGAGAAAGGAGGAAGGAAATTTGATTTTGTAAAACCATGAATATGAAAGGTAGTATTGGGGTAATAATTGGTAACCGGGACTTTTTTCCGGACCGGCTGGTTGCGGAGGCCAGGGTGGAGATTATTGATCTTTTCAAAAAGCTTGCTATCCCGGTGGTAATGCTGGATACTGAGGATACTAAATTAGGCGGTGTCGAAACTTTCCAGGATGCGCAAAAGTGTGCTGCATTGTTTCGCGCGCACCGCGACGAAATTATTGGCGTGCTGGTAGTATTGCCCAATTTCGGCGACGAACGCGGCATTGCCGAAACGCTCAAACTTTCCGAACTGAATGTACCGGTTCTGGTCCAGGGTTATCCCGACGATCTGAATAAAATGGACGTGGCGCGCCGGAGAGATTCCTGGTGCGGGAAAATTTCGGCCTGCAACAATCTGTACCAGTTCGGGATCAAATACACGCTTACTACCAAGCACGTCGTGCACCCGCAGGACGCATCTTTTATCAAGGATTTACAGGATTTCGTTGCGGTTTGCCGCGTTACCAAAGGTTTGCGGAATGTACGGATAGGGGCGATAGGAGCCAGGCCGGGCGGTTTTAATACCGTTCGATACAGCGAAAAGATATTGCAGCGGAATGGTATCTCGGTCGTAACCGTGGATCTTTCTGAAATTTTAGGCAGAGCCAATAAACTCACCCGGCACGATACCAGCGTGCAGCAGCATTTACAAAAAATAAGAGATTATGCATCCGTGGGGCGCACGCCGGATGAAGCGTTGTTTCAAATGGCGAAACTCGATGTGGTATTGGCCGAATTCGTTGCGGAAAATGCGCTCGATGCCACGGCAATTCAATGCTGGACTTCCGTGCAGCAGAATTACGGTTGCAATGTGTGTACTTCCATGAGCATTATGAGCGAAAGTATGTCGCCCAGCGGCTGCGAGGTAGACGTGACGGGTACGTTGAGTATGTACGCACTGCAACTTGCCTCCGGGACGCCCAGTGCCCTGGTAGATTGGAACAATAACTACGCCGACGACGATAATAAGTGTGTGCTCTTTCATTGCGGAAACTGGGCCAAATCCTTTTTGCCGGATATCGAAATCAGCACCGCGCCGATCCTGGGTACTTCCGTGGGAGAAGAAAATACTTATGGGGCACTCTCGGGCCGCACGCCTGCCATGCCGCTCACTTTCGGCCGGATCAGTACCGACGATCCGAAGGGTATTATGAAAGCCTATGTTGGCGAAGGCAGGCTGACCGACGATTCGCTGAAAACGTTTGGAAACCGCGCAGTCGCGGAAATTCCGAATCTTCAAAAGTTAATGCATTACATCTGCAACAATGGTTTTGAGCATCATGTAGTAATGAATGCGTCCAAAACAGCCGGCATATTGAAAGAGGCACTGGGCAATTACATGGGCTGGGAAGTGCAGCTTTTCGACGAGCCTGTCCGCGATTCAGTAGGGAACGGCTTTACAAGCAGAGAAATGGTTTCTCAATATCAATAACAATGTCAGAACAGGAGCTTGCACGTAAGTCGGTGGAGTACCGGCGCAAAATACTCAAGTACATCTATCAGGCGAAGGCAGGTCATACGGGCGGGAGTCTTTCCTGTATCGACATTCTGAATGTGCTTTATAACCACATTTTAAATGTGAATGCAGCAGATTTCGCCTCGCCCGACCGCGACCGTTACATTCAGAGTAAAGGGCATACCGTGGAGGCGCTTTACGTGGTACTGGCTTCAAAAGGCTTTTTCCCGGAGTCAGACCTTGACACATTGTGCAGGTACCAGTCGCATTACATTGGTCACCCCACGCGCAAAGTACATGGTGTTGAGCAGAATACGGGCGCATTGGGCCACGGACTTTCGCTGAGCGTGGGTACCGCGATCGCAGGCAAGCTGGATAAAAAGGACTACCGCGTTTTTACATTGCTGGGCGACGGCGAGCTGCCGGAAGGCTCCAACTGGGAAGCCGCCCTGTCGGCTTCACATTATAAGCTGGACAATCTTTGCGCTATTCTGGATAAAAATACATTACAGATCAGCGGCCCTACCAGCGCTGTATGTGATATTGATCCGGTCGACAAGAAATTTGAAGCTTTTGGCTGGGCTGTCCGGCATGTAGACGGACATGATTTTAAGCAGCTGAAAGCCGCCTTTGAGGCGATACCATTTGAAAAAGGAAAGCCTAGCCTGGTAATCGCGCATACAATTAAAGGAAAAGGGATCAGCTATATGGAAGGCCAGCTGAAATGGCACCATGGCGTGCCGAGTACGGAGCAATACGCCGTCGCACTGGAGGAGCTGAATGTAGCTGAGGAAACTATTGCATAACATTTTACCGGATTTTTCGGGACATTAAATGAATTAGGAGTGGAAGCGACCATTGAAAACATTGCTTTAAAAAACGAGGCGAACCTGGAAGTTTTTTCCAAAACACTTCAAAGGCTGGCAGCCGAGGACCGGGATATTATAGTAGTCACAAGCGACTCGCGGGGTTCCGGTAAGCTGGTACCGTTCGGGCAGAAATTTCCGGACCAGATCGTCGAAGTAGGTATTGCGGAGCAAAATCTGGTCGGCGTTTCGGCAGGACTGGCTTCTACCGGTAAGAAGGTTTTTGCTGTCTCTCCCGCTTGTTTTCTTACTGCGCGTGCGTTAGAGCAGATCAAAAACGATGTGGCCTATTCTGACAATCCTGTTAAACTGATCGGTATCAGTGCAGGTGTAAGCTACGGGGCACTGGGTTCAACGCATCACAGTTTGCATGATTTTGCTGTTTTGAGGACGATCAATAATCTTGTGATCGTAGCGCCAGCAGATAATTTTGAAACGGAGCAGGCGATCAGGCTGGCTGCGGAGTCGGATTTTCCTGTTTATTTAAGATTTGGAAAAAAAGCAATGCCGCTGCTTTCGGAAGATGAAAAGACCTTTGAATTCGGCAAAGGCCGGATTGTGAGAGAGGGCGGGGATATCAATATCATTGCTACCGGGGAAACGGTCGCACCGGCATTGCAGGCCGCCGAAAAGCTGGAAAGAGAGTCGGGTATCTCGGCCTCGGTCGTGAGTATGCACACAATCAAGCCGCTGGATTACAATTTGTTAAATAAACTGGCTTTATCGGGCAAACCCATTATTACAGTTGAAGAGCATAGTGTTTACGGAGGTTTGGGTGAGGCTTGTGCATCGTATTTCATGCAGACGGGGCATCGCAATCCATTCAAAATAATCGCCATACCCGATGAATATACCGTCACGGGTTCACAGCAGGAGATATTTGCACATTACGGTATTTCCGAAGAAGGTATCGCTGCATCTGCCCGTAAACTTTGTAAGGGTTTGTGACAGATACCTCTGTCTGAAAAATAGTACCAGTCCATTCTTTCACCGTTTTTCTTTACTATGAAACGGATCAAAAAGCTGATTATCTTTTCGCTACTGGCCTTATCGGTTCCCGGTTTTGGCCAGGGTACTGCCGGAAAAGCACGTGTGCTAGTTTTGACCGATATTGAAAATGAACCCGATGACACGCAGTCGCTGATCCGGTTTCTGACCTATTCGAATCAGTGGGATATCGAAGGGCTCGTCGCGACGACGTCTATTCACCAGCGCGAGCGGGTAGCACCGGAAAAGATCAGGGAGCTGATCCAGGCTTATGGAAAAGTGCGTAACAATCTCTTGCTGCACGAAAAAGGTTACCCTTCAGCCGAGTATTTGTTAGGCATTACAAAGTCTAGCATTCCCGAATTTGGCATGCAGGCGATCGGGGAGGGGAAGGATTCGGAAGGGTCTGAATGGATTATTAAAGTGGTTGATAAAAAGGACGATCGGCCGGTCTGGATTCCGGTTTGGGGTGGGGCTAACTGTCTGGCGCAGGCTCTTTGGAAGGTTCGTAAAACGCGTGCTCCGGAGGATGTTAAAAAGTTTGTTTCCAAAATACGGATGTACACGATCTCGGATCAGGACGATACCGGGCCATGGATCCGTAAGAATTTCCCGGACCTGTTTTATGTGGGCAGTCCGGGCTACCATGCTGCCGGTGCCTACCATTATGCAACCTGGTCGGGCATCAGCGGGGATAAATTTCATGGCCGTTTCGTGGGGGCCAATTTTGAAATCGTAGACAATCCCTGGCTCGACGAGCACGTGAGAAGCCACGGGCCGCTGGGTGCCGAATATCCTTTTACCAAATTCCTGATGGAAGGTGATACGCCTTCGTTTCTGGGTTTGGTTGAAAATGGCCTAAATAACCCCGAACACCCGGAATATGGTGGCTGGGGCGGCAGGTATGAACTTTATACACCGAGAACGTTAAAATATTTTTACGAACCCGAAACCCGACCGATTTACACGGACGCCATGGACGAGGTAAAAGGTTTCGATGGCAATTTCCATACGAGCAATAAAGCCACATTATGGAGATGGCGCGAGGCTTTTCAAAATGATTTTGCCGCGCGAATGGACTGGACGATCAAACCTTTCAAGGAAGCCAATCACCCGCCGAAGGCAGTTTCTAGAAATGGAAATGCGGTCAAAGTCAAAAGTGGAGAAAAGGTAACGCTGAGCGCGGACGGTTCGCAGGATCCTGATGGAAATGCGCTTTCTTACGAATGGATTTATTACCCTGAACCGGGTAGCTATAACTCGAAAGAGCCTTTGGGGATCGTTGACACCAAAGCGGCTTCCACGTCGTTTCCGGCCCCAAAAGTAACGCAGCCGGAAACAATCCATATTATTTTGGCCATAACAGATAACGGAAAACCTGCACTTACCCGCTACCAGCGGGTGATTGTAACGGTTTATCCGTAACAGGTCTACAACCCCAACGCCGATGAAACCAAACCATATATTACTGCCGATTTACATCCTTTTCACACTAGGACTAATCGGTTGTAAAACAGAACAAAGTGAAGAGGAGCCCAAGAAAATGGCTATTGTCGTTTCTACACTGAATAATCCGTGGTTCGTATTTCTTGCGGAACAGGCGCAGTTGAAGGCGAAAGAACTGGGTTATGAATCGAAGGTTTTTGATTCGCAAAACAATACAGCGCAGGAAACGGACCATTTTGAAAATGCGATCGCGTCGGGTTATGATGCGATTTTGTTTAATCCGACCGATGCAGACGGTTCAATCGTGAATGTAAAAAATGCGACTGCGGCTGGTGTGCCCGTATTTTGCATGGACCGCGAAGTGAATGCAAACGGCGCGGCAACTTCACAGATCTTGTCCGACAGCTACTCAGGCTGCGTGGCAATCGGGAAGTACTTTGTTGAGACTTTGAACAAGAAAGGAAAGTATGTAGAGATCCTCGGAATGGTAGGGGATAACAATACCTGGAACCGCTCGAAGGGTTTTCACAGCGTGGTCGACCAGTATCCCGATCTCAAAATGGTCGCTCAGCAGAGTGCTGATTTCGACCGGAATAAAGCAATGGAAGTACTTGAATCCATTTTGCAGGCACAGCCCGATATTGATGCGGTTTTTTGCGGAAACGACGCGATGGCGATGGGCGCTTATCAGGCTTTGGTCGCTGCGGGGAAAGCGGAACATGTTAAGGTGTTCGGTTTTGACGGTGCCGAAGATGTGGTCAAGTCGATTCAGGATGGAAAGATTATGGCGACCGGTATGCAGTTCCCGATCGTCATGGCGCAAACTGCCGCAACTTTTGCCGATCAGTACTTCAAAGGTGAACGCAAATTTCCGAAAAAGATGCCGGTTGCAGTGGAACTCGTGAAGCGTGACAATATTGAAAACTACGCAGCTTACGGTAAAGAAGACTGACTATGAAAAAAGCGTTCAGATACTTGCTGTTCCTGGTGATCATTGCATTCGTGGCTTACAATTCTGTCTATTTCAAAAAGCTCGACGAGGTCAATGCGGGAACAGATTCATTTAACGGACGAAAGTTTGCGACGAAATTCTGGACTGAGAAACTGGAACCGGCACTGGCGAATGCGCCAGAAGCAGCACAGCTTTTTGATCTCCTGAAAGCAAACAGGGAACAGGCATTTTCCCGGTTTGGGAAGTCGATGAGCATCGGAAACATCAAGTACTTTCTGGTAAAAGGGACTGGAAAAATCCAGTCCGTGGAAGAGAACAGGATTGTGATTTTAGTGCGTACCAGGTCGGGCGAAAAGCCGGTTACGATTGCTACCGAGTACATTTTCGGGAATGCGGTGCGCGATGCTTCGGGGCAGATCGATATCAATGATTTTGCCAATTCTTCCGATCTCAACGCCATCTCTGCCGAGCTGAACCAGATTATCCGCGACAAGGTGCTTCCCCCTTTTCTTGCCAAAGTAAAAAAAGGCGATGAAGTGACATTTTCCGGAGCTGTGGAACTCAATCAAAAATACCCTGACCTGGTGAATATCGAGATTATTCCCATTCGTCTGGGGTTCAATACATCCTTAGAAACCAAACCGGAATAGTCGTGCTGACCGCAGAGAACATTACCAAGAAATTCCCCGGCGTCGTGGCTTTGGAAAACGTCAATCTGACGCTGGAAGCGGGAAAAGTGACTGCCTTGATCGGTGAAAACGGCGCGGGCAAATCGACGCTGATGAAGATACTTTCAGGCGTTTATGCGGATTATGAAGGCCGTATTCTCTGGAAGAATAACCTGGTGAAGTTTCAAAATCCAAAAGAAGCGCAGCAGCACGGAATAGCGATCATTCATCAGGAGCTGAACCTGATACCTTATCTCACCATCACCGAAAATATTTTTCTCGGTCGCGAAATACTCACGCAATACGGCACGCTCGATAAGAACAAAATGCGGCGAAAAGCCCAGGAACTGCTCGACAGGCTGAAACTGAAAGTGGCCCCCGATGCGCGCGTCGCGAACCTGAAAGTAGGCCAGCAGCAGATCGTGGAAATTGCGAAAGCATTGCTTACGGAGGCGGAGCTGATCATTATGGACGAGCCTACTTCGGCGATCACCGGTAGTGAAGTGGAAGTTTTGTTCGGGATTATTGATGAATTAAGGGCTGAAAACAAGGCGATCGTCTACGTGTCGCACAAGCTGGACGAGCTGTTCCGGATCGCCGATCATTTTGTGGTTTTGAGGGATGGGAAATCTGTTGAATCGGGGCGGATGAAAGATATTGACCAGGATTTGCTGATTACAAAAATGGTCGGAAGAAAGATTGAAGTAATGCGGAAAAAGCAGTCGACGACTGCGACGGACGTTTTGCTGGAAATAGAAAACCTATCATTACAGCATGCATTGCGCAAAAATGAGCGGATTTTAAAGGATATCAGTTTTCAGGTCCGCTCTGGCGAGATCGTCGGGATTTTTGGTTTGATGGGGGCGGGGCGGACAGAGTTACTTGAAACCATTTTTGGCCTGCATGCGTCGCGTTCGCACGGTACCATCCGTGTGGAAGGAAATGCATTATCCATTTCGAACCCTGCCCAGGCGATTGCTGCCGGCCTGGCGCTGGTGCCGGAAGACCGGAAAAAGGACGGGCTGATTTTGGGAATGGATGTAAAAACGAATATCTGCCTGACCACGCTTGCCGACCTGGAAAATATGGGTGTGTCGAGTGAAAACAAAGAAGCTGCGCTCACTGACAAATATATTGGCGAACTGAAAATTAAAACACCTTCCGGAAGTCAGCAGGCAAAAAATCTGAGCGGCGGTAACCAGCAGAAAATCGTGCTCGCGAAGTGGCTGGCCACGAAACCGAAGCTGCTTCTACTCGACGAACCGACGCGCGGAATTGATATCCATGCAAAAAGTGAAATTTATAAACTGATCATTCAACTGGCAGATAATGGTCTGGGAATCATCGTGGTATCTTCCGAATTGCCGGAGATACTGGCGGTTTCGGATCGCGTTCTGGTGATGGCAGAGGGCGTGCTCACTGCCGAATTTACTGCCGCCGAAGCAACCGAAGACCTGATCCTGAAAGCGGCGATCCCGCATTCCATCTACGAAAAGCAATTATGAACCTGGCATTAGATAAAGATAAATTACTTCGTTTTCAGTCGCTAATCGCGCTTTTTTTACTTTGTGTCGGCCTGAGTATTTTATCAGATAAGTTTCTGAGCGTTTCCAACTTATGGAACGTCATGCGACAGATTTCCGTCAATATCTGCATTTCAACCGGAATGACATTGATCGTACTGACGGCCGGGATCGATCTTTCCGTAGGCTCGGTACTGGCACTCTGCGGTGCGATCACTGCGGGTCTGCTAAAAAGTGGCATTGAAATTCCAAGTGATAATCTGTACATCGGCTTCACGGTTTTGGGAGCGTCACTTGCAGGTATCCTCACAGGTTCCGCGTTAGGCGCCCTCAATGGTTGGACGATCACCAAATTTAGAGTACCGCCTTTCGTGGCCACGCTCGCCATGCTCACAGTCGCCCGCGGATTTACCATGTTGTGGACCAAAGGTTTTCCGATCAGCGGGCTTGGAGATACGTTTTTGTACCTGGGTACCGGCTGGTTTCTGGGCGTTCCCGTGCCGGTATGGATCTCCGCGCTGATCGTTATGCTCGCTGTTTTTCTGACGACCAAAACAAGGCTGGGCAAGTATATTTATGCAATTGGAGGTAATGAAAGTGCTTCCCGACTTTCGGGTATTCAGGTTAACAGGGTTAAAATCATTGTGTATACAATCGGCGGGGCACTCGCTGCGGTCGGTGGTCTACTGGTTACTTCACGACTGGATTCTGCCCAGCCGAATGCGGGTGTCAGCTATGAACTCGATTCGATTGCGGCCGTGGTAATAGGAGGGACTTCGCTCTCAGGCGGTCGCGGTAGTGTGCTCGGCACGGTTCAGGGCGCGCTGATTATTGGGGTGTTAAATAACGGGCTTGTGTTGCTGAACGTATCCCCGTTCTGGCAGCAGGTAGTCAAAGGGCTGGTGATATTGCTCGCCGTAATCATCGACAAGGCTAATTCAAAAAACGACTGATTGCTACTTTTTAAAGCGCGCAAACAGCTTTTTGCCTTCAAACCTTTTGAACAAATAACTGTTGATCCGGATGAAAATTAGCAGGGCTATTAGTATAAAAACAGCATTAAGTTTATAAGAGAAACCTACAAAAGTTTCCTCGCCGTCCATTGCCAACTCATAACGCAACCACGTGCGTTCAGCAGTTGTAGTAGTTTCGTCAAATGGCAAAGCTTCGTCATAAATCGGCTCGACTATATACTTTCCGGTTGTGTCAATGTAACCGTACTTGTCCTCAATCCGCACCATT
The DNA here is from genome assembly GCF_008369915.1 of Dyadobacter sp. UC 10. NCBI lineage: Bacteria > Pseudomonadati > Bacteroidota > Cytophagia > Cytophagales > Spirosomataceae > Dyadobacter > Dyadobacter aurulentus. The sequence goes on along the minus strand of NZ_VSRN01000001.1, from coordinate 6,532,883 downwards.
GAAATGCCGTGGTTATAGTAAGAAGCAAAATCGTATTTGAGCGGCGTGCGGATTCGGCCTTTTTTATCAATATGGCCGAATTTCCCGTTGATTGCTACTGCCGAGCGGTCTTCACTGGTAAAGCCGGTCGCTTCGTCGTAAAGGAAATTGATCCTGACCTTGCCCGTCTTGTCAATGCAGCCCCATTTGTTATTCTTTTTTACCCAAAATAACCCTGCGGTCGGCTTGCGGGTATCGGTGTATTCGAAGGGTACGATGAGGTCGCCGGTGTACGGACTAATATACCCGAACTTGTCGCCGTACTGCACCCGCTCCATTCCCTGACCGGAAAATTTGTAGGTAGGATCAATATCATCCAGTGCAACCGGGACGCGAAGGATCATATTTTTATCAATAATCCCGTATTTGCCGCCGAAATTGAAGTGATAAATATGCTGTGATTTCTTGATCTCACGAACGTTAAACTTGCTGAAATTCCAGTTGAGGATAAACATATCACGGTTTTTCCACCAGATAATATCTTCCCGGGTATCGCGGTTACAGATGTGATTCTGTTCAGCCGCCGCTATGAGAAAATCGTTTTTATAATGCCGGATCGGGATTTTATAAAGGGTATTTCCTTTGGTATCAATGTAAGAAAGGCCGAATTGCTTGCCTACGGGATAAATAACCCAGGTTTTGCCATCGACGAACTTGTCGGTCCCGGCATAAACAGGCGGCACGACCACCTTGCCCTGTCTGTCAATAAATCCATGCAGCCCTTTACCGTCGGGGCCGAGCTCCATGGGCACAAATTCCGCCAGTCCGTCAGAGAAATCGCCGATATCCCTCAGGGCCGGAGTCAACTTGTTGCCGTTCTGGTCGGTCAGGAAAGTTTCATACGTGCGGCAGGGTACCGCCACTTTTTTGACGACATAAACTCCGTCGTATTCACGATGTTCAGTATACGCTTGCAGCCAGGGCCTGGGATTCTCAGCATTGTTTTGGGCTGAGGAGGGATTGAAATTCAGGACAAAAAAAAGGAACGCGAAACACCTTGCAGCCAAAGAAAACATTTACGAAATCGGTTTTAAAACAGGGTCTTGTTAATTCCATGCCAGCTAATATAGCCAATAGGCGGTTTTCAGGCTAATTTTTCAGCCTCTTGTCTTCGCTTATTTGCCTCAATTTTCTTCGAAACTCCTCCTTAATTAAAACGAGCCGGCATTTTTCCTACGCGACGGAAAAAGTTTATTTGTTTTGCGCGCGGCATTAATCGTCACGGAAACAAGTGCTTAACAAAAATCTTAATAATTTCTTCACAAATCTATTTTGAAAAATTTGTTTCGTACAATTTTACTAATACTTTTGCACCACAATCAACGACAAGGCTTGGGTTTGTACAAGAAATCAAGTTGAAAGTAAATGATTCCGTAGCTCAGCTGGTAGAGCAATACACTTTTAATGTATGGGTCCTGGGTTCGAATCCCAGCGGGATCACTGAAAGCGCCTCAAAGGGCGCTTTTTTCGTTTAAAAACGTCATTTTTTAACTGTTTTCGAAGATAAGCAAGTCATTCTAATTCAATCCAGATCAAAGCATTCGGTAACCTATTCGGTAACCTGCTTTGCTTACTAAATTAGGTTACCGAATGGACATGTTTGACAGAGGCGATTTTGACCAAGGTTTCTCAAACATCAATGTTTTTCTAACCTTAAATTGTGTATAATGGCCTGAATTATCTTATAGCAAATGTGGCTGCGGAGTTGCCGATTGCTAAAGATTGTACTTGTCTTCTTATGAAAGTTTAAAAAAATTAGAAAGGTTTGGGCGGTATGTATGGGGGCGTCATTTTATGTCTTGCATCAAACTCCAAGTATTTTTCTGGATCATCGACAGGCTTTCCATTCCTGGTGTAAGAGAGTGAAACGAGTTCGAAGCTATTGTTATTAATCCGAAATTTCAAATGCATATCATAGAAGTTAGCATTCCAAATAACTTCCAACTTATATTCAAACCGGGTATTACTGTTCACCCTTTTCGAATAGAACATCTCCTCCTTTTCTATTAATAGTGGACTTATTACAGTTGGATTTTCGTAAATTGGTGTATCACCATAGTCGTTTCCATACATACCCCCTGGCGGCGATAAATCCTGAACTTTAATTTTCACTGTGCTAATTGGCACTCGTCCTTTATTGAGAGCATAAAACTTGATATAATTTGGATGAGCAGGAGATAACAGGCCTTTAAAAATTTCTAGTTTTATCACGGGCATGTTATTCCCCCCAGTCACAAACTCATTTAACTGTTCCTGTAATTCAACCGTCTTTGCTTGGCTACTTATTAGCAAGTCATTTTTCCTATTCAACTCTTCCTGCTTCGCTTCCTGTTTGATCTGGTTTTTTTCCTGAAGGGTAATTATAGCGTCAGATTTAAGTAAAAGTTGTCTGTTAAGATCTCCAATTTCTTTCTCTTTTACAGCATCATCTTTTGCTTCTTTGATTTCTTTCAGTACTGTCAGAAGTGCGATACCAGCTGCGAAGACGCCTATGAGGATAGAGAACATGTAAGCTTTGAGGGTTTTAAATAGCATGAGAACTACTTTTTGATACTAACATAGTGAGAGTAGTACCACTCGGCCATACGTTTTAAATTAATTTCAAAAGGCCCTTCATCGTCGGATTTAACCTCCGGAACCTCTAAAATATAGGTACTTGCCGTCTTACTTGAATATTCCTGCTTGGTGAGCATCAAATTGCAAAAGGTTGGAATAATACGAGAACAACCCAATGACTGTAAGTGAGACAGCGTGTCTTAAGAACAAATTGACATTCATTGGGAATGGTAATGGAATTATACACTAAGTTATAACTTCTTGTTACCACAAATACACTAAAATAATCTACATTTAGAAGTTACACCTTTTCTATCGTCAACCAGCTAAATACTATCATCAATGAGGCATCTCGTAACACTTCTTACAGTCATAATATCCGTCGCGTTGGGAAGTTGCAAAAAGGAAGACGATAAAATTCCAAAGGGTCCGGACGTGTATATAGCTGGCTATCAGTTCAACGGATCAAAGGAAGTCGCCATGTACTGGAAGAATGGGGTAGCCACGGCTTTAACAAAAGGGGTTACAAGTGCCAGAGCTATGGCCATAGCAGTAGTGGGTAATGATGTATTTGTAGCTGGATACGAGCGGGTTGGAGATAGTATAGTCCCTATTTATTGGAAAAACGGGATACAAGCAAACCTTCCGAGTAAAGACGATGTGGCTTATGCAACATCGATCGCAGTAGCCGGGCAAGATGTTCATATAGGGGGACACCAATATTCGGCACCGGGATACCATACCGCTGTATACTGGAAAAATGGCGTGGCTAACGAACTAACCGATGGGAAAAACAAATCTTCCACTTCTTCCATATCTGTCGTAGACAACGATGTGTATATATCAGGCAGTGAGTTTACCGGCACGAATAGCCGTGCCATGGTGTGGAAAAACGGCGTTCCACTTCCGCTGAATATCGATAGCAACGAATCCTATGGAGTGGAACTCGCCGTTTCCGGCGGGGATGTTTACCTGGCTGGCTTTCAAGATGTCGCCGGAACATTTGCAGCCAGATATTGGAAAAATGGAGAATCGAAAGCGCTCCCGGACGGAAGGCACATTTCTCAGGCCCGGGCAATCGCTGTTTCGGGTTCAGATGTCTACTGTTCGGGCTATGACAACAAGGGGGCCAAAGACATCGCTACGTGTTGGAAGAACGGCGTGCCTGGCTATCTCACCGACGGTATCTACGATGCATTTACGGTGGCGATCGCAGTTGCAGGAGACGACACCTATATTGTCGGTTGGGAATACCAGGAACCCAACTTCATCCCTATCCTTTGGAAGAATCAGGAAAGGATTGTTTTTCCACATAAATCGATGCTTACCGATGTGTTTTTAGCAAATCCATGAGGAAGCAAGAAATGTGCAAGCTCGAATGACAAACCATCAAATGAAGTACTATTTAGGCGGGTATTATCTGGCAAAGCTTGCCCCGGTAAATTTTGGTAGTTACAGCAATGCCATGATTTATACTTGTAGTAACTGTATTAATGATCATTTAGTCGACGTATGTTCGTACACTTGGGCCACAGGAAACGATGAGCGGGCCGTAGAGGCAAAGGGATTCATAAAAATAGATGCAAATCAATCTGAGTTAATACGAAAGTCTCGATTATAGTGTATAGTTTTTTGATAAGAAATCAACCTTTCCTAACTGGCGGCCCATTCACATTAAAGTCTCACGCGGAAGAGTTTAATAAATTTTCTATTTTTGAACCAATTGCAAGCCAACCACCACAATTTGCTGAGTGACAAGGTGAGTACAGGATTTCGCAGGACACAACCACTTGATAAGCAATTTGTTACTACAAAACATATGATCCCAGCGGGATCACAAAAAGCGCCTCAAATTCACTGCCCCCGCATAACGGACGCATTCCTCTCGGATCATTCAACGAATAGGCAGTCGACTCCCAGCGGAAGGTTGTCCCACGCGTGAGAACAGCAGGCGGAGAGGCGAATAGATATCCGTAATGGTTCCGGCGGTCGAGCGGGAATTGCCGCCCAGGCGCTTTTTGTCCATCACAATGACCGTGGAAAGATTTTTCAGCCTGTCTGCTTCATGAAATCATATGAATGGTCTTGGGCAGACTTTAAAAAAGATCAGTCTGTGTGATCCTGTAATAATGGGTGGCATACCCGAACTCGTCATCTTGCTGATACAAAAAACTAAAACCCAGTTTGCTCAGAACCTTACCGGAGGCTTTATTTTCCGGGTCGATAGACGCATAAATTTCGCGGAGCTTTAAAGTATTCAGTCCAAATTCAAGCATTTTAGCGCTGGCTTCGGTTGCAAGTCCCAGGTTCCAGTATTGCTTCTTCAACGCGTAGATCAATTCGATTTTATCGATATGTTTTGAATACACAAGTCCGCAATATCCAATCAGCTCATCGTTCAGCTTAGACACAATCGCATAGTTGCCAAACCCCTTGCTTTTGTAATTGTTTTTAGTGACGAATACCCATTCTTTGACCTGTTCAATGGTCAAAGGTTTGCCGTCACCTATAAACCGCATCAAATCCTGATCACTGCAAATCGTATGCAATCCCATTAGGTCTTCCATATTAAACTCCCTGATGTACAACCTTGGCGTTTCGACAATTAATCGTATCTCATCCATAGATTTAAATTAACCAATGCAGAAATATTATTTGGAACTATAAACAAGCTGAACAACACCCGATTTGTAGACATTTGTTCTTATCAAACTCAGATTTAACGGGGTTTTTAGGTCTTCAAACAAAGGTTTCCCGTTTCCGATTGCAACTGGGTGAAGAGATATCTGATATATATCAATCAGGTCTGATTGTATAAATGACTTGATTAAGCTTGACCCACCATACAGCCAGATGTCTTTTCCATCTTCGTTTTGGATTTTAGACACAGTTTGGAGAATATCTGATTTGATAAAGTCCTGCGCGCTTTGAGTAGCAAGCGCTTCAAACTCAATCTTAGGATTAACTGTTTGTGATTAGGCTGGTGGGATTGTTATGCGCATTACTTCTTCCATCTTCTATGCGTCCACAGCCATGAAGAAGGGTTCTCTCTAATGCCTTCGGCGAGTAATTCAGCGTACTTCCTAGTGACTTCGCCAGCATCTGTTGATGCAGCGTTTTGACAGATGGTTTTGCATTTGATATAGTATCCTCCCCTGGATAAGCCCGTTACATGCAAATACACTACAGCGGACTGATTCAATCGAGCTAATTTTTCCATCCCGGAGAAAAAGTATGTCTCCTGGTGCAGGAAATCAAATTTGTAACGATTATCCAGTACAGAGGGGCATTGGTCTGCTAAAAAAAGATATATCGCAGGACCCGATTTCTTTGAGAGGATGTGGCGCGTAACGGATGCGTCGGATATTAACCTCATCCCAAAGCGCGAACGGACTCTTTTCATCAGGCTATCAATAATCGGAGATTTTAAGGGTTTGTAAACCGCATAAACCGGGTGTGGTGTATTACTACTCATCAGGTTCAGAACCTCCCAATTCGCACAATGCCCCAGGCAAACTATCACGTCTTGCCCCGCGGAAATATACTGATCTAAAATTTCGATATTCTCAAAAACCAGGTTTTGATTCAAAGTATCAACCGGGGCCGAAATAGCTTTGATATTTTCTACGAGGTATGATGCAAAGTGCTTGTAAAATTTTTTTGTGATATGCTGTATCTCAGTATATTTCTTTTCAGGGAAAGAGCGTGAAATATTTTGGATTGCTACCAATCTGCGATATCCGACAACATAAAATGAAAAATAGAATATTGCAGAAGATATTCCGTACAGCAGCTTCATAGGAAGCAAACTGATAAAAAAGAGTATTGCGTAACACAGCTCATACGCAACGAGCTGTGTTACTTTCTTTGTGATCATAGGCAAAATGTATTTTTGAAATTTTGACTGGCCTCAATGAAGATTGGACGTGTACCCAGGCCTTTGGGAGCACGAAAAATGTCACTCAACTAACTCCTCACACATGAAACCGTCATCGTTCAGAATCCTGAAAATCAAACCGGATATCTCCACTGAACTTTCAATCCGAAGTATTTTGTCGCAGTCATTTAAATCGAAACTCCAACTTTCGATAGGATCGAGCTTGTCAAGTGACACACTCAGTTTTCTGACTGCCGCTTTAGTTTTTACTGAGGTTTTGAATACGCTCACCATAAGGTAACAAACATTAATCGGACTTCTGGAAACATGTTACTTTTTAAAAGGGCGATACTTAATTCCAAGACCATAGATGAGATTTGTTCCCAAACCGTGATATGGATATTCGGTAAACATTTCGGATATTTTTTTCTCTCCGTAGGCATATCGGCGCAGTGCTGTAAAACCAACACTTGGAATGATCTCAAAATCTCCAACCTGAAATGCAGATGAAAGCGTGAATGGCAATTGCCAGAAACTCATCAATCGGTTGGTTCTTTCTCGGTTGGGTGTGACGTCGTAGGATACTACCTCCGGTTGAAATGCGAGGGATAAATTCAACTTGCTGTAAGCAGCATAGCTTATTCCCACGTAGTGTGCAATTCCGGGGGATTTGTCAGGGGTGCGGATATCCAGCCTGAATTTGCCACCCATTTTCCAATCGACTGTCAAGGCGGGCCATGGCATAAATCCTCCCAGATTATTGTGGACGAGGGCCCCGAAGCCCAGACTGAAATTGGGCGTGAACTCCCGGCTCAACACAGCACCTCCTGCCAGGAAAATATCATTCTTATCTATTTTCTTAAAATCGGTGTTGAGCGCTGTATTAAAAAATACATTGTATGCCCATTTTTGATTGATCGTGGAATAATAATACAGTCCAACATTCGTGCAGTAGAGATCCGTGGGTAAAATCAATTCATTGTACCCATTTCTGGAAAAATTCGTGTATCGAAATTGCACATTCGACCCAAACGATCTTATCCGGTTTAAAGAATCGACCCCGGTATAGAAGTTAATTTGAGCTGCGGCATTTATTTCAGATTGTACGGCTTTTCCTGGCTTTGAGGAACTATCAGCCGGTGGTAAATACTTAGATGTCGGATTATACCTTCCGGAGATCTCGATTTGCGAAATCTGTGCATAACATGTCAGGTTATTAGCAATGAGCAAGGCCATGGCAGCTTGCAGGAATTTAGTTGTTTTCATCTTTCGTTTTTTATTGCAAATAAATCCTGCTGCCAAGACTAACTGTTTCAAATGCGGTAGTATGGTTTTCGAAAAATGAAAATGGATGACCTAACGTAATTGACTGGGAGGAACTCCGTAGCGGTTTTTAAAAGCGTCGCTAAAATGGCTGATTGATGCAAACCCGGTCTGGTAGGCGATGTCGGTCAATGAACTGTTTCCCTTATTGATTTCATGATAGGCCTGAACAAGTCGTTCTTCCCTCAGGTAACTGAAAACAGACTGGCCGAAAAGTGCCTTGAAGCCAGTTTTTAACTTAAATACATTGATTCCGACCTCAAAGGAGATGGATTCTAATGTTGGCGTAAATGACAGATCCGATAGGATGTATTCCCTTGCCTGATTTATTCGTTTTATGTCCCCATCGCTAAGCTTCGATACGACGGCATTTTGCGGGCTGTCTTCAATCTGGGCGATTTGTAGGGAAAGTAGTTCCAGAATCTTTGATTCAGTCGACAACCGGAGTGACGCGGTGTTGTAGACGTTGGAATCGAATGAGCTCAATAGCCGAAGCATTGGCAATGATATCGACAGGTTATTGGAGGCGACAAACGCATTAGCCTTGTCTCTATCGATCCTGGTCGCCATTCGGTCAATAGAGGCGCTTCCCCCCTCAGCGAGTTTAAAAAAATATTCCGGCGGAAAATTGACTGTTGTGAGGTTTATCTGCTGATCAGGTAAAAACAGGGTTTCCTCCGTTTTTTGCGAGTTAATGATCAGATTGTGATGCAGGTTTCCGATTTCCCTGAACGAACTATCCTGTTGCTTTACCTGGATACTTCCTTTTTCTAAGAACAACATTCCTACCATAGCGGGAGCGGCATAGGTTTTCAGACTTACCTGTTCTTTTACATCTATCTTGTGAACAGCCAGTTGAATTTCACCTGCTTTTATTTCTGTGACGTCGCTTGTCCAGTATTTTTGAACGATTGAATAGGAGCTTTTACGGTATGAAGGCCCTGTTTCGTCAGGAAGCCCCAAAGTACTCGCTTGTACTACTTCCTTGTGTTTATTGAATACCTCTATTTTCATGAAAGTACGGAGTTGATCTTGGACCTTTTTGTCATGATCAGTCAATACATTGACTATTGCTCTCATGACAACTGAAAGTGCCCCTACACTATTTTTTAAGAAGTTTTTTCAAACACCGCGCATTTTAGATTCTCTTCTTCCGCGTTGATGGTAGTTCCTGCTGCGTTGCCGCCAGGTAACTTTTGACCCACACCTTTGGATTGGTATATTTGTCTAAACTGGATTTGATAGACCAGATGGTGAAGCAATCAGAGGCTAATGAAATTTCTTCCCTGCAGCGTTTTGAGATCAATTTGAGTACTGTCGGACTCACTGTCAGGGAAAAGGAAATCGTTCGATTGATCGGGGTCGGTAGGACTTACAGGCTAATAGCTGATGCGCTTTATATTTCTGAACGTATTGAAAGCAGGCATATCCAAAAGGAGTTTGCTTACAAAAACCATATGAACGGAATCCGGAACTCTGGCTGACCAGCTTTTTAATGTAGAGATGCACGTTATTTGCTATATCAACCCATTCTCACAAAACTTTGTATTTTCTATTAAAGCATTACCGGTGAAGGCAAAGACTTCACCGGTAATGCTCAGCACATATTTACTTGTCTTAGTATCCAGGATTTTGTCTTATTCCCGAGTTATTATTGATTTCGTTTTGGGGGATAGGCCAAAGGTAATCCCGGTTTTCGATAAAAATCCGGTCCTCCACTCTTACGCGTTCCTTAGCCTGCGGATCGAAAGCTCCGAAGACGGGACCATCAAGTACCTCTTTTCCGATTTGCCACCTTCTGATGTCGTGAATTCGAGTCCCCTCCAGCGCAAGCTCGACCATCCGTTCCCTCCTGTACAGGCCTCTTAACTTGTTCTGAGAATTATATTTGGTAGCATTGTAATCCGGCAATCCCGCGCGGTTACGAATCTGATTGAGATAGGTCTTGACATCGGCATGTTGCCATTGTCCTGACTCCACCAGTGCCTCTACATAGCTAAGCATCATTTCAGCATAGCGGATCACAATATAGTTGAGATTCCCGCTCCCGTACTGCGCTGTTCTGTCTTGTTCGGTCATGTATTTTTTGACGAGATAGCCAGAAACATTGGCTGAATTGTAACCTACTCTGGTGGTATTCCCTGTCGTGGCAGTAAAGGGTTCGTATACGATTCCGGCTATCAGTGTGTTCCCGGGAAGCAGTACCGTCTGGGCTAATCTCGGATCTCTCTTATTCTGATAATTAGGCTCTTTTACATAAAGTAAACGTTCCGCTTCGGGCATCTCATCCAACGTTCTGCCATCCAGGGTTTCGTAGGCATCCACCAATGCTGCGGTCACACTGATCGTAGCCTGCCCACCCTGAACACTAGCCGGTCCCATACGCCCCATAATGCCCTTATTGCCTCTGGGTTTGATCCAGATCCGTTCCTTGTTTGTAAGGCCGGTATAGTTAAAAACATCCTCATATTTTCCCTTGTGCAGTTCGAATGCTTTGAGGTCCCGGAGCTTTCCAAACGATTCGATTACCTTGTCATAATTCTTCACCGCCAGGTAAAGCTGCACCTGCAAGGCATAGCAAACGCCTTTTGACATCCGGAATAATTCTGCTTCGGAATACGAGACAGGAAGGTCGGCTGCGGCTGTTTCTAATTCCCTTGCGACGAAGTTGACGATTTCTTCGGTCGTATTGCGAGGGAGATTTTTAGCATCCGGATCGGCGAATTCAATTGCGCGGTCCACAATAGGAATCTCACCGAAATACTGAAACAATTGCAGGTGAGAATAGGCGCGCAGGGCTCTTGCCTCGGCTGCAAATCGTTTTTTCAAAACCGTATCTGCCACATACACTCGCTCGTAATTTGCGAGGATTCTTGAGCAGTCCCTGATATTGGCGTAGTTGAAGCGATACATATCGGCTATATAGCCGTCTGCTGGTGTCAACTGATTGGTCACAAATTGCTGCCAGGAGCCAAAGTTGCCGCGAAATACTCCTTCATCAGTTATCCCGGCCATTTGCATCTTCGAATTAGCCTGGAAAGTCCCGCCGTCGGTAATCAACGCGCCTGCTGGTATGGCATTCATATAAACGGCATTGAGGTAATCGACCAGGTTGTTTTGCGTGCGCCACCAAAGGTCATCGGTTGTCGCAGTAGGATTATCTCTTTCCAGGAATTCGCTGCAGCCTGAAAGGATCAGCAGGGGAAGGATGAGCAGTATAGCGCGATGTGTTAAAATCGATTTCATATTTTTCTCCGTTTGTTTGATTGGATGATTGGTCAAAACCTAAGGTTCACACCTACGGTCAGCACCCTGTTTGGCGCCACTGTTTCCTGTATACTCACGCCGGAAGCATTAAGAACTTCCGGATCGACCATCCTTAACTTCGTGAATGTGAATGGATTCTGAGCGTTCAAATAAACCCGCAGTGATTTGATTGCAAGTTTTTTTGTTGTGAAAGTGGTAGGAAACGTATATCCCATTTGAATATATCTGATTCTCAAAAAATCGGCTTTTTTCTGAAAATAATCTGAAAACCGCACACCGGCAGCGCTAAGTGCGGGCAGCGACGCATTGGGATTCTGCGGGGTCCAGACGTCGGTTTGATAGATCTGGGGTGTTGCCTGTGTTCCGATATTTCCCTGAAAAGGGTTGGCCAGAATTCCTTCATAAAAAAAATCTCTGCCCGCAGACCCCGAGGCCAGTGCGTCAAAATCGAAGCCGCTATACTTGAATCCAAAGCCTCCGAAGAATACATCAACAGGCTCCGTATTTCCCAGGGCCACCCGGTCGTTATCGTTCAGGATGCCGTCGCCGTTGCTGTCGACAAATCTTATTTCCCCCGCACGCTGGCCGCTGAATTTCACTACCTCCTCATTGTCAATATCGGCTTGTTGCAATAACCCTTGCGTTTTAAACCCGTAGCGTTCGCTGAGTGCCTTACCTTCCATCAAAATAGAGTTGCCCCGGATGATTGGCATACCAGGTGTGATCAGCTGAAGTATTTTACTGTTCATTTTGCTGTAACCGAGGCTTGCATTCAAATTCAGCCTGCTGTTGATCTTTTTCCTGTATTTAACACTGAGATCAAAACCTCTGACCCTGGCCGAACCGGCATTGAAAAGCGGAGCGGTATTGGTCCCGCTGGCTGAGTTTATGCCAATTCCCGAGGAAAAAAATTGTTCGGATCGTATCAGGATATCTGTCGTTTTTTTCTCGTACCATTCGGCAGTAATGTCAAACCCTGATAGCAGGTTAATGTCGGTACCTATGTTAAAAATGGCCGTCTTTTCCCATTGAAGCGCGGTGTTGCCAAAAACGGACGGGGTTCCGTTTGAGTTGATCAGGTTTTGATATTGATAGGGCGATACCCGGTTATTACCCAGAATACCATAAGAAGCCCTGAGTTTCCAACCTTCGATCTGCTTGACCTTGAAAAAAGATTCACGGTCAATGTTCCATCCCACCGCCACCGAAGGGAAATTACCCCATTTGTGGCCTTTTCCAAAAATGGAGGAACCATCCCTGCGAACCCCTAATTCCAGCAAATAGCGCTCGTCGAAGGCGTAGATCAGCTTTCCGAAATACGATCTCAATGCGACATTGTTCCAGTTTCCGGTCGTTTCGAGTTCCTGGACGTACCCGAGAATACCATTGATGCTGTGCGACCCGACAACTTTCTTGTAATCAAAATTACCTCCCCAATAAAAATAGTTTGATCTCCTGTCGAGTGTTGCTGTTTTGACAAAGCTGTTGTTCCCTTCCGAGACAAAGGTGTTATAGTTGAAAAATGTATAGTCTAGCTGATCATGCATGTCTAATCCGGATGTGACGTTGTAGCTTGCCTGGGCATTAAATGTCAGGTCGCTGTTGATCTTCCATTGCGGACGGATATTTATCGTCGCCTGATCATTTGCACGGGAGGTCGTCCCGGCCTGTTCAAGGATAGCTACGGGGTTCCAAAGTTCCCCAAATGACCCGTAGAAGCGGTATCCCGCCGGAATATATGCAGGCAGCTCACCGGCTTGCCGCTGTGGAAAAACGCTGACGATCGTAGGAGGAACAGCGTAAATCTTCCCGTACAAATATCCCGTATTCCTATTTGTACCCCCCACATACGGTTCGGTTTGATCCGATCTGGAAGCAAAAATGTCCGTGTATACAAACAGGTTCTTAGTCAGATCCACCGTCGTATTGATCCGTACAGTCGTGCGGGTGTACTGCGATTGCGGCCGCGAGCCCAAATCCTGCAGCTGACCGAGTTGTTTAGTGTGATTAAGATTGACTACAAATCTGGAAGCGGTGTTTCCGCCGGAAACCAGGATGGAGTGTTGCTGAATGGGAATGCTCTTCCGGACGGTCAAATCCCACCATTTCGTGTCAGGATATCTTGCCGGGTCGGACTGGTTTCTGGTTGCCTCGATGGCTTCGTTGGTAAACCCCGGCGCTCTCCCTTCGTTGATATCAAGCTGGTTGCGCATTTGCATATAGGTACCGCCATCGACAAATTTGGGGACGTTCAAGGGCTGTTGTACCCCGATAAACCCGTTGTATTCAACATTGACAATACCCGCCTTCCCTCTCTTGGTTGTGATCAGAATAACACCGTTCGCTCCCCGCGAGCCATACATGGAGGCCGAGGCAGCATCTTTCAGAACCGAAATACTTTCGACTGTAGTAGGATCTAGGTTGTTCATGTTGCCGGGGATACCGTCGATCAGCACGAGGGGGTCCGCATTGTTGAGCGTAGCTATTCCTCTTATCCTGATATTCGAGGCGTCACTCCCTACCACACCCGATTGCTGCTGCACCATGATGCCTGTTGTGCCTCCCTGTAATGCCTGGGAAAGCTGCGTGACCGGTTTGTTTTCGAGATTGTTCAGGCTTACCGTGCTGACCGACGAGGCTATTTCTTTACGTCGTTGCGTACCAAAGCCTGTTACAACCACTTCTTCAAGGACTGCTAAATCCTGTTCCAAAGAAAATATCAGGTTGGATCGTTCTCCCTTTATCAGAAACTCCTGAGGTTTATACCCCACCATACTGATCACAATGATAGCATCGAGCGGCACATTATTTAGCGTAAAATTCCCTTTGTCGTCCGTGATAGTTCCCGTATTGGAATTACCTGATACGCGGACAGTTGCTCCCGGTAATGGGATAGGAGGGTCGTTTACCTCAAAAACCCTTCCCGAAACCGATACATTGTTGGTAAGCAGAACGGATTTTTCGAGAGCCGGTTTGTCACTGCTATCGGGAAAAAGCTCGGATTGCGGACGAGACTTTTTTCGGAAAAGCAAAATTTGGTTGCCACGGGTTTCATATTCAATATCCAAAGGGGTGAATAGCTCCGAAAATATTTCCGCCAATTTCGAATTCGTTGCCGTGAAGGATACTTTGGAAGACGCTTTGATTTCGCGTGGATTGTAAATAAACCTGACACCGGCCTCCCGCTCTATGGAGGTCAGTGTACTTTTTAAAGTTGTACTCTCCACGGTCATCGTGATCTTTCTTTCCAGCAACTCCTGCGCGTGTAATTTGTCCTTGGCAAATGCCAGACCAGCGAAAACGACAAATATGAAAAGTTGCTGCGAGGATAATTTCATGATAACCCAACAGGATGTTTTGAAAGTATGAATTTCGGTCATAATTTTACTGTTCTTTGTTCGTGATTTTGAAAGAATTAGGACAAGAAAAGCCCCGCACACCGGTTTCGGTGTGTTGCTGAACTGCAGCTCGGGGGCGAAGCAAGTGACCAATGATGACGCAACCATCATTGGTCTTTTTTTTGAAATTAATTGATTGGCATAGGCGATGGTAGGTTCAGTTGAGGATTAATTTGTTTCGGGACAGCCGGTGCTATGAAAAATAATCTGGCCTTCGACGATATCATACCTTGCATTGGCTATCCGGGAAACAAAGTCAAGTTGTTCATACAGAGAATTACCGGTTAGATCACCCGTGAAGAAACAATCTGCCAGTAAATCGTCCTGGTAAACAATGCTCACGCCGTACCTTTCGCTCAGCGTACTCAAGACGTCCGATACTGGGGCTGCGTCGAAAATGAGCTTTTTTTCCGGCACGACGATGACAACCTGCGGATTTAAAACAAGTCTTTTGACCAGCCTGGCCCCATTTCTACTGTAAACAGCCTCTTGGTTAGGATTCAGGATCATACCGTTCATCTCGCCGCGAACGACGTTTTGAGTCTTAACGGCAGGTGTGTGGGTTAGCACCGAAACTTTGCCAGTCTTAACGGATACCAAAGCTTCCGGAGAAGATTTGAAAGACCGTACCATGAAACTAGTGCCCAGCACCTCGGTAACCAGGTCGGGCGCTATCACCTTAAATGGACGCTTTGTATCTCGGGCGATTTCGAAAAACGCTTCCCCGTTTAGATGAACCTGCCGTATCGCCGCATCAAAAACCTGCGGATATCTCAGCTCGCTACCCGGGGCCAGAACAATTTTACTCCCATCTTTCAGTAGGATATTTTTAGATTCAAAATCAGATGAACGGGTTATTACGAAACCTGCCTTTACCTCTATGGAAGATTGGGAAGGTACACTTCTCTTTTCCGACAAAAACCATCCTGCAAACATTACCAACAAAATGCTCGCGGCAACTAAGGCAAAAAGAAGAGGACGTGAGCGCACTACCGGCTTACTCCGTGGATAGGCATCAATACGCTCGTGATGTGATTTTTGGGATTTGATCTGATCAAGGGTAATGGCTACTCTCTGATCTATTTCTTTCTGATCAACAGATTCCCTTTTTTCGGCCAGGACATAGAGTAGCGCCTTTGCTTCTTCAACCTCTTCCTGTTTCTCCGGATGTTCTTTCAGCCATTTGTTCCAGAATGCGGTAGCATCCGGGTCATTATCGAGCACCCACGATCTGAATCGCGGGTCGCTCACAAAGTCGGGAACTCTGAAATGATCGTATCTCATTCGCATTCTTAATTGAACACACTGTTATTTATGAGATACAAATTCATATCAACCCATACTATAAATTTCTATTTTTTTTTAAAATAATTCAAAAAGAGACAAACGGGCTCATAAATACAAAGAGGAAACTGATGGTTGAAAACTTCCACTGCTTGCGCATTTGAGTAAAAGCGAGCTGCAGAAGATTGGAAACCGACTGAGGTGTAATGGCAAGCACCTCCGAAATTTCGTCGCGGCTCAACTCCTCGAAAAACTTCAGATAAACCACCTCGCGTTGCCGTTTGGGAAGTGCATTCAGGATTTCGGCAATTCGCCGGGCTCTGATGTTGACCGACTCTTCTTCAATGAGCCACCATTCGGGGGAAAAGGTGACAAATAACTGGTTCTGATCTTCTATTTCTTTCAAATGCGGCTCATGGGACAGGTTCCGTTCGATCTTTCGCTTCAAACAAATGAACAAATATGCCTTAATACTGGTAGGTAGCGTCAATCTCCCGTGGGCGTTCCATATATCAACAAATACGTCCTGTATGCAATCCTTGATGAACTCGTCATTCTTGATGAATTTATATCCATAGTTGATCATCGTCTTATAGTAGCCGCGCATGAGCTCTCCCAACGCCTTGTCGTCACCGGCCATCATCTGCACCCATAAAAAAGAATCATCGGAATTTCTGCTCATGTCTGCTCGCTTACTATAGTCGGTGATCAGGGTTCCAAATATAAAAATTGTATACCTAAAAGAATATTTAATATGTTTTATATTAGAAAACAAGTGTAATTCCCAGAGTACGCGATACTGCTTCCGGTCGGAATAATATCTACTCCCTGCCTGGTCATTTGGATTAAATACCTGTCGATCAATTTGAATATTCGGCAACATGCGAACCCCGGCAACAGCTCCTGTTTCAAACTTCTATTCGTGCCAACAGGTTACGCGAGGGGGTATGGCCTTCTACGGCTAAACGTCTTTTCTAATCGTCTGAGTAAGTAGAATTAATGCGTCAATGAATTTAAATTATTTTCATGTGTGCATTACTTATTTTTCGAAACGCGGAGTAGGAGGCTTCTTGATCGCAGCAGGTTCAGCGTTTACCATCGACGGTCTTATCATGAAGCCAGGCGCTGATTCAACCGTTGCTTCCAACAGTCTGACACGCTCGCCAACATTTCTTCGGGCATTCCGGCGAGCATTGCCATGACTTACTTTTTCAATTTAGAATGGCAAATGGTCAAAATCAAATCGTCAAAATCATCAAATAATAATTGAAATGAAAAAAACTATCCTATCCTCTCTTTTAGTTGCCTTATCATTCTACGCCAGTGCCCAGGTGGGGATTGGTACCATTACACCACAGGCCGGCTTACACGTTGCCGACAGCAGCGTCCTTTTTTCGGCACCCGGCGATGTCGCAGTTAGTCAGTCGGGCATTCCTGCCGTCGGTGCAGGCCGCCGCATGATGTGGTATGCCGATAAGGCGGCATTCCGCGTGGGATATGTAGGGGGCATTGCAAGTACCTATTGGGATGACAGTGACATCGGAAACTATTCATTTGCCGCCGGCTCCCATACCCGTGCCTCCGGAGCCAGTTCTTTTGCCATGGGTGCAGGAACGATCGCTTCCGGCGCCCAGTCTACCGCTTTGGGCAGCTTTAGTACTGCTTCCGCCGACCGGGCGATGGCTTTCAACGGTACCGCATCCGGTGTGGGTGCGCTCGCACTGGGAAGTGGTGCACGTGCGACTCGCGATGACGCGGTCGCAATAGGTCCGTCGTCCATATCCGGAGGGCTCGCCTCCACAGCAATCGGGCCATCTTCAGCCAACGGTAATTTTGCTACTGCGATAGGATTGCAAAACAGTGCGAGCGGCAACTTTTCCCTGGCGCTGGGCAAGAACGCGCGGGTAAAACACCAAGGATCGACTGTAATCAGTGACGCAAGCGCGGGATTCAGCGCTGATAGTGCCTACAGCACTACAAATAATCAGCTTACCATGCGTTTTTCAGGTGGGATGCGGCTTTTCACCAGCATGGGCATGACTTCCGGGGTGACGCTGGATATGGGAGGCGGCTCATGGAATACCGTGAGTGACAAGCGCAGAAAGGAAAATTTCAAGGATCTGGACACTGAAATAATCTTGCAAAAAGTGGCAAAGATGCAGGTAACCAGCTGGAACTATAAAAGCCAGCCAGCCACAACCCGCCACATCGGTCCGATGGCGCAGGACTTTTACGCTGCGTTCGGCCCTGAGGGCATTGGCAGCGATACCACAATCAATTCTTTGGATATCGACGGCGTGAATATGGCGGCCATCCAGGCGCTTGAAATGCGTACCAGGGCTCTGCAAAACGAAAATGATCGATTGAAAGCCAAACTCGAAGCAATGGATGCCAAAGTGGCCGCCATTGAAAAAATGATCATGGGCGTACCTAGAAAAGAAGAGGTGAGTGCTTCCCGATAGCGCATCAATTACTTTTACACTGATATCTTCCCAGGGCTCAAATTGTATAATTTGGGCCTTTATATTCTCAGAAGGCACCCAGGCGTTATCAAAATAGAGAACCTTTTAATCCTCCCCGCAGGTAAGTCCGGCCATTTTAAGTGAGGCACTTGCGACACGCATATAAGTTAGTCAACAAATTCGTAAATTATTGCCTGTGAAATTTATACCTTTATGTTTACATTTTATTACACATTTGTAACCCGCACATGAAAGAAGATTCACTGGCCAGCAAAGTTTATATTGAATTACGAAGAAAAATTCTGTCTAATCAGCTCGTTTCCGGGATACGGCTTAAGGAGGATGTATGGGCTAAAAGATTGGAAGTTAACCGAATGGCAGTAAGAGAAGCACTGACGAGGCTGCTGGGTGAAAACCTGATTGTTTTCGGTGAAAAAGGCGGTTACTTCGTCAAGTCGCTCACAGCTGCCGATATCAAGGAAATCAGGGAGTTACGCGAGGTGCTCGAATTGGGCGCGCTGCGGCTTACCTTTCAAAAGACCGACGAAGCATTGATTAAAAAGCTGGAAGAAATATGTGATGATTTTACTTCGATGGTCAGCGGAGGCTATTTCGGCGGTGCTTGTGAAGCGGACGTTAAGTTTCATGAGACGCTCATTGACAGCGCCAGAAATAAAAAGTTGATGGATTTGTACCAGTTCAGCAATATTCCGCTCTTTCATCACAAGCTTGGGCAATCCCAAACACATATGAATGACTACGAACAGACTGATTTTGAGCACCGTCAGATCGTTAAGGCATTAAAAGAAAACGACCTCAAGCTGGCGGAAGAAACGCTTATCAAGCATCTCATCAGAGGAGAGGTGTCCGTGCTCGACCTCGAATAACTTTTTTTCGGGAGCGGGCACATGCTGCAATTCCCTGAATCCAATAATCTCTCCCTTTTTTAATCTGAAAATTTTGGTTGGCTCCAGAAGCAACCCAGACGGTAGGTGCTATTCTGTCAGCACGCAAATCTGCCATATCATACTTCCTGCTTTTGCGAGGCGTAAATGTCACCTGTGAATTTTTTAAAAAATTGTGCGCCTCTATTTTTTGTTTACAAAATCAATATATATTTGTAAACGATTTTATGAAATATCTGGGTTTATGAGTTTAAGTAATTGGTTGACATTTCATATCGTATCGTCTCTTTATACCGACAGTCTGAGGTAGCAATTCTCTTCATCCGCACACGGAAAATCTGATAGAAGCACAGTGTTAAACATGCCTGAATAGAAATGTTCGCGCTGAGAGCTATGACCGAATTATCGACCATTTTTCCGCATACCTATTCTTAAACCTCTTTCCAAAACCCAGTTACTATGAAACAAGAGAATCTTTACCAATTACGAGCCGTCATTTTCCTTCTGATTGTTCTTTGCCTGGGTGCGCCGGAGAAGTCGGCGGCGCAGACTACCAGGGAAATTAAGGGTGTGGTGCTGGATAGTTTGAGCCAGACCCCATTACCGGGGGTCAGCATAGTCCTGAAGGGAACAACGAGTGTAGGAACAACCACGGACGCTAACGGCGCTTATGCATTGATGCTGCCTGCGGAAGCCGAATTATTGGTTTTTAGCTTTGTAGGCTATATAAGTCAGGAGATTTTAATAGGGACCAGGGCGACAATAAATCTTAATCTGCGAACCGACAGTCAATCACTGAACGAAATTGTGGTGACGGGTTATTCGGCCCAGAGGAAGCAGGATATTACGGGCTCGGTATCGGTGGTGGATATGAAGGCGCTGAAATCGGTACCGGCAGGTTCGGCGGTGCAGGCGCTGCAGGGGCAGGCCGCGGGGGTGAATGTGATCAGCTCGGGGGTGCCGGGGGCCAGCAGCAACATTTTTGTGCGTGGCGTTACGTCATTTGGTAACACGCAACCGCTGGTAATTGTGGACGGTATCCAGGCGGATCTGAACAACATCAGTGCAGGCGAAATTGAATCCGTGCAGGTTTTAAAAGATGCGGGTGCAGCTGCAATTTATGGTGTGCGCGGTGCGAACGGGGTAATTGTAGTAACTACTAAAAAAGGGAGATCCGGGCAACCAAGCGTCACTTATGACGGTTATTTCGGCATTCAGCGCCCGCTTGGTGGAAATCCATTCGATCTTTTGAACTCGGAGGATTTCATGAAGGTGGTCAATATAGCGACGCCGAATAACGGAATCTTCAAAAACGGAATGCCGGATTACCTCTATGCAGGACCCGGCGTTTCGGGCGTTGGGATGGAAGGAGATGCGGCTGTCGATCCGGGTAAATACAGCCTCGACCCCATTAATACCGCAAATAATTACCTGATCCAGAAAGTGAACAAGCAGGGCACCGACTGGTTTCATGAGCTTTTCAAGCCTGCTCTGATGACCAACCATAACCTGGCCGTGAGTGGCGGGAACGAAAAAGCGAGCTACCTTTTTTCACTCGGCTACATTCATCAGAAAGGGACGTTGATCGAAACGTATTTGAAAAGGTATTCGGGCAGGATCAATACGGAATACCGCGTGAACAAGCGGATCAGGGTAGGGGAAAACATCAATATTTTTCACGTAGATAACCCCGGTTTTGGCAATCAGTCTGAATTTGGAACGCTTTCGGCAGTGTACAAAATGATGCCGATTGTTCCCGTTTACGATATCAAAGGGAATTTTGGCGGAACATTCGCAGGGCCCGGCCTGGGAAGTAACCAGAATCCTGTGGCCGAGCAAAAAAGAAAGGTCAACAACCGGAACAGTTCCTGGAATATTGTCGGCAATACGTATGCTGAGGCGGACATTCTCAAAAACCTGACGGCCCGGTCGAGCTTTGGGGTGAATATTAACAATCCGTACAGTCAGAGCTTTAACTTCACCCAATACGACAATAAGCAGGGAAACAGCAGCCCGAACAGCTATTCCGAAAGTGCGAGCTACAACAATACGATCACCTGGACCAATACGCTGACTTACAACAAGCAGTTTGGCAAGCACAACATGCAGGTTTTGCTTGGCTCGGAATCAATTAAAAGCATGGGCAGAAGTGTGGGCGGCTCATCCCAAAAGTTTTTCTCAACGGAGTATGATTACCTGATCCTTGGAAACGGGACCGCCGGGGTTACCAATTTCAGCAATGCGTATGTAAATAGTCTGTTTTCCGTTTTCGCCCGACTGGATTATTCGTTTCAGGACAAATATCTCATCGGCGCAACAGTCAGAAGGGACGGTTCTTCCCGGTTCGGATCGGAAAGCCGGTTCGGTGTATTTCCTTCTGTCTCATTGGGTTGGCGGTTATCGGGCGAGGAGTTTATGAAATCGCTTAACTGGCTGAATGACCTCAAATTGCGCGCCAGCTACGGCATATTGGGATCGCAGAACAACGTGGCCCCTGAAAACGCCTACACATTATTCGGCGGCGGTTACGGCAATGCTTACTACGATATTACAGGTTCCAGCAACAGTGTAAAACAAGGGTTTATCCAAACCAGGATCGGCAATCCGAACGCGGGCTGGGAGGAGAATATCGTTTCAAACATTGGTATCGATGCCACGATCCTGAACAACAGTCTTGATTTCTCGTTTGAATACTATAAGAAATCGATCAACGGACTGCTCTTCACACAGCCGCTTCCGGCTACGGTGGGAGGTGCTTCTGCGCCGGTCGTGAATATCGGGGACATTCAGAATAAAGGATTTGACCTGGCCCTGACCTACCGCGGCAAGATTGGGAATGACCTGCAATATTCGGTAGGGGCCAATATTACTGCTTACAAAAACCTCGTGGTGGATATTCCAAGCCCGGGGTATTTCGAGGGGGTGAGCCAGCAGGGAATGGGTACAATCGTCCGCAACAAGCAGGGCGAAGCAGCAAGCTCGTTCTTTGGTTACGATGTGCTCGGGTTGTTTAATTCGGACCAGGAAGTGGCGGAAGCCCCTGCGCAAACCGGCGCGGCTCCGGGCAGGTTCAGGTACAGAGATGTAAATGGTGACGGGGCGATCACGCCCGACGACCGCACCATGCTGGGCAGCCCGAACCCGGACTTTACGTACGGATTGAATCTGGGATTGAATTATAAGGGATTTGATTTTTCGGCTATATTTTACGGTTCGCAGGGTAACGAGATCGTGAATACCATTCGCTCTTACACGCATTTTTATGCCGGATATATCGGTAATAAAAGCAATGTGCTGCTGAATGCGTGGACTCCTGAAAATACGAATACAACCGTTCCGAAAATTGAGACCGGTGCTACATTAAGCACTTCCGGCGCGATGAATTCTTATTTTGTAGAAGACGGCTCTTACCTCAGACTCAGGTCACTGATCCTGGGCTACACGATCAAGCCTACGATTTTACAGAAAATCAAGGTGTCAAAACTGAGACTATACGTGCAGGCTGCGAACCTGTTCACGATCACCAGATACACGGGACTTGATCCCGAGCTGGGCGGCAGCAGTTCGAGCTTTGGGGTGGATTACGGTAATTACCCGAACAACCAGCAGAATTTCCTTTTTGGACTTAACCTTTCCTTTTGATTATCAAATCATTAATTCAAAATACGATGAAAAGATATTTTAAACCTTTCCAAAAGGTACTCCTGCTTTCCTTCCTTTTGTTGCTGGCATGCAATGATAAGTACCTCGAACTGAAACCGATAGGGGCAGTGGACGAATCCATTCTGGCAACCAGATCGGGCGTTAACGGTGTATTAATCGGTGCCTATTCTCTGCTGGACGGAGCAGGCGCGGTAGGAGGAGGAATCTGGGGGAGTCTTACTGTTATGGCCAGCGTGGCTTCCGATGATGCGCACACCGGGACCGAGCCAAACGGGTTACTTGCGTCCTATGAAGGATATAGTCATGATCCTACAACCTCGTCGACTGACGAAAAATGGCGGTTCCTGTATGCAGCAGTCCAGCGTTCCAATGATGTGCTGCGTTTACTGCCTAAGGTTACCGATATCTCGGAGGCGGATGCATTGCAGATCAAGGCGGAAGCATTGTTCTTACGCGGCGTATATCACCTGGAACTGGCCAAGCACTGGCGGAATATTCCATTCGTGGATGAAACGGTGACTTATACGGGCAACAATTACAATGTAACCAACACAGAGCCGGTCTGGCCGAAGATCGAGGCGGATTTGCAGTTTGCTGCGGCCAATCTTACACCTGTCAAAGCAGACGTGGGGCGCGCCAACAGCTGGGCGGCGAAAGCGTTTCTGGCCAAAGTATATATGTTTCAAAACAAATTCACCGAAGCCAAAACTTTGCTTGACGACATCATTACAAGCGGGGTTACGGTTAATGGTAAAAAGTACGCGCTGGCTGAGGGATACTTCGATAATTTTCTGACTGCGAAAAAACATGGGGCTGAGGTTGTATTTGCCGTGCAGATGTCTGTTTACGATGGTTCCAACGGGGCAAACGGAAATGGCGCGGATCTGTACAACGGACCTTTCGGCGGTCCTCCTTCCTGCTGCTACGGCTGGCTGCAGCCTTCATTTGATCTGGTAAATGCTTATCAAACCGACCCGGTCACCGGCCTGCCGCTATTTGATACTTACAATCAGAATCCCGTTAAAAACGACCAGGGAATGGAGTCTTCCGAACCTTTCACGCCGCATACCGGCACACTGGACGCCCGCCTCGACTGGGTGGTGGGAAGAAGGGGAATTCCGTATCTCGACTGGGGACTGCACCCCGGTAAAGCCTGGATCCGCCAGCAGTCGACGGGAGGGCCTTACAGTGTGATCAAAAACATTACGACGCAGGCCAGGGTGTCGCTGGACCGGGAAAATGCAGCCATGAACTCACCTTACAATATGATCCGTTTTGCCGATGTATTGCTTTGGGCTGCCGAGGTGGAAGTGGAAGTAGGGAGTTTGGTAAAAGCAGAAGAATACGTAAATAAAGTGCGTGCCCGGGCGGCGAACCCGGCCGGCTGGGTGAAAAAGTACATTGATGATAAAAACCCGCTGAAAGGATTTACAGACGTGCCTGCCGCCAATTATAAAGTAGGACTTTACAAAGGGCATTTTTCTCAGCAAGGTAAGGAATATGCCCGCAAGGCTGTCCGTTTCGAGAGAAGACTTGAACTGGCACTGGAACATCAGCGGTTTTTCGACTTGCAACGCTATGACAATGGTACCGGTTACATGGCCAATGTGCTGAACACTTACCTGAATTTCGAAACGAATGTTCCGAAGTATGACAACAAAGCTTACATGCCTAATACCAACTTCACAAAAGGCAAAAACGAGATTTACCCGATCCCCCAGGCGCAGATCGATTTGAGTATGAAAGACGGTACGCCGACCTTAAAACAGAATCCGGGTTATTAAAACACTATTTCTAAACCGTTACTTTTTTATTCATTTCAACTAAATAGTATGAAAAATCCTAACAAACACCAGGCTTCCGCCACAGAACCTGAAAATACTGTCCCACAAACAGCAGCCACAAATCCATTCAACCGTCGTTCTTTTCTGCAATCAATCGGGTTGGGTTCGGCTGCGCTGGGTTTCGCAGCAAGCTGCTCATCCGATAAAAAAGCCGACGATGGGAGCAAAGGCAATCCGGATATCCAGGGATTTGAAAAAACAGAGTCAGCAGCCAAATCGACTAAAAAATGGGTCGCAGTTTCAGACAAAAAAGTGCGGGTGGGCATTATCGGCTATGGCCTCTGCAAATTTGGTGCGGCATTTGAATTTCAAAATCACCCTAATGTGGAAATCGTTGCGGTAAGTGATCTTTTCCCGGACCGCTGCGCAGAACTGGCCAAAGCCTGCAAGTGCTCCAAAACCTATCCTTCGCTGGAAGAGCTCGTAAAAGACGACAGCATTGAAGCGGTATTCATCGCAACCGACGCGCCTAGCCACGCCAAACATGCTATTGAGGCATTGAAACACGGGAAACACGTGGCAGTAGCGGTTCCGGCTGTTTTTGGATCTCTGGAAGATGCGGAAAAATTGTACGAAGCGGTGAAAACGAGCGGCAAAAAATACATGATGTTCGAAACTTCCTGCTTTCACGAAGACCTGTACGCGATGAAGCAGATCTACGATCAGGGCGGATTTGGCAAGCTGGTGTACTCGGAAGGTGAATATTACCACTATATGGACGAGCCGCTGGCATCGTACAAAGAGTGGCGGGTGGGATTGCCGCCGCAATATTACCCTACGCATTCCAATGCCTATTATGTGGGCGTGACGGGCGGAAGTTTTACGGAGGTATCCTGCCTCGGTATTCCGAGCATTGTGAAGCAGCTGCAACCTGCGAACAACCGTTATAAAAATCCGTTCGGAACAGAAATAGCGCTCTTCCGAACCAGCGAAGGAGGTATGTCGAGAATGGCGGTAAGCTGGGATTCTCCGGGTGATCACGGCGAAAAAGGCAGGATAAGAGGTCAGAAAGGATCCTATTATGGTAAATATGAGGGGCACGAAAACAAGTTGCCGGACATCGAAAGGCCACCCCTTCCGCCGGGCGTAGAAGAAGGCGGTCACGGAGGTTCACACGGGCGACTGACGGATGAGTTCATTTCAGCGGTTCTACAGGACCGTCATCCGCTTGTGAACATTGCGGTAGCCCTTAACCTAACGGTTCCCGGCATTGTGGCGCACAGTTCGGCGATGAAGGACGGGGAAACTTTAAAAATACCGCAGTACAAGCTCTCGTAATACCTGCTATGAAACGCAGGGCACACTTTCCCGATAAATTTTATTTTAAATACTCAGATTATGAATTTAACATGGCCGAAATCGTCGGAATTACTGAAAAATAACGAACAATGGATCCCCGGCGGCGTGGTATCCCTCAACCGGAAATCTGATCCCAACATTTGCTTTAACAAAGGCGAGGGAAGCCACGTGTGGGATTTGGAAGGAAATAAATACATTGATTACCAGGCCGGGTTCGCGGCTTCCTTTCTGGGACATAATGATCCGGACGTCAATGAAGCGGTGCTGCGCACTTTACAAAGCAGCAGCGTATTGATGGGCGCCGGGCCCACCGATCTGGAAGGAGAATTTGCGGAGCTGTTCTGCAAATGCGTGCCTACGGTTGAAAGCATTCAGATCACCACGACAGGCTCGGAAGCCACCTACCATGCAGTACGTATAGCGCGCGGCGTTACCGGTCGCAATCATATTATCGTGATGCAGGGCGGCTACAATGGCTGGCATAACGACGTCGCCTGTAATGTGATCAGTGCGTTGGCGGATGTGGGCGAGCGTGTGAGTCCTGGTGAATATCCCTTCGATTCACTATCCTCGGGTATTCCTGAGGAGCACAAATCGCTGGTGCACGTGATCAATTACAACGATCTGGATTCTGTCCGGCATATTGTAAAAAATTTCCCGGTAGCCTGTATTCTGCTAGAACCGATCCTGCAGAATATCGGTATCGTCAAACCGCTGCCGGGCTATTTGCAGGATTTGAGGAAACTGGCTGATGAAGAAGGCTTTCTGTTGATTTTTGATGAAGTAAAAACAGGTTTCCGGCACGCATTGGGCGGTTACCAAAGCATTTGCGGCGTGCAGCCCGACCTGAGTACCTTCGGAAAGGCAGTCGCAAATGGTTACCCGCTGGGCGTGATCGGGGGCAAAAAGAAGTATATGGATTACTTTGTCCATCCCGAAAAATCAAAACGCGTACTGATCGCGGGTACCTTCAATGCCTTTCCGCTGACAACCGCAGCGGCGATCGCAACGCTGGAAAAGCTGGCTTCGCCGGAACATGATGTGTATGCACATGTGAATCACCTGGGACAGGTGCTGGAAGACGGGCTCAATTCGATATTCGCTTCGACGGATAAACCTTACCACGTCGCGCGCCAGGGATCGGCATACTGTGTGTATTTTATGGACCATGCGCCGGTGGATTTTCATGATATTTTAAAAAACCACGATTTCGGTTTCGATAGATCGTACCGTTTGAAACTGATCGATAAAGGCATTTTTAACTTTCCTCTTCCTATTAAACAAGGCAGCATTTCGTTCGCTCACAGTTTGCAGGACATTGAAGAAACGCTTGAAAAAACCGAGGAGGTTGTGCAGGGTCTCTTACAGCGCAGCGCGGTTTTGTAGTTTTCAGGCATCATATATTTAATACTTTATGAAAATTACGTCCATTGAGACACTGGTCTGTCACGCCCGTATGCGTAACTGGATCTTCGTGAAAGTAGTAACAGATCAGCCCGGACTGTGGGGATGGGGTGAGGCTACGCTGGAATGGCATACGCGGTCGGTGGTCGGGGCTATTGAAGACCTTTCACAGCTTCTGATCGGCGAAGATCCGCGGCGCATCGAGCATCTCTGGCAAATGATGTACCGCCAGCACTTCTGGCACGGGAACGGCATTGTGCGCGGTACGGCCATCAGCGGGATCGATATTGCGCTCTGGGATATTGCCGGAAAAATTCACGGCGTTCCCACGCATCATTTGTGGGGCGGCCGGGTGCGCGATCATATTCGGCTGTATTGTCACTTAGGCGGTGGCAAAATGGAGGATTTTTACCAGACCAGGCCTGATGATGCCAACCGCTTCGGCGAGCTGGCGCAGAAAGCGGTGGAGGATGGCTTTACTGCTTTTAAATCCATGGCCGTGCCGGAAACGATGCCGCTGGAAGGTTTGAAACCAATCCATTATGCCGAAGCCTGCGTGGCGTCCATGCGGGAAGCAGTGGGCGACAACATTGATATTATGGTCGATTGTCACGCGCGGCCCAGTCCGCGAATGGGTATGCAGTTTGCCAAAGCACTGGAACCTTACGGTCTCTACTTTTTCGAAGAACCCTGCTGGCCCGAAACGCTGGAAGACATCGCCCTCATACAACGCGCTGTGAAAACACCCATTGCGAGCGGCGAGCGCCTTGTAGGCGTACACGCATTTCGCGAGTTGCTTGAAAAACGGGCGGTAAGTGTGATCCAGCCCGATATTACGCACTGCGGCGGATTGAGCGAAGTGCGGCGCATCGCTGCAATGGCCGAGGCGTATCGTGTAGCCGTAGCGCCGCACAATCCGCAAGGCCCGGTGAGTACTGCGGCTTCGATTGAGTTTGGTTTTGCTACGCCATCCTATATCATTTGTGAAAGTGTCCACAGCGACGTTCCCTGGCGGGATGCGGTTGTGAGTGAGGGTTTTACGGTTGAGAAAAAGGGCAGGATCGTTTTGCCAAATGAAAAACCCGGATTAGGGATCGAAATCAATGAGGAAGAAGTCCGGAAGCATCCCTTTGAACAGGAAGTGTTGCAGCGCTCATTTTACGGCGACGGGAGCGTTGGCGACTGGTGATTTATTGATCATGAAAGGGATACCAGCAATTTTAGCACTAAATGGATAAATTATTCGAAGGTAAAACGGTCATGCTCAGTGGCGGACTAGGGGATATCGGTCGTTCCATAGCCACAGAATTCGCCAGGCAGGGCGCGCATATTGGTATCGGTGATATTTTGCCGGAATCGGGCGCAACGCAATTTTTAGAAGAAATAAAAAATTTTGGTGTCAAAGTGCATTATTGTCAACTCGATATTACCGACGCCACTGCGGTCCAAAACTGGGTGATCGACGTAGAAAACGAGCTGGGTGTCGCCAGCTTAATTATCGCCAACGCCGCAACTGTGACCATCGCCCGCATTCACGAAATCACCCCGGAACAATGGGCGAGAGAACTTCGGGTGAACCTCGACGGCGCTTTTTACCTCACGCAGGCAGCAACCGCTCGACTGTTGCACCACAATCAGCCGGGTAGGGTAGTGTTTGTCGGAAGTTGGGCGGCAGGCTCCGTTCATGCACATATCCCTGCTTATTCGGTTTCGAAAGCGGGTTTGAGAATGCTGTGTCAATGCATGGCGCTGGAACTGGCGCCGCATCAGATTCTGGTGAATGAAGTCGCACCGGGTTATGTGGAGGCTGGATTAAGTGCCGGTATCTGGGGCAATAATCCAGGTTTGAAGGATATATCAAGAGAAAAAGTGCCGATTAAAAAAATTATCAGTCCTCAGTCCGTCGCGCGGCAGGTCATACAACTTTGCCATCCGGAAAATGAACACATGACAGGCAGTACCGTGCTCATGGATGGAGGATTATCGCTGCTTACCTGACTTTAAAATCTTATTTTGAATGGACCCACAGCCTTACCCATCGTTTAGAAATGCCTCTTTTTCAGGGATATTCGGTGTAGCCCAAAAAGATATCACGCCGCCAGCAGGCATCTACTCCCGCAACTGGGGCGCATCGGAATTTGATATTGCAGAAGGAATCCACCGGCCGCTCATGCTCACCAGCCTGACCATTCAAGCCACCCAAAAAGAAAAACCGGTCCTAATTGTGGCGGCTGACCTGGGCTGGTGGAAAAATGCGGAAGATGAACGATATGTGCGCGGGGAAATCCTGAAAGCATTGGCACTGGAGGCTGAGCGGCTGATGTTCTGTTTGTCGCACACCCACGCAGGTCCCGGCTTGTGTACAGATGATGCCGCTAAGGAAGGTGGGGCATTGATCGCCCCTTATCTTCAAACAGTTATCAGTCAAACTGTCCTCGCCATTAATGAAGCACTTTCTTCTGCAAAAAGCGGGGTCCTGACCTGGGAATATGGCACATGTAATCTGGCCAGCAACCGGGATTTACCACAGCCTGAGCAAAACCGCTTTCTGGTTGGGTTTAATGCGGAAAAAATCGCAGACGACACGTTGCTGGTGGGGCGGGTAACCGACGATCAGGGAAAAATTCTGGCGACACTTACCAACTACGCCTGCCACCCTACCACGCTGGCGTGGGACAACCGCCTCATTTCGCCCGACTTTATAGGTGCCATGCGCGAGCTGGTCGAAACCGAAACGCAGGCACCAAGCCTTTTCCTGCAAGGTGCTTCGGGCGACCTTTCTCCGGCCGAGCAGTATTCGGGCGACGGCAAGCTCGCCGACCGTTACGGAAGGCAGCTGGGTTATGCGGTACTGGCTACGCTGGAAAGTATGCTGAGCCCGAAATCCGTACTTACTTACCAGCGTGCAGTAGAGTCCGGCGCACCGCTTGCTGTCTGGCGGGAAGAAGTTGGGGGTGTTTCAAATGTGTTCAAGATCAATATGATAGAAATTGAATACCCGCTTAAACCAATGCCGTCTCTGGCAGAACTTGAAGCAGAATGGGCGAAGTGTGACGACCGGGTTTTAAAGGAGCGACTCTGGCGAAAACGCTGCATCCGCAAAGTGGTCGGCGACGGAAATACGGCTGTTATGCCTGTGTGGATATGGCAGCTGGGCGATAGTTTGCTGGTAGGGCAGTGCAACGAGGCATATTCCCAGTTTCAAATGGATGTGCGCGCTGCATTCCCGTCGCACGCGGTGGCAGTGATGAATGTGGTCAATGGCAGCATCGGTTACCTGCCGCCCGCCGCATTTTACGCGGAAGATATGTACGCTGTGTGGCAAACGCCCTTCGACAAAGGTTCCTCCGAAATGCTCACCGAGCGGGTTTTATCACAGGCCCGACTCATGATTTCTGAAAATAATGAACATTAACCTCACCGCGCTCGACGCGACGATATTTGGCATTTATATTCTCAGTGTAATAGGACTAGGCATTTACGCCTCCCGAGAAGGCGAGCAAACCAAGCGCGACTATTTCCTGGCAGGCGACAAACTGCCCTGGTGGATGATCGGCGGAAGCATTATCGCGTCGAATATCAGCAGCCACCACCTGGTAGGCGCAATGGGTATGGCATACAGCCGCGGGTTTATAGCAGTGGCAATGGAGTGGGGTGCTATTTTTATGGGTTTCAATGCATTGCTTTGGATTTTCCTCCCTTTTTACATCCGCAACGGGTTTTACACCGTACCGGAATTTTTAAACAAGAGGTTCGGGGGAGCTGCCAGAACAACTTACGCGGTGCTCATTTTGCTTACTTATATTTTGGTGGAAATCAGCGCCGTGCTTTACCTGGGCGCACTGTCACTGCACTCATTATTGAACATTCCGGTGGTGACGAGCGTAGTTGTACTGGCTGTACTGACGGGCGTTTACACCATTGTCGGGGGACTGCGCGCGGTGATCTGGACTGAAATGCTGCAACTTGGCGTGCTGGTACTGGGCGGGATTATACTCACCGTCGCCACCGTGGATGCGGCGGGCGGGGTGGATGCAGTCATCGCAACTTCCGAAGATTGGGAGCTCATTCTCCCGGCTAATGATCCCGATTTTCCCTGGACCATGTATCTCGGCGGCTCGCTTTGTATCAGCGTGTTTTACTGTGCTACCAACCAGTTTATCGTGCAACGCGTATTGGCTGCGAAAAACGAGTGGCACGCGCGCATGGGCGTTATTTTTGCTGATTATCTCAAATTCCTGATCCCGCTCATTATTACGGTTCCTGCATTAGTTGCACCCAAACTGTTCCCGAACCTGGAAAAACCCGATCTTCTTTTTCCTACACTGGTGCAGAATCTGCTTCCGTCCGGATTGGTCGGGCTGGTGATGGCGGGGCTGATCGCAGCAGTGATGTCGCATCTTTCCGGGGCTATCAATTCGTGCACTACGATTCTGACAATGGATATTTATCTTCCCTATTTCAGTAAACAAGCCTCTGAGAAGCAGGCTGTGAAATTTGGAAGGATCTCCGGCGCCATCATTATCATGATCGGGATTCTTTGTACCGGATTGTTCCTTGCACATTCTGATAAACCCGTTTTCCTCTATCTGCTGAATGCATACGGCCTTTTCACACCCGGCATTGCAGCCATGTTCCTGCTGGGTATTTTGTGGAAAAGAACCACCCACGCCGGCGCGCTGACTGCCGGTATCATGACCATTCCTTTGTCCCTCATTATTGAATTTGTTTTTCCTCAAATGCCTTTTCTGAACCGCACGGGAATCGTTTTCTGGACTTGCATGGCAGCCTGCATTTTAGTGAGTCTGGTTACCACGCCCAAGCCGGAGGCGGAGCTGGAAGGGTTGATCTGGAACAGGGCAAGTTTAACCCTGCCCAAAGCTGACCGGGAACAGCAGCGGGGAATACGCAATCCATTTTACTGGTGGGCGCTCATTACCGCGATCGTTCTGTTTTTTTATATCAAATATGCTTGATTATCAGGTAGTAATGTGGTGTCTTGCTAAATTTTATTCTCATGGTCAAACTGCCGGAAATTGTGCTGGACCATCTTTGTGAGCTGGGGGAAGGGCCGGTTTGGGATGAGGTCAGGCAATGCATTTTGTGGGTCGATATCACGCGGGGAGCGATTCATCAGTTTTTTACAAAAGACAAAAAACACCATGTTTTCAATGCTGGTCAAATGGTCGGAGCAATCGCGCCTGCATCAGATGGGAGGCTCATTGCTGCGTTGCAGCATGGATTTTACATGGTTGATCTCGAAAAAGACAGTATGTATGCGATCAATGATCCGGAAGCCTCTCTTCCCGGCAACCGGTTCAATGATGGAAAATGTGACCCCGCGGGACGATTTTGGGCGGGAACAATGTCGGTATCAGGTCAGTTAAAAGCAGGTAAACTGTATTTGCTGAATAAGGATCGCTCGGTTTCAATTAAAATAGATAACGTAACCTGCTCGAACGGCATGGCGTGGAGCCCTGATTGCAGGACGTTTTACTATATCGACACAGGCCTTAGGGAAGTGGTCGCCTACGATTACAACAACGCAAACGCCGACATTGCAAACAGGCGCAGCATCATACAGATACCGCCCGAAGAAGGCTATCCCGACGGAATGACCATCGACAGCGACGGTAAGTTATGGATTGCAATGTGGGGAGGTTGGAAGGTGAAAAGGTATGATCCTCTTAACGGCCGGTTGCTGGATGAAATCCGATTGCCCGTTTCGCTGGTTACCTCCTGTACTTTCGGCGGCGAAAACTTGGAGGATATTTACATTACCACCGCCGGTAACGGGCTTTCAGAATCAGAGCGCCATTTACAACCACTCGCAGGCTCCCTTTTTGTAGTCAGGCAAAGCGGCTACCGGGGGATCCGGCATGAACGGATGAGCATGAATTAAATGATTGTATCATATCAACCGGATTTATGCCCCTTTACTCCAAAACTGTTTTTGGAGACTTGGTGTAAAGGATCATGCAGGCAGCATTCGTTTATTTATGGAATATGAGGGCGCGCTGCACGAAGTAACTTTTGTCCGTTCAGACTTTCGCTGCGAAATCGCGGGGTGACATTTGGAAGAGGTCGCGGAAGCATTTGGCGAAATAGGAGAGGTTATCGAAACCGACCAGATAAGCCGCCTCGGATACGCCGGTACCGTTAGCCAGGTATTCTGCCGCTTTTTTCAAACGGTAATTACGGATCAGCTCCACTGGCGAAAGGTCCGTTAATGCTTTCAGTTTCCGGTTCAGACTGCTGTTACTCATGCCAATTTCCAGGGTCAGTTCGTTCACGCCGAATTGCGTGTTATCAAGTTGCGCGTCGAGAATGTTGTACAACCGTGTAAGGAACGGATCGGTAACTTCGCTGGCACTGCTTTGCTCAACTTTTTCCTGGGTAGTAAACTGCTTTTGAAGCATTTCCCGGAATCGTCGCTGCCTTTCCAGCATATTTCCCACCCTGATTTCCAGCTCGGGCATGTGGAACGGTTTCGTCACATAATCATCTGCGCCGCCGGCCAGGCCTTCCATTTTACTTGCTACCGCATTTTTTGCAGTCAGCAGGATCACCGGGATGTGGCTTGTCAGCAGGTCCGATTTGATTTTCCGGCAGAGGGTGTTACCGTCCATCACGGGCATCATGACATCGCTGATTACCAGATCGGGCATCATATCCTGCATTAAAGTCAGCGCTTCCTTGCCATTCCCGGCCCGGTAACACTGGTAGTTTTTGGATAGACTTTTTGCCACAAAATCGCCCAATTCAAGATGGTCTTCGACAAGCAGGATCTTGATTTCTGAATGCCGGTTTTCAGTTGCTTGTTCACTCAGATATTCGTGCGGAAGTGTGGGTTGTGACACTGAATTCCCGCTCGCCAGTGGAGCTGTGCGATAGGGTAACTCTATCACGAAATTTGCGCCGGAATTTTCTTCCCCGCTCTCTACGCGCACATTTCCACCCTGAATTTCGACCAACTCTTTCACGATCGCCAGCCCGATTCCCGTGCCTTCACGATAACCTGTTTCTGAATCAACCTGATAAAAACGTTCGAAGACATGTTCCAGCTTTTCCGGTGGAATGCCGGTTCCGGTATCGCTGACGCTGATCATAACGCCATCTGAATATCCCGTAAGCTGCACGGAGACCTGTCCATTTTCCGGAGTGAATTTCAATGCATTGGAGAGCAGATTGTTCAAGATCCTTTCGAGTTTTTCATGATCGAACCAATACGCATTTGCCGTTTCGGTTGCAGTGAATGTCAGCCGGATCTTTTTTGCTTCTGCCGTAACCTGAAATGCACCAACCAATTGCGCTACAAAATCTTGGAGATTACTCTGCGCCTCGGTCACTTTCATGGTACCCGATTCCAGCTTCGAGAGATCCAAGAGCTGGTTCACCAGTCCCAGCAGCTGGTGCGCATTCCGGTCGATCAGGCCAAGGCGGGTCATGTCTTCGGCGGGGCGTTTTTCTTCCAGCATTTGTTCTGCGGGCGCTAGTATGAGGGTTAGCGGCGTGCGGAATTCGTGGGTAATGTTTGAGAAAAAGCGTGTCTTCATCTCATCGAGTTGACGCAGCTGCTGCGATTCTTTATCGATGAGTTCCAATTCTTTTTGGTTCAAAATAAACGATTGACGCAGTTTCAGTCGGTTTATATACATTTTCAACAACCCGTAAATCAATGCAGAAGCGATCAATGCATACAGTAAATACGCCCACCAGCTTTGCCACCAGGGCGGGCTGATCAGGATTTCCAGTGTCCGTATATCATCGCTCCACACGCCCTCGGTATTGGATGCATTCAGGTGTAATAAGTAGGTGCCAGGCCGGAGGTCGGTGTATTTTGTGACCGGGTTTTCCGTCTCGATCCAGTCATTTTCCAAACCTTCCAACCGGTACCGGTACTTCATTTTGTCACTGCGGTTAAACTGCATGGCCGCAAATTCGACCGTCACGAAATTTTTCCAATAGTCTAATTCCAATGATTGCAGCGCGGTCACCGGGTTCATGAACTTATCCGTTTCGAGCTTCTCATTATTAATCGAAATCGCTGTAATCAGGGTTTTTGGGCGGAATTCATCGACATTGGATCTGGCAGGATCGAAGCTCGTAATGCCTTCAATTCCGCCGAGAAAGATACGTCCGTCGGGAAGTCGTAATGAATGAAAACGGTTAAATTCATCGGCTAGCAGCCCGTCTTCCCGCGTGTAAACGCGGACTTTGAGTGTCTTTTTGTTTACCTGCGCCAGTCCCTGATTGGTTGCCGCCCAAATATTCCCTAACCTATCAGGAATGGCCGTATATACTACATCGTTGGGCAAACCGTCCTCACTGGTG
Organism: Dyadobacter sp. UC 10; assembly: GCF_008369915.1. NCBI lineage: Bacteria > Pseudomonadati > Bacteroidota > Cytophagia > Cytophagales > Spirosomataceae > Dyadobacter > Dyadobacter aurulentus. Next base: position 6,497,228 of record NZ_VSRN01000001.1, on the reverse strand, counting down.
ATCCGCCTGACAAGGCCCGTACGTTTGTCAAACCGGCATAAGCCGCCGCCAAATGTACCGATCCATAACAATTCAGGATCATCGGGATCTGCAAACAGGCAGTAGATATTGTCATTGCTCAGCGTGTTCGCTTTGTTTTTATCATAGCGAAATTGTTGGATTTTGCCGATTGTCCGGTCCACCCGGTAGAGACCTTTTCCACTTGTGGCGATCCATAATGCCTGTTCATCGACTACGAGCTGCATAATGCCCGACTCAATGGCCGGCCGGACGGGATATTTGAAACGCTGCCAGTCTCCATGCTCATAAAAAAACACCAGTGAATCATATACAGCCCAGATACGTCCCCCCGGGTCGGTAGCGAGGCTGATCGCCTTTTCCGAGCGCTCGCTATATTTAATGGTAAGCGGGAAAGGGACGATTTCGATTTCTTGGCTCTTTAAATCGAATTTGTAAAGTGGGGTCGTGCCGCTGCTGAACCAGAGATTTTGGTCTTTGTCGAAGGTATGCCGGAAGTTGTAAACGAAAAGATTAAAGGGAATTTTTGCTATCTGGTTTTCCGGCGCATTCAGACACACGGACAGGAGGTCGCGGACGAAAGAGTGTTGATATTGATTTACACCAAAAAAGGCAGCCCGCAGGTTAAATTTGCGTACACCCTGTCCATTTGTCCCGGCCCATAGCACATCCGATTGATCCACGTAAATAGCTTTATATTCCGAAAAGCCTTCCAGCTTCGGATACGCCTGCACGCCTTCTTGATCACTAAAACGCAGGATCGAGTTCATGCGAAAAAAGTAATCGTTACCCTGGCTGTCAGAAACGATCGAGTGGTCATATTCCGCTTTTTCGTCTGGCGCCAACGGAAAAAAATCAACCTTACCCGTTTCAATTCTTAGTGTCGCAGCACCATTCTTTGCGATGAGCAGCAAATCACCATTGTGACGCTCCTTTAAAGTATATGTCGATTTTTCAATGTCTTCAAAATCAGCGTCAGACGACGAATACCTGATCAGGTTTCCGGTTTTTCTATCAATGCTGAAAATCCCGTTTTTCGAAGCCAGCCATACACTTCCGTTTTTACGCTGAATAAGGTCGCGTACTTTGATCGTATTCAGCGAGTCGGTTTCATTTTCACGGTCGTGGTACCATCTTATCCGGCTCGTTTCTACATCAATGCAGGCGAATCCTGGCTTGTCAAATACCAGCCATAAACGGTTCTGGCTGTCTGTATAGAAGGCTTTAATAAAGCGGTTTCCAAAGGCTTTTTTAAAGAATGGCTTTTTAGAATAGTTGACGACTGTCTCTGAAATCGGGTCAAACAGGTCAATATCGCCCTGATCTGAAAGTACCCATATCTTCTTATCGTCCGCCAGTTTAATGCTTTCCAGGCCGAGCGAACTCAGGGAAGTCTGGTGGTCCGGCGAAGCGTCGCCCGGCGATCCGTCACGCGGCGAACCGTCGCCCGGCGAAGCGTCGCCCGGCGATCCGTCACGCGGCGAACCGTCGCCCGGCGAACCGTCGCCCGGCGAACCGTCGCCCGGCGAACCGTTTCCTGCGCGGAATATTTTGATATGCTGGCCGTCGTACCGGCAAAGGCCGTTTCGGGTGGCGATCCAGATCAGCCCGCGGGAGTCCTGGACAATCCCCGGGATAAAACCCTGCGGAAGGCCTTGCTCAGCAGAAATAATTTCAGGTTTGGGAAAGTTAACCGGTTGCCCGGGCAATGTGGAAATGGTTAGTGTGGAAACCAGAAAAGCAAGAACGTAAAGAGCTGTTTTCAACGGGATCGGCAACGAGGTCGGCTGAGTATTGGTATGATCCACAATTTAATATGAAAAAGTCAATGTTGCTAAGGTCGCTGACGAAATTTGAACAGCTTTTGACGAAAAAATAGCAATCCGTTTGGGGCATACGGGCGAATATTGTCGGGAATAAATGCGAACCATCGATCTCATACAAACCGACCTGAACCATGCGAACAAAATCTCTACCAACTTTTTTTTCAATCTTTAAATGCTTAGTACTGATCCTCGCACTCGGTTTCCTGGCATCCCGGCAGGCATCCGCGCAGCTTTACCGTAATAATTTCAATGACCAGAACCTGAATACACCGGAGACTATTTCGGATAAAATGGATGCATCCTGGTCCTCAACCGGCGGATCACTTTATTTCAGGGGCATTACTTCAGGAGGTTCGACGAATTACGGGGCAGCAATCCTCGGCCATAACCACACCTACATCCTTACGCTGAAAATGGATGAGCGCTACCAGGCGGAGATTACCAGCATTTCATTCAAAAAGCTTTCCGCCGACAATGGCAGTTTCCAGATCAAGATCAACGATGTGAATTATGGCGCGTCAATCCCAGCCAACAGTAGCCTGCTGAACGCTACCCGCACCCAAACGGTTTCTAACCTGCGAAATACCATCACGATCAAATTTGCCGTGACCAATACCGATACGCGTTATCAAAACTACTCGCATATCGATGATCTCGTCATAAACGGAACGGTGAGCTCGTACGACCCGGCAGCTGAGGCGACACCAAATGGTGATGGCGTGCTGTTTGTTAATAAAAATGTCTCGACGCCGGGTAACGGCGGCAGCTGGAATAACGCGTTGGGTCAGCTTCACTATGCTTTGGACGCAGCCAGGAATAAGCCAGAGGTAAAAGAAATCTGGGTTGCCAGCGGGGAATACCAGCCGGAGACGAATGGAGGTTATTTTGAAATGGTGAATGGGGTGAAGCTTTTCGGTGGATTTTATGGCGATGAAGAGTCGCGGCTGGACTACCGGAATATTGTGGAGTACCGCACGGTGCTGAAGGGACGCGGGAATACGGTGATTTTTAACAATAACATTGACAACACGGCGCGTCTGGAAGGATTTTACATTTCAGAAGGCAACGGTTTTTCCGACGGCAATACCAGTTTTGGAGGAGGAATGTACAATGTCAATTCTTCCCCGGTGATTACGAATTGTGTTTTTCTTAATAACAAAACCGATCCCAACAAGGAACTTGGAAAAGGCGGGGCGATTTATAACCTTAACTCCGGTCCGAACATTACACAATGTCTTTTTTATCTCAATGAGGCAAAAGGATCGAACTCCGGTGCGGGCGGTGCGATCTTCAATGAAAGTTCGTCACCGGTACTGACCAACTGCACCATTACCGAAAACACAGTAAATGGCAGCAATACAGCGGGTAGCGGTGGGGCGATCGGCAATACAGGAAGCGCTTCCCCGGTGATCAGAAATGCTATCATCTGGAACAATTATGATCCTGCGGCCACTAATGGTTTCAGTAGTATCAATAGTGTGGGCACCTCCGACGGAACGCCTGTCGTTTCCTATTCACTGATCCAGGGTGGATTTGCAGGCGGAACTAATATCATTGATGCTGATCCGCAGTTTGAAAATACATTTGACCGGAATTACACGCAAAGAAACACGAGCCCAGCCATTAATAAGGGCGATCCTGCGACCGATTTGAGTGACTTTCCCACCGGCTACGAGCTTGTTCAGACGGATATGTCAGCGCAGGAACGGTCACGAAACGGGCGGATTGATCTGGGTGTTTTCGAGGTGGTACCAGCCGTCAAATGGCGTGTGAATGCAGCAAGCACAGCGGAAAATCCTGATGGGCTGAGCTGGGAAGCGGCTTTCCCGACTTTGCAGGAGGCACTCAATGCCGCTTCTCCGGATGACGAGATCTGGGTGGCAAAAGGAGAATACCAGCCGGGAACAGGTGAGTCGTTTTCGCTGATTCACGGTGTTAAATTCTATGGCGGATTTAATGGGGATGAATCCTCGCCCGACGAACGGCCAATGCCTGTTCCGCGCGGAAATGTTCCTGGTGCGACGATCTTGAAAGGAAATGAAGCGCCTGTAATTTATAATTTTTTTAGCAATCTTGACACTGACGACATTCTCGATGGCTTTACGATCAAAGGGGGCAAGGCATCGAGTGGCGGGGGAATGTACCTGGACCATGTGGGGCTAACGATCAGCAATTGTGCTTTTCTTGAGAATGAGGCGCAAATCAACGGTGGCGGACTTTATGTGGAAGGAGGCTCAGTGCAGATCATCAACACGATTTTCAGCATGAACAAGGCATTGAATGGGAGCGGTGGCGGACTTTACCATGCCGAGTCCTATTCAGAGTCGCGGCTTATTAACTGCCTTTTTAACGGAAATACGGCCACGGAAGTTGGCGGCGGGATATCCAATGCGGCAGAAAATCTGTATGTAATGAACACAACGATCACTAAAAACACGGCACCGGCGGGCGGCGGACTGGCGTTGGTTGCGCCCGGGGGAATGAATATCTCAAATACAATAGTCTCCGGGAACAACACCGGTTTCTTTAAGCTGAATGCCGAATACTCCGTCGTGACCAGCATTATGCAGGGGCTGCCTGCCGATGAGAATCTTGGTGTCCTGGATGGCGGTACCGACCCGCAGTTTGTCAACCCGGAGGGCAACGATTTCAGGTTGAAATCCTGTTCACCTGCTATTAATCATGGATTTGCCGATACATCATTTCCTGCGGAAGACGATCTGGATGGGAATGCCCGGTTCTTCAATAAGAGCATAGACATGGGCGCCTACGAATTTCAGGCGCTGCCGTTACCTGCCGGACTGCCCTCGGATGATCAGTCTGTTTCCATGTTCGTATTTGCAGGTGTGACCGCATTTACAAAAGACTGCCAGACACTCGCGGTGCTGGAACCGACCAGTGAAGAACCTATCGTTGCCAATATTGCTGTGACTACCCACATAGCGGGCACACCTACTTTAACAGCAGCGCACAAGGTGTTTGTAAAACGGTACGTCGACATTACACCGGTGCAGGTATTTTCGGGTGAGTCGGCATTTAATGTGACTTTGTTTTTTACAAAACAGGAATTCGACGACTATAACGACGCTTACGGAAACGCCCATAATGCGAGCTTGCCGGCGAAGTTGAAAGTAGTGGCCTTTCATGGAACGAGTCCGACAGGGTTACCGGATAGCTACTCGGGGGAAATGGAAGTTATTGATGATGTGGAAGTTACCACTTTGGATAACGGGAATATTTACGCCGTTAAATTTGCTGCCACCGAATTTAGTGGATTTTTTATCTCCGGACAGTCGGAAGGTGCCCTGCCTGTAACGCTCACTTTATTTGAAGCAACCAGGCAGGAAAACAGTGCGTTTCTGACCTGGCAGACCAGCTCCGAAGTGAACAGCGCTGCTTTTGAGCTGCAACATAGCACCAATGGAAAGACCTGGAATTTAATAAGCCGGATCGCAGCCTCCGGAACCAGCGCATCGTCGACGGATTATTCCTACACGCATCTGAATCCCGAAAACGGCAGCAATTTTTATCGCCTCAGGATGCTGGACTTAGATGGAAGTTTCACATACAGCACAATCAGGGATTTGCGCTTTGATCACATTTTCAAACTGTCAGTTTACCCAAACCCTGCAGTAAACAACATCACGATCAAGGGAATATCACTTACCAATATTAAGGAAATCACACTTTACAGCCTGGACGGACACGTTGCGTACGTGTCCAAAAGTCCTGGTTCGGAAGTAATCGATGTTTCGGGATTCCCAGGTGGCGTTTACATGGCCGTGGTAACTCAAAAGGACGGATCAACACAATCCTGCAAGGTCTCAATCAGGCATTGACCGGTCCGAAAAGGCATATACTCAACGTTGTTTAAGCTGCAAATTACCGGCGGGAAACTGCTGGTAATTTTTGCTTGAGCAGGTTTACTTTTGGCATTGTATCCCGTTACTTTTTAGCTTCCGGCGACAGGAAATTGGATATATAATAGCCTTGGGCTTCAAGTTTATTTCATGGCCTTCTCGTACTAACTGAATCTGCTTTCTATTTTTTGCACGCTGATCCTCCGAAATACTTCCGACAATGAGGTACTATTAGTAAATTACAATATATTCATATTTAAAACATACATTAGGTGATATGATTCGATTCGCTTGTGTAGCAATGCTGATGTTGGCATGCCGCTTTACAATGGGCCAGGATAAGGCGTTCGCGCCTGTTTCCTACGATATCACCTGCATTTTCCAGCTGACATTTTTTCCCGATAGTACAAGCGCCGTTTCCAAAACGGAATCGTTTTTTTTATTTATCAAACAGGAGCAGTCGCTTTTCAAGAGTAAAAACAGGTATTTGCAGGATTCGGCAATCTCAGCAGCTGATGCTGCTGAAAATCGCCGAAATCTGATGTCATTTCTTCGGCAACATCCAACCGACTTCGATTTCAGCATTGTGAAACACGGCTGCAATGTGACCCATACAGTAGACCGAATCTATCATAATTACTTTTCATACACCGAAGTCCCGGGCCATTTGCAATGGGTTCTGACACAAGACACAGCGACAGTTTCGGGTTACCCCGCCCAACGGGCCACTACGGAATTTGGGGGTAGGATATGGGAGGCCTGGTTTACCGAGACCGTGCCGGTCAGTGAAGGTCCGTACAAGTTTTGCGGATTACCCGGCCTGATAGTTCGCCTCGCCGATTCAAAAAAGCAATACGAATTTGTTTTAGATGGTTTGAAGCAATCGCGGCGCGACGTTTATGATCAGACGCCCAAAACTGTCAAAACCGATAAGCGAACATTTTTTAAAAAGCAGCAGGAATATCGGGCGAACCCGATCGGCGTAGCGGAACAATCCGGCGTTGTTTTCACATCAGGCCGAAGCGAAATAGTCCAGCGAGTGCAGCAAAAGCAAAAGTCCAACAACAACCCAATTGAGTTTTTTACGAATTGAAGGTCGGATTAGCTAAGCAAATCATCTCAGCCCTGATTTTGCTCATTCAGATCGGCTGCTTCCATGCCTACGCCCAAACAACGATATCGGGCAAGGTGATGGATGAGCGCGGCAGGGCGATTCCGAACGCGAACATCGCTATCGTTAACAAAAGCAATACAATATCAGCCTTCACTTTCAGTGGGGATGACGGAAGTTTTACGCTGAAAGCAGCGCTATCGGTCGACTCGCTGACGATCAAGGCGACGCGGCTGGGATTCGAAGCCGGACTGTTTGCGCTCCCCAACAGAACACAGTCCACACAATTGGTTTTGAAGGAAAGCGCATTGAAACTGCAGGAACTTACGGTGAAGGCACCGCCCGTTATTTTGCGGAAAGATACGATCGATTACCAGGTCAGCGCATTCCAGGCAGAAGGTGACCGGACAATTGCGGACGTCATCAAACGCATGCCCGGTATTGAGGTAAAGCCAAACGGCCAGATCCTCTATCAGGGAAACCCAATAGAGAAATACTACATCAACGGCCTGGACCTGTTGGAAGGCAGATACAATCTTGCCAATGAAAACCTACCGGCCGACGCGGTAAGGAAAGTGCAGGTGATAGAGAATGATCAGCCGATCAAAATTTTGAAATCAAAAGTATTTTCGGAGAAAGCTTCACTGAACATTCAGCTGAAAAAAATTACGACAACGGGAAGCGCGAAAGCGGGTGTGGGGCTGAGTCCGGCGTTGTGGGATGTGAATATCACGCCCATGATATTCAATAAAAGTTTCCAGTTGATTGCGAGCGTGCAGAGCAACAATGTCGGGACGGACCTTTCGAGGCAACTGGATGCACTGACCAAATCGTCACCGATTCCAGCTCCCGTACTCAGCATTCAATCGTTGAATACTCCAAATATCAGCACCGACCGGTGGCTCGACAACAGATCGCACCTGGCCTCCTTAAATTTGATCAAAAAAACCAGGAGCCAAACCGAACTGAAACTTGGGCTTGGAATACGGGACGAGACGCAGGAACAAGCCGGAAGGAACTACACGAGGTTGCTAACTCCCGGCGGAGTTGTCGAAATTGATGAGCGGATCTCGAACCGATTTCATTCGAAGGCTTTGCATGCTAATTTGGTAGTCGAAAAAAATACAGAGCGAATTTTTCTGAAGAATAACGCTGGTGCACAGTTCGGACAACTGGACGGATCCGGCAGGCTGAGCAGGAATCTGCTCCCAACGGACCAGAATTTAACGACCGAACAAACTCAGCTCCAGAACAACCTTACGATGATCAAAAATGTGGGCAAGCAGCTATTGAATATCCATTCGCAAATGGCATACAATCGGCGGCCGGAGGCGCTGCTCGTCCGCCCGGGCGTTTTTTTCGAAATATTCAATGCCGGAAAAAGTTTCCAATCCATCTCTCAAAACGTATTTACTGCTGAATTTGATACCAGAAACTCCGTCAGCTTTACGCGGCAATTTTCAAAAGTGTCTGTCACGCCGGCAATCGGTTTGAACTTCCAAAATCATCTGTTCGAAAGTGCTATAAAGACTGCGGCCAACGATAGCACGCAGACTCACAGCAATGCATTCCAGAACGATTTGAAGTATGCACATTTGACTTCGTTTGCACAACTAGGCAGCTATTATGAGTCTAAAAAATGGCAGCTAGAACTGAACCTACCGTTGAGGATGCATGCATTCAGCTTAACGAATTTCATCGGAGATGATCGTCAAAAGCAATCACGACTGGCATTCGAGCCTTCGGTAACAACAAGGTACCAAGCCACAGATTACATTGATTTCACATCAGGTGCGAGCTATTCATATGACTTCGGAAACCCGCCACAGCTGTATAGTGGCTTCCTTTTGAGGTCGTACAGAAACTTACAAAAGACCAACGGAGCCATTCCGGTCAACCGGATCCTCATGGGGAGAATTGGGATTAATTATAAAAACCCGCTTTCGCTGGTCTTCTTTAATCTGGCCGGTTCGGTGCTGCGGATCAATAACAACCTGCAATACCGTACCGGTATCGATTCAACTGGTGCTTCCCAACTTACTTATGTTTTGAACAACAACATCCAGCTTTCAGAGAATTTTCACTTGGGCGTTGGGAAGTACTTTGGCGGCATCAAAACTTCATTCAAATTAAACAGCGACTTCGGATTTACGCGATCCGAACAGATTGTAACTGGTCGCGAAGTTCAGGTCCGCAACTGGAATTACCGGGTGGGTTTATCTGCATCAACATTATTTACCACTTATCTTGGTATCGAACTTGCGGGAACTGCCAATTTTTTTCAAAATGGCCTGGCAGAGCAGCGCAAAAAAACGTCGGGAATTTCACAATTGCAGTTAGGAATCGACATTTATCCGGATGATGCACATGCCTTGCGACTAGACACAGAGCAATATGTAACCCGGGGAGGAGTACGTCAAAACCAGTTTTACCTGAACCTGCGGTACCGTTACACTTTTGGAAAAAGGAAGATCGATCTTGAAATCAAAGGGACAAACCTCACGAACGCCAAAAACTACCTTTCAATCGTAAATACCGCGTTTACAATAGCGGAAAGCAGTTTTCAAGTGAGGCCACGACAGCTAACTTTCGGGGTAAGATTTCCTTTTTGACTTCTACCGCGAAAATCCGCTCAGAAGTTCTTTGGGGGTGAGGCCGGTGAATTTTTTGAAATCCCGGATAAAGTGTGACTGATCAAAAAAACCTGCATCCAGCGCCGGTTCGAGTAGTGTACCGGTTGCCTCTACCTGCGTGATCAGTGCTTGCATACGGACTATATCGGCAAACCGTTTTGGCGTGGTACCCACACTTTTTCTAAATCTCTTTTCGAATGCATCCAGACTGATATACAGGCTGTCGGACAAGTTCCTCACGTTAATCAGCCCGTTTGCAGCCTTTATTTTCTTGACCGAGTCGGCAATGAGAAGATCAGCCTTTTGGTAACTGATTCTTGCCATAAAGAACTGCTGCACGATGCCTACTTTTTGTTCAATAGATACAACATGCTGCAACTGCTCTTCTAATACGGCCAGTTCAGACGGTTTGAAGAAATTATCCAGACTAACATTTAATCCGAATAGTTCATGGACAGGCAAATTGAAAAAAGCCGCTGCGCCGCCCTCCCTGAATTGAACAAGAATATTAGCACTGTTTTTTCCATATTCAACGATGCTGTACGACTTTCTCAGACCCGATAAAGACCACATGGGAAGACGGATATCCCCGGAGTCCTCTTTAAATAGCACGTCCCCATTTAAACGGATTGCTGCAACCACACAAGTATCCGGCAACAACCGGTTTATTTGGGTGTCGCTGCTTTCAATTACCACAAATGCTTTCACATAAGGGCTTAAACAGGGAGCCGGTTCGAATGTTTGCATAGAATAAGGAGTGAATCTACCATTTTACCTGATTTTCCGCAACCACCAGGCAATCGCTGCGCCAATTTCAGTTGCAGAATCCTCTTGCAGATTATGATGCCCGTTTACAACAATGTGGTCCTGGTTGGGCCAGCGTTTGCATGCCTCTTTCTCTGCTTCGGCCAAAGTCCCGGGTGCCGCCTCGATAAATAGTTTGGGAATGTTTGTTTCGCTTAACCAGCTACTGTTATCATTTACGACACTGACGATATCGGCCGGTTCGCCACCCAGCGGCAACTGCCGTGCCCAGCTGAGCATGGCGCGCCTGCCTTCGCCAGGCTCGGTAAATGGACGCCGGTATTCTGCCATTTCTTCCGGCGACAAAGAGCGTAAAATCGTTTTGGGCAAATTGAACTCAATGAAAGAATTTCCGATAAGTACCATTTGCTCACCTTCTTGGGTGCGAAGTTTTTGAAAAGTTTCCCGCGCCACCCCGGGCACCTCATCCCACGAGCGTGGTTTTGTGATGGCTTCCATGTACACAATGCCCTTCACTGCACCGGGATGCTTTCTTGCCCAGTCGAAAGCGAGTACGGAGCCCCAGTCGTGTACCACGAAAACGATATTCTTTTGAATGCCCAGGCTGCTGAAAAGTTCGTCCAGGTATTTTTCATTATTTGCAAATGTATAGGCTGCTTTGTCTGTGAAATGGTCGGAGTCGCCCATACCCATCAGGTCGGGTGCGATACAGCGGCCTAACTCCGTGACGTGGGGTATAATATTCCGCCAGATGTAGCTGGACGCAGGGTTTCCGTGAAGAAAGATGATCGGATCGCCTTTACCTGCATCCACATAGGCCATTTTGAGCCCATTAATTAGTTGAAACTTTTTCGGCAGGGGAGAATCTGTTTCGTGTAGAAGTTGCTGTGATGCATTCATTGTGACTTTGTTCTTTGATTTGATAAATGTCTGTGGGCCCTCTTGTGAATTGACCAATGCCGGTGCTAACATCAGCAACCCGGCAACAGGCCAACTTATAAGCGATGGTTTCATACCTGTGATCTTTCATACAAAAGTCGGACTGAGCGATAGCAGTAAATTGTATAAAATCATTGATCAGGTTAAACGACTCCGGGGCGGACTGATTTCCGCTGCCTGTTCCGGATTTGTGTATGTTCCCCGTTGGCAGTGACCGGTAATCTTGTTGGACATTTAGTAGTAAGTTCTTATTTTGGAATGACTTTCAAAATTTCCTCCCGGTGAAAAAATTGCTGATTATAAATGTAGTCATCCTGGCAGTGCTGTTGATCGCTGTTGTGGCCCCAGATTATTACATCAACTACGAAGTGTATGTCAATTTAATGGACTCTCTGGCTAGTTTCGAGTGGCTTACTTTGTTGGGCATATTATCGGGAGGTGCGCTGCTTTCGGCTTTTTTTGCTGGTATAAAACCTAATAAGATTCCATATACGAGCCGTTTTCTGAAAATCAATATTGCCTTTAATACGGCATTTCTCCTTCTCATTTTGTATTACGCGGCGTTGGCGGTTCTTAGTGCCAAAAGAGAATACGAAGAATTGTTGTCTGAATATAAAATCAAGGCTGTATCTGACATCAAAAATGGGCTGATCGTGTACGAAACTTTCGGCTTTCCAATAGTATTGGATTCAGCAGACCGAGCGCAAATAGCTAAAATCGACAGCCTTAGGAGATCGTACGGTCTTGAAAGCCGGAATATCGGATGTATGATGACAGCCCCATTGTTAAGAGCTCAATCAGAATACGAAAAACTTACAGCGCCATATCTCGACCGAAGAAATGGCCCAGGTTGGAAACAGCGAATGGACACGCAAATTGCGAATATTAGAAAGGGGCAATTTTAGGAATACTTTCGGAAACATTATAAAGCCCCGGACGAGGCCGCCAAAGTATGTTTTCATGTATTATCAGGCGGATAATGTGGGCACAACAGCTCAATTTTGGCGGTATTCACCCGCTTAATTGTCGCATTTACACAGGTTTAAATACCGGACTAAATTTCATCTTTGTATTTCGGAGCATCCGATGTCCTTCAATTCAGAACCTAAAAAATTAAGTGATGAGAGCAATCAATCCCTGGATCAACTTCAATGGAAATGCTGAGGAAGCGTTCAATTTCTATAAATCAGTGTTTGGCGGAGATTTTACGAAGATCATTCGTTTCAAAGACCTGTCAAGCGATGAATTTCCGATACCGGAAAGCGAGGCGAATAAAATCATGACCATTGTTTTGCCAATAGGCAAGCATAATGTGTTAATAGCCAATGATGTTCCGGAATTTATGGGACGGGTAAATGAAAACGAAAACAGGTCCAAAATTTCAATCAGTGCAGAAAGTCGTGAAGAAGCAGACCAACTTTTCAACGGACTATCGGCAGGCGGAAATATCGAGGGGCCGATGGGCGACAGCCCCTGGGGGACCTACGCCGGAATGTTCAGGGACAAATATGGTATCGAATGGATCGTGGAATTTGACCCGGGTTATAACGGGTGAGTTTGATGCAGAAATCTTACTAGCTAAGGTTTCTGGTACGTGTATTTTACGTACATTTATAGCCATATTCAGGATATCGTCGGTTACGACGACACAACAGCACAACAACACATGGCAACTATAATCAATGACCGCATCGATGTTCGGATCAGCAAAGAACAAAAGGAGCTGATCAAGTATGCTTCCTCACTTCGGGGCTTCAAAAGCCTGTCAGAGTTCATTGTTTATTGCGTTAACACAGAGGCTAGTAAAATTATCATGGATAATGAGAAGATTCTGAAAACGATTGAAGACAAGAACATTTTTGTGAATGCTATTTTGAATCCACCGGCTCCCGGGGAAGGTCTTAAGAAAGCCCAGCTATCGGCCTTAAACCATAAAATAAATGGAATTTAGCATCAATGTACTTGACAATGGCCACAAAAAAGAAAACTTCAAATGTGAGAGAGAATCATTAGACGATTACATTAAAAAACAAGCAAAGCAAGATGTAAAGCGAGCGTTAGCAGTTTGTTACGTTTTGGAGGATAGTGAAAAAATAGTTAAAGGGTACTTTACTCTTTCGGCAGCCTCTATTCCTCGGGAAGATTTACCAGAAGTTATACTTGCTAAGTTGCCGAAAGGCTACGTAGACTTTCCCGCAACATTACTGGGAAGATTGGCGCTTGATATTACTGTGAAAGGCCAGGGACTTGGCTCTTCACTGCTGTATGTGGCATTAAAAAAAGCCTTAACACATTCTGAGGTTGTTGCTTCAATGGCAGTGATAGTCGATCCTTTGGATGACGCTGCAAAAAGTTTTTATAATAAACACGACTTTATCGACCTCCCGGGTAGTGGGCGAATGTTTCTACCGATGGCGACTATCAAGAAATTGATTGAGCAGGAGGATACTATTCGGGCTTGATGATACACCGAATTTATGCAAGTGGCGCTTGCAAAAATTTGATCGGGATTGGCTGTCAACTGTGTGCTCTGGGGGATTTGTAATTTTACGATCGAGACGATCGTGCGGATTGAGGAGGCGCTAGGGGTGGAGTTGATTGGGGTTAGGGTTGGGTACAAATTCTGAGTTCATTACTTAATATTATTATCCAACTCGAACTATTGATACATTTTATTGCCCTTTACGGCTTTGTATTTAATGCTTTTGAGAGTTTGAAAATTAAACTTGCAACAGGTTGAAGCCGCTTTCCACACCATTCTATTTCAATATTATCTTCGCTCTTCTCATACTCATCAATTACGTTATTTTTGGGTACATTATGAAAGCTGAATTGGAATTTATTCACCTCAATCAACAACAAATTCATATTTATGTAAATCTTAATATGCAGCCTCCTTTGCTTAATTAAGTCGGTAACAAAATTTGAGAGATACCCCTTAAAATAGTAAATGTTTCTAAACAAATCGTCCTGCTCATTTTCTATTACATCTTTTTTACGCTGTTTAGAAGCCCAATAATTAATTAAATTAAAAGCGGCTAACTTATAAAAAATATCTTTTTCGCTTCCTGGCGGTATTTTCATTACGCTAAATGCTTCGAGCAAATCTGGCTTTGAAATTTCTACTGCATTTGTTTCGGGGTCGTCTATTTGTTTTCGTAGGAGGATTAAATCTATGGGTGTATCCGAATTTAAATGATTTTGTAAAAACCTTATTTGTTTGTCGTATTTACTACGCAAGTTAATATTAAGAGATGACCAAAATTCAAACGCTGAAACTACTTGCGTGTTTTCAAATTTGCATCTGTGGTGCCTAGTATAGGTTGGCTTAATGTAAACTACAATCAGTTCGTTACACTGATTCGCTATTGCAATCGCCTCTCTATGAGCTCTCTCTTCACTGAAAGAGTATGCTATCCATAACTCTCTCTCCATGGAATATATAGGTGTATAGCTTATGTATCTTATGTCGATCTCGGGGTGACTTGGCAATTTTCGGTGACCAGAATTTAATATGTCATAAGTTCTCGCATGCGTACCTCCTATAAATTTCTCTTTGCACATATGAGCAATAAGGGTTCGAAACAATAAATCTGATAGAGGTTTTGATTTATTTTTCTCAATAGCTAAGAATTTTCCCTTCATGAAATTGGATACAATAATCTTGGATGGATCATTCTTGGAAGTAAATACAGTTATAAATTCAAATTTATCGGTATATATGATTTTAAATGTTTCATTCCATAGTCTGTTGTTCCAACCAATACCTTTTGAGACATTATTGTAATTCAGAGAAAATTCACTACAAAACCTTCCATTTTCTTGCATTTCAATACATAGAATTTCAGCCCGATATGTAATGAAGTTATACCATAACCTTTGCTTTTTGTGAAGCGCATGTTCTGAGAAGTCGATTAAATTGAATATCGAGTAGGGGTAAAGTTCTCGACACCATTTTGCATAATGGTCATTAGAGTGATTTCTGAGCCAGGTATCGAAATTGAGATTACTAAGGAATTGTTTCTTGTACCTTGTCATCTAGGAATTTGTTTCAATTGCTTGTGCACTTACTATGGATCACTATTGCGGCTGGTGCTGCTATACAGATTTTAGGCTCCAAACCCTACCTCCCCCCAATCAACCGCTCCAACCGCCCCATCATCTCATCCTTCTCCTTCAACATCCGCTCATACAAAGCAATCTTCTCCTCATGAAGCTGCATCAATTTATCAATTGGATGATAAACAGGGTTGTGATATACAGCATTTGCTGCCGAATTACCATTGAATGTATTTGAAATAATATTCACAGCCTTCTCCTCATCAAAATTTCGGATCGCCTCAGCCGGGATCTTAAGAATCGCCGCAACCTGTTCCAAAATCTCAGAGTCGATCTTTTCCTTTTGTTCGAGGGTGGAGATTCTCTGCTGATTCCAGTCTTCGCCGAGCTCAAATGCAAGCGCGTCTTGCTTGATACCGAGCATTTCGCGAAAACGTTTCAAATTGCGGCCTTCGTGGATCTTCGGGTTGGAGGTAGCATGTGTCATGCGGAAAGGGTGTTTGGTTAAAAAGGCAATTTATGGAAATCCGGCGGGAACTTCCCGGATATTTTACAGGCTCTGCGATGTAATTTACGGGGCGATGGAGCGCAGCAAGTAGTGCTTTGCAAAAAACGTAAATGCAAGATATTGTACCACACTTATCAACTCGACACACTCCGGCATTCAAATCAGTAGCAAGACTCACTCCACCTGGCCTATGGCCGCAAAGTTCAGAGGAAGGGGATTAAAGGGCGACCCGCGTAGGGCGACCCGCGTAGGGCGACCCGCGTAGGTAATAAGGAAAGGGCAACTTGCTGGGCTGGTTGCCCTTTCCTTTTATTGTTTGATTTTTCATCAAACTGGCTTGCTTTTCTTCTAGCTGGCTTTTAGCTCTAAACTCGCAATCGTAGTTAACTCGACCCTCGCTTGCTTTGGCAAACCTGCTACGGCTATACAGGTGCGGGTTGGATAGCGGTCGGTGAAATAGGCCTGGTACACTGCATTCAGTTCGTCGAAATACCTCATATCGGTCAGATATACCGTGACGCTGACAATGTGGCTGAAAGTCAGACTGTGCTCATGGAGTATCGTTTCGATATTCGTAAACACCTGCCTGACCTCGTCCTGGAAGGACGTAGTCACCAGCTGTCCACCGGCGGAGCCGATCTGACCGGAAATGAACAGGAACCCGTTGGATACCAAAGCTTTTGAAATCGGTACTGCCGGTGCGGCAGCATTTGCATTTGTACTCATGTGATAAATTGTTATTGATAGGTATGCATCTCAGCACTAAGATAGGCGCAATTAGGTTTGCATTTTCCTTTCGCTTCCCGATTGTGTACTATATTTGGAATTCCAGGAGCAGAAGCATCAAAGTGATCAGGATACCTGAATGTGATTCCGATGGATAAAGAGAAAATAGCAATTCCTTATTACACAGACATCAATGCCTTTCTGGAATCGATCCCGTCGACCGGGCGAACAACCAATCCGCTCTTCTATTGTTTAAGGCTGAGAAAACTGGAACACCCGGCAGAGATTTACAAGCCTCCTTTCAAAAGGTCATTTTATTTTTTTGCGCTCTTTGTCAATTCGGGCAACGCACAAATCAATTATGGCGACAAAACAATTATGAATCCGGAGTCGTACCTGGTTTTCCATTCTCCCGATTTGGTATATAGTTTTTCTCACGATGAAACATTGGAAGGATATGTAATCTATTTTAAAGCTGAGTGCTTTTCGTTTTTCAAGCCTGATTTTCATGAAGAATTTCCTTTCTTCAACCGGTTATACACCAACCTCTTCAAACTGGACCAGGCGACCTTTCAGGAGCTGGCGCCGCATTTCGAAGACGTACTTACGGCCTATGACCGATCCGGCGTTGAATCACATATGGAAGCCCGGGCAAGGCTACTTGCATTGCTTTATTACATGAAGGCATTTGTGGCAGAAAGAAGGAAAATAGCACGGTTTGCAACGCCCCAGCAATTGCTTTTGAATAAATACCTTCAATTAGTGAACAACCACTATATCGACAAAAGAACAGTAAAGGAATATGCCGACCTGCTCTCGGTGACCCCGAATCATCTTTCTCAATCTGTCAAGGCCGTTTCGGGCAAAAATGCGCTTTCTTATATAGCCGCCCGGTTGTTGACCGAAGCAAAATCATTGTTGCTGTACACCCATATCGATATCGCTGAAATAGCATACCAACTTGGCTTTTCGGACCCTGCCAATTTTGGCAATTTCTTTAAAAAGCACGAAGGAATGTCGCCTCTGGCTTTCAGGAAACGCGGGGAGAAATAGAATTCACCAGTATACCCAAGCTTTTAACCAGCCCGAACTCAGCAGGGGAGCTTTTCTTTGCAATGATATTTATTCAATAACCACTTAAAAGAAAAAACAAATGGCGACTAAAATTTTTGTCAATCTTCCGGTGAGTGACCTCAACAGGTCAAAAGCATTCTTCGAAGGCCTTGGTTTTACGTTTAATCCGCAATTCTCGGACGAAAATGCCGCCTGCATGGTGATCAGCGACGCTATTTATGCGATGATGTTGGTAGAACCGTATTTTGGGACTTTTACTAAAAAACCGATTTCCAATGCACACGAAAAAACCGAAGTGCTAATCGCGCTTGACGCCAGTTCCCGGGACGAAGTGCAGCAGATCATAGCGAAGGCGAAAGAATTGGGCGCTACTATTTACAATGAGCCGGCAGACCATGGCTGGATGTATCAGCACAGCTTTGCCGATCTGGACGGTCATCAGTGGGAGTTTGCTTACATGGACGAAAGCCAGTTCCCGACGTCGTAGTTGCTGCATAACTGCACGTTCAATCTCGCTAACACCGATCCTGATATACCCTTCATCAAATCGCCCTGCAAGCCAGTTACTTGCAGGGCGATTTGATTCCGTTCAACCATTTGCTACAAGGCGCTCGGATGGAGGCCCCGGGATTTGGGGTAGCGACGAGGTGACTAACTCGGGAGATATGTGGCACGTCACGGTTTCGCTTCCGGAACAGTGAGTAAATCTGTGTCGTAGCCGCCTGTGATCCGGCTTCGTAATTCAACTACAAGGGTCATTCATATACTTGTTAATATCGATCAGATATTATAGAGGTGAAGTTACAGGCAGGATAGGTTTGTGATAAAATTTGTTACATTTTATCGCAAACGAACATGGGAAAGATCTCCAAAATTCAATTGTCACTCTTCTTTTTTTTACTGCTAACCCTGGACCTAGCAGGGCAATGCATTCAGGCAACAGGAAACACTACCACCACCATTCCACTGCTCTCTTCCATTACGAATCCCGCCGCCGCTTACGACCAAAATGACGGTGACGCGACTACCGCAGCGACCTTGACTGTCAACGGTGTCGGGGTCGCCACATTGAATGTGAATTTTGATGATTCAGCGAATCCAGGCGATTCCATTATTGTCCTTTTTGGCGTGCCTACCGCGAATATACTTGACTGGGGATCATTAGGCGGGACTACTTTCACTCCCTATTCCGGACTCAACGGTACCGGTTCGGCGAGTACACCCGTAACGGCTGCAAATCTTTCTTTTATCATTACTGCGGGCGCCAATTCGTTGGCCAGGATCGCAATACCGGTAACCAGTCTCTCGGGCGCGCGTTCCGTGCGGATTTCCTATCTTGGAATCGGTGTTGCTCTCAATAAGCGCACGTTTATCTATGACGTGTCGGTCAAAAATGGCCCGGTTGTGGTGAGTGCTAACCAGGCAGTTTGTTCTCCGGGAGGAAGCGCTACTTTCACGGGAACGTATAACGCACTGGGTTCGACGCCAATCGATGTCATTTGGTACGGTCCCGATGGCACAACAGTCTTGCAAACGGATGACAATCGTACCGGAATTCCTTATACGAGTACGTTTACGACGCCATTTGTAACTACTACCACAACTTTTTACGTTCGGGAAAGGTGGGCAGGCTGCACGTTACTCTCAGATCCCCGTCCAGTGACCATTACGGTCCGCGCACCGCTCGTACCCGACATTTCAGTTACGTGTGGAAATCCGGTATCATTATCTGTAACCACATCCGGCTCTTCGGGAAATGAAACGTATAATTGGTTGGCATTGAACGGTGGCAACATTGTGTCGGGAGCAAATACAGGGAATCCGGTAATCGATCGGCCTGGCGACTACCAGGTCACTGTTTCGGATGCAAATGGCTGTTCTGGAACTACGACGGAGCGCGTGACCGCCTCCCACTGCGCCCAACTGCCGGTAAAATTGGTATCATTTCATGCTAAAAAGGAGGAGAATGCAGTTGTAGTTGAATGGCGGACAGCTTCGGAAACTAACAGCGACAGGTATGAAATAGAGCGTAGTATAGACGGGAAAGCCTGGAATGTAATTGGTACAGTGACTAGTCAGAACGACGAATCAGAATCCGTGAAAAATTACCTTTTTACAGACATAAACCCGAATGCCGGCGAAAATTTGTACCGGCTCAAAATGGTTGACAGGGATGGTACATTTGCGCTGAGCGTGATCCGGTCGGTATTCATCGAAAACAGCGGACTGACAGTTTATCCCAATCCGGCGTCCGGGGTTTTCTATATAAAGGATCCGGAAGCCGCCAGGGTTAAGAAAATTTCGATTTTCAATGCGAAGGGGCAGTTAGTGTATACAGGGGATTCAGTTCCTTCTTCCGGAATCAATGTCAAAGGCTTGTCCGGGGGAATTCATACTGTTTGGATTGAGCATGCCGGTGGTGCCAAAAAGTCATTGAAAGTCATTTTATACAGGTAATCTGGGATCAGTAGACGCATCCCCCGTCGGCTTGCTATTTTTCATCAATCAATTCGACTGGCAGGCCTCCGATAACATAGGAGGCCTGCTTCGTTATCTGTGGATTGCAGGAATAGGCCCTTGCCGGATTGTAGTAATATAGCGACATCGATAGTGCAAATACTAATTATTCTTCTCCTTTTCCTGACAAATCTCTCTTTCCTGCTGTCCTAGTTTTGCCCTGATGAAAGATGGAATAGAGGGTCATCTGTGTTATAAGCTTTCATGAAAACATAAATAACAAAATATGGACTTACGTTTACATTTCAGACGAGCAAGCTATGTAGCGCGGCTCTTTTCGACGTTGACCGGGAGCACCCTGGGCTACTGTATAAAAATGCTGGCTAGAAGGCAGCCAGGCAGGAATTTGTTTCCTGTATTAATTGCATTCGGCTACTTCGTTACCAATGCAAATGCACAAACCTGTGCGACTGTTGAGCGCTTTCAAACCACCACATTTGCAAGGCCTTCCACGGGAACGGGAGGGACCGTTCCAATAGCCGGATATAGTCAGAATAACTGGCAAGGTAGTGGGGCAGGCAACATTGATAGAGGTCCTGGCAGCATTTATTTCAGTGATAACACCAATACACAGACATTTACGCAAGCGGTTTCAAACGTGAACCTGAAGGGTACTGGCGCAACATTTAGTATGACCTTCTCCGCTTTTAACGGGAACTCGCTTTCTTTTCCTTATGATGGCAACCAATCTGATCTGAGGATTAGTTATGCCGGCGTTTTATATGCAACTATTTCCACTTCAAATGGAACGGCAACAACCGGTGCAGGTACAGTAGCTTTTTTTAACGGCGCTGTAAATTCCACAAATGGCTCTAATGCCTCATACAACTACGATATCAACGCCAACGGAGGGGCCGGTTTCGTCCATACACTCAGCTTAAGATTGCCGACAACAATTCCCAATTCAGGATCATTTACCGTAGTATTTGTGCCGAATGCAAATGCAATTGATCCGCGTACTTTTTCAGATGACTATAATGTATTTACCGCTTCATTGTTGTCATGCCCTATTATTTACTCAGGGACTATTTTAGACGATGCCAATGCTTTAACAGACAACCTGGTCAACGGTAGCCCCATTAACACAGCAAGCGTAGCCGGCTTGCAGGTTGCTTTGTACGATGGATCCGGGAACATCGTCGCTGGTACGACAACAAATGTAAATGCCGACGGTACATATAGCATTTCGCATATCGGGACCGGAACCTATACGGTACGATTGTTGAATTTACCATCCACCTACGTAAATACCGGAGAATCGTCCAATGGTACAGGAACAATCCCGGATGGTACAGCCGATGGGATCGTAAGCGCCTATACAATTTTAAATGCCAATACCAACACCGACAAACCAAACGGCAACATCGGCATCCAGCAGCCACCTCAAACCGCTGTCAGTTCTATACCTGCCCAGCCAAACCCGGGAGGCAGCGTGGCAGTAGCTATTCCTGCAACTGCCTTCACAATAAGCACAACTGCCGACCCAAATACAGGTGACGCAGCGCCGGGAGTAGTGAACTATATCAGGATCACTTCATTTCCTGCAAATGCTACAAGCATCGTGATCGATGGGGTTTCCTTCACAAGTCTGGCAGCTATCAACCTGGTATACCCGAATGGAATTCCAACGGATGCTTCCGGTGCACCGACCGTGTCCGTAGGTGTTGATCCGGTAGATGGAGCAGTCACTGTGGTGCTACCAATTGCTGCTGTTGATAATGGGGGAGCGCAGGATCCGACCCCGGGCAGCATCACAGTTCCTTTCTCAGATGCACTTGTATCGGTAAGTGGTAATGTATGGAATGATGCCAATGGAGAGGCAACGAAGGATGGTTCGGAGCCTTTTACAAATGGAGGAGGGTTATTTGCCAATTTAACGGATGCTTCCGGGGCAGTGGTCGCTTCGGTGCCGGTAGACGCTGCAACGGGTGCCTACAGCTTTTCAAATGTGTCGCCAAATACAGCATACTCGATTGTCCTGACGGAAACCGGCCAAACCAACGGCACTATCCTCACGGCCTCGGATCTTCCCGACGGATGGGAGAATACAGGGGTGAACCTTGGTGGTACGGCCGATCCGGGCAACAAGACCGGGGTCATCGCACTGACAACCTCGACTACCGACGTCAGCAGCGCGAACTTCGGAATCGAGCAAACGCCGACTGCCGATGATAAGACTATTTCGAATCTCCCTAATTCCACTTTCAGTTCAATGCCGCCGTCAGGATTTCCTCCGGTAACTGATTATGTGGCTGTGGCAATGAGTGATCCGGCATTACTGCCATTGAGTGGAAGCGACCCTGAGGATTGTGCTGCGGCGGCTTCATGCAGCACCGGATCCACTTTTATAATTGAATCAATTAATACGGCCAATACAAAACTGTACTATGATTTTGGTGGCGCAATAGGTGTTCAGGAGGTAATTCCAGGAACTTCTACCGGTGTAATCCCGAATTTTGATCCCGCAAAAATGGTCATTTATGGTGCAATCGGATCAGGAAATTCCACCAGTCCACTTGAATTTACCTACCAGCTTGTGGATGCTGCCGGTATCCCTTCGCTCCCGGCTACGTATTTGGTGTCTACTGAGTCATCCCTTCCGGTCGTGCTTTCAAGATTCACCGTTAAAGAGAGCGAAAGCCACGCTGCTTTGCTTAACTGGACAACCACCGCGGAGACTAATAGTCAGAAGTTTGACATACAGCATAGCGCCGATGCTAAGACGTGGGATGTAATAGCAAGTGTGGATTCAAAAGGTGAAAGTAAGGACATCGTCGATTACAGTTACACCCACACTTCCCCTTTCCCCGGCGAAAATCTGTACCGCCTGAAAATGGTAGATCTGGACGGGACTTTTACATACAGCAGGATCGAGCGTGTCAGCTTCGCAGTGGCATCACTTTATCCAAATCCTGCCTCAGATAAAATAGTCGTCAGCTTTCTGGGCGAAGGTACCAATGATGTGACTGGCGTGAGTCTTATTACAATGGATGGCAGGTATGCTTATTCGGCGAATAAGTTGGTGAATGGTACGATAGACGTAAGAAACCTTGCTGCCGGAACTTACATTGTCGCTATTACTTTCAAAGGCGGGACGGTACGGACTTCGAAAATCGTGATCGTGCGATGATTGATTCGATGCAGGCAATTAATCTTTGTTTGTCATCCTGCCCGCCGAGATAGCCATCGGCACCTGCCATGAAGTAGCTCGCGCAGTCTTCATGGCAGGATGTATAATCGTATACGATGATCTTCGATGCAGGAAACGCTTCTTTGCAGGTTTTTACTGAGTTGAGGCGGTTATTCAGGATACTATTACTCACACTGAGAATAATGATAAATGGTTCTTCCGGTGGTTGGTTTCTTTTAAATTTTACAAGGGTCCGGGCTGTTAAAAACCTGGCCCCTTTGTATTGAGAGGTAATTAACATCGATAAGCCTGTCAGCATAATCGGGAATGGATCGATGATGCCGATCGTCAGCATGTCTCTATCTGTGCTGAACATCCGCATGGTCGAGGTTTTGTTGTTGTTTAAATTGGGACAGCAAAAGCTTCACGCTGGTACCGGTTTCAGAAGTTTGTACCCTGATTCTGATACCGAGCATTCGGGCGATCTCCTTTACGACGACCAGGCCGAAACCTGAACCCGGAGAATCATGGCTATGAAGTTCTTCCTCGGCCCCGGAAGTGATGTTGAACCAGTCGGCAATTTCCTGCGGCATTCCGCTTCCTGTATCGGAAACCGAAATGATGACATTTTCCCCTCTTCTTTCGGCAGACATTACAATCGAGTCCTCATAGGTTGATTTCACGGCATTATCCAGCAGATTATGAATAATGATTTCCAGCATCTGGCGGTTGCCATTGACCAGGATATCCGGATCGGCAACGACTTCAATCGTGGTTAAATTTGTTTCGGCAATACCGGCAAACAGATCAGATTTCGCTTCCAGAATTTCTCTGGGGGATAATGCTTCGGTGAGGATTTCTTTGTCCTCTCTAATGAGTTTGATGAATTTCAGTAAATCCTCAGTCATGACAAGTACCTGGTCCGCGGACTGGTGAATTAGATTTCCGATATGGAGGTACGGAAAGTTGGGGAACTCACTTTCGGTCTTCGTGAGTATGTTTCTTATATTGGAAGACAAATATTTCAGAGGGGACCGTATATCGTGGCTGATCGCCCCGTTGATGATCGATTGAAGTTGCAGCTGCCTGTTCAGGTTGCGCTCTGACTTCTTCAGGCCGTCCAATGCCTCCGACAGTTCCAATGTACGGTCCGCCACTTTTTGCCACAGAACCTTGTTTTTTCTGCGCAGATAGGAAGTACGCCATCGTACTGCAATAAGGATGATTCCGGCGAGGGCAAACATTACGAGCAGAATGCCGCTCCAATGCAGGAACCAGGGTTTGGCGACCCGTATAAATAATTTTTTCTCGACGCTTCGGTTACCAGATTCGGTCATTTTTCTGACCGTCAGTATGTAGTCGTCGGAAGGTTGGTTAAAGATGGTTATCCCAAGGTTTGTATCGGTGAAAAGCCATTCTCCCTCAGGTGCATCGACGGGTTGTATTTTGTATTGGAAACGAAGATTATCCTTAGCTCCGAAATAGGGAGTTGCCACCGACAGGGCGAAGAGACTGAAATTATGAGGCAGGGTGATGGAATCCTGCACCAGAACGCGTATCCCGTCCACATTGAACGCTTCGAATATGAATGGATGATCAAGTGCGGCATTTACAACTGATTCCGGATTGAACCAGACAAAGCCCGACAGCGAGGGAAACGAAATTAATCCCGCCCCGACCTTGATCCCGCAAGGTTGGCAGCCACCATTGAACTCGTTGGTCTGAAAGCCGTGGGGTTTATCATAATACAGGTAAAAAACGTCTTCAAGATAGTGATGGGCGTAATCCAGCAGGTCTTTTTTACGGGCCCGGAAAAGTCCTTTGTTAGTGGTAATCCAAAAATTTCCGGCGCGGTCCTCTATAATGCAGTGCGCGTAATCCAGATACTGGCTGCGGCCACCTGGCAACTTGGTCAGCACGCCGTTTTCGAGCAGGAACATTCCGTTACCGTAAGCCGTGATCCACAGGTGATTGGCGTCGCTTTGATAGAGGCTTCGAATATGGGCATCCTGTAATGCCTTTATTTGCTTTAGCACTTTTGATTTGGTATCGAGCTCGTATAAACCTTTCGACGTACCTATCCATAAGTGGCCCACCCGGTCCTGGTGAAACCAGGTAATTGTGGTATGGGGGATCTTAGTGACGTTTTGAACAACCTTCGACTTGCCCTGGTCGTGCAGGTAGCTGATGGTACCGTGGCCGCCGCCACACCAGATCCCCCCTGTTAAATCCTCGTACAGCTTGACTGGCTGCTCCGACATTCCCCAGATTCCCCGTATTTTTTTTGCATCCGGGCTGTATTGGTAAACGGAGCGCTCGCGACTGATCCACAAGTTTTGTTTCCGGTCCCGCAGCAGGGTATATTTATTGGTAAAATTATCATCCTGTATCTGCAATATCTCAACCGCTTTTTGATGAGGGGTCAACACAAAGCCTTGTGGTGTAATGATAGATGACGAACCGTAAGGCGCTTGTGCATAGAAGATATTATCGCTTTCTTCACCTGGTACCGTCATCGTTCCAAACGATTTTTGCGTCAGTACGAACAAGCCCTTCGCAAGGCTCCCCAGGAATATGGTACCATCAGATTCGTTCAGATAGGCGCTTCTGATATAGTTTTTGTCAAAGTCGAAGTCTTTCAGCAAGAGCCGTGTCATCAAAGCGCCATCATTCCAGGTGATCAGGTAGAGATGACTGTTTAGATAAGCGAAGAATTGATTATTAGCGAAGTTTCGGAGGACACGCACTTTATCCTTACCGGACCTGAATACGGGGTTCTTTGTTATATCACCCTGTAAATCGACGATCTGAAATTCCCCGTCCTTTTGTGGTTGTATATTAGTAAAACTGCTGCCCAGGTCATTTTTTTGAAAGAATAACCTGCCACCCACCGTAATGCAATTATCAATGTTATATCCCTTTCCCGCTAACTTACCATTGCTTTGGTGGCTCCATTGGAGTTGAGGGACCTCAGTTGATACCGGGTCTTTGATATTGACACTGAACTGCACTTTGCCGGAGTCGATCAGCACAACACACTGATTATAATAGACGTAATAGCGGCCCCTGCCGGCAGATATGATCCTGTATCCTTTGGAACCGGTCGAAAAAATCTCTTCCCGGGGTGGGATCGGGATTCGGGCCTTGCTCCACGGACCTAAATTGACCAGGTCCATATAAGGAAGGCCCGATAATGTATCACGGAATGCTTCACCGTTTTTAATCCTAATCGTTTTTTCAAATTCCGCGATGGCATACAAGCTGCCGTCGGGCGTATTGTTAGTGAAATTGACAAACCGCACGCTTTTTAAACAGAGCTGAAATTTAGAATACACCTTAAATGCCCTGCCGTCAAAACGTGCTAACCCGCCCTCTGTTGCAAGCCAGACAAAACCCAGCGAGTCGGCTATCACATACTTGACGCCATTTTGGGGCAAACCGCTTTCGTCATTGTAATTCCGGATAAAATAGTGGTCGTTGTCGTCATGGAATGCAAAGCAAATCGGGGTCGAAGCAATTAAAAAAAGTGCAAGTAAATAGTGCCTCATAGTTAAATAATAAGCCGGAGAAAAGTACTGCGGGGGATCTCCCTGTCAATTGGTATTTTTAAAAATATGTGATGTCGGTACCTGTCCGAATAGTCGGTTCAACTAGGCGATTGTAGTTATTAATCTATTGATTAGCAGTTGTATACGACACCGTTAATCGACAATGCAAAGGTTGGGCATTTGGCGAACGTGTGAAATCACTTTAAAGCAGTAATTTTCTACTACAATTGTTTGCCGGTCTACTATGATTGTAGTAGATTCCTCAACCGTTTACTAAGTTTCGTTACCCAAGAGTCCGTTATATATGTACAAGGACATATACACTTCCGAAGCCAACATTTTGCTGATTGACGATCACGTTTTGGTGGCAGAAGGTCTTCGTGAATTGCTGTTGCGCATGCTGCCTCCGGGATCCCGGGCAGATGTCTTTTCCTCTGTTGAACCGGCCAAGGAAGCGCTTCTGAAATGCCGGTATGACTATATTTTTACGGACCTGAACATGCCGGGGCAAGATGTTCTGGGCTTTATAACCTTTTGCCGTAAAAGCCATAAAGACATGATTATCCTCGTGATCAGCAGTATGATGGATTCAGCCAACATCAAAGCTTGTTTTACGGCAGGGGCAAATGGTTATCTCAGCAAGGCGATCGACCCGCGCGAGATCAAGCTGGCTTTGGAATACACCCAAATCGGAAGGAAATATGTTAGCAGCGACCTCATCGGAAGATTGGCGGACAACGTTTTTAATGGTAACAACACCGCACTCACAAACAAGGAACTGGAAGTATTGCGATTGATCGCCGCCGGTAAAAGGACGAAGGACGTTGCTGATTTGCTTTTCGTTAGCCCGATTACCATCATGACCCACAAAAGGAATATCATGAAGAAACTGAACCTTCATTCTGCGACCGAACTGGTCAAATATGTGTATGAGAACAATTTGGCTTAATGTAAATTTTTTCGGATTATGGGTTAGTTTGCTCTTTTCCATATCCTGCCTTGGTCAGGGCAATAAGCCAACTGATAAGGACTGGAAAGATATAGCGGACCAGCATCGGGCGGGGGCCATTCATGATACGGTTTACCTTTTGAAAGCACAGCGCCTGACGGAATCTTCATTTAAAGATCCGTTATTGAAGGACAGATTGGCCGATTATAAAAAAGTGGCGTGGAGCAATAAGGATTATCAACCGTTCCGGATCAAGTATTATGCATTCCTCGCCAACCATGCCAGTGCGCTTCATCAGGACGGATTTGCGATATATTATGTTCAGAAAATGGAGGAGGAGTTACAGAAAGTGAAGCCTTATGTGAACTCGCTGAACCAGCCGCGCTTGCTGCTGTATGTTTACGGAACAAATGATTACACCAACCATGAAAAAAGGCTGGCCATCATCGATAGTATCACGCCATTTTTGAAGACCTTACCAGCTTTGGTTTCCAGACAGACTGTCAATATCAATACCTGTATCAATGCATTTACCATATTAAAACAATCTGCGGCACTTTATGCGTCCAGAAAAGACACAACGAAAGCGCTTGAAATGCAGGATCTGGCCAGAAAGCTGCTGCGCGTGTTGAGGAACAAACCGAACGTGGATGCGGGTAAGATTGTGCATGGCCAGCTATTATTGTACCTCATCGAATCAGACGTCGCCAAGCTATTATCCAGAAAAGAGGAAGAGGGGAGAATCCTGAATGCGGCCTACCAGGCAACGATGTCCCGCGATACCGTGGGTAACCCTATATACAAAAGTGCGTTTGAAAGTACCATTTTGGGAAGACTGATAGATTACCATATTGCACGTAAGCAAATAGATAGCGCCAACTATTTTTTCGGACTTTATAAAAACAAAGTTCAATCATCAAAAGGTACAGCCACTGCGGACGGAAACCGGTTCCGGCTTTATTCAGGGAAAATTAATGCGGTTAACGGGGCATACGGGGCGGCATATGAGGATGTGCTGCGGGCTTCACAAATCACTGACTCCATTGTTTCGATCAGGACGGCCGACATTCAAAACAACATGTACGCAAATGTGATTGCCGAGCAGCGGTATGAGGCATTGATAGCTTCACAGGCACAGAACGGAAAACGAAACGTGATCATCTTCGCGATCATTATCGCATTAATAGCGACAGTTGCAGGTTTTTTGTGGGTACTGAGGGCCAATAAAAAGAAAGCAGGCAGGCAAATTGAGAAACTGAACGAAACCACGCAGATACAGATTGCAGAACTGGAAGCCCATGCCAATGTCATCCAAAAAAAATTGGGATTGGAGCTTCACGACGATATTGCCGGCAGACTGGCCAGCGTTGTAAACTACGTCGAAACAAAAATTCTGGAAGAACACGATCCTGGTACCAGGGATAAGCTGGCAGTGATCGCAGGTATGACCAGAAGTGCCTACACAAGTGCCAGGTCAAAAAGCCATGAATGGTATTTCAAGAGCTCGGAGGAAGAAAAGATTGCTTTTTCGCAACGTATATCCTATATCGTAAGGCTCGCTCTGCCGGATGATCAGTACGAAAAACAGATCGAAATAGACGATCAGTGCATTGAAGGCATGTCACCCGAAATGCGCATTCATTTACTACGGATTATACAGGAAGCGGTAGCCAACATTCTGAAACACGCCAAAGCCAGCAAGGTGAAGCTCTTTATTTATGAGGACGACGGTTCGGCCGTTTTACAAATTAGTGATAACGGCAAGGGTTTTGACCAGAAATTAAAACTTAAGGCGAAAGGGATTGGATTGGAATCGGTCAAAGCCAGGACCAGGGAACTGAACGGCTCGCTGGAAATCGCGTCGTCGGGAAGTGGTACGGAATTACTATTCCATATTCCGTTGAGAGGTTGAAATGCGCTGCTTCGCTGCCGGTTAAAGAGATCAACCTTCCGTCTGTGCCGGAAGGTTGATCAAGTTGCCCGGGATTCTTCGTTTTCCCAGCCATAAAGAGAGGACTTTCAGGAGAGCAGGACATAAGATGATGCGCTCCGGCGGCTATTTTAAAAACTAGTTTTTAACTACCGTACGGGACATTTTTACTCCGCTTTTGTAGATGATAGTCAGTATATACACTCCTTTGGGAAGACCAGACATTTCTATCGAATTTTTGGTAACATCTTTTTTGGTATATACAGCTTGCCCGCTTACGTTGTACAGGGTCAATTGCTGCATTTCCTCCATTTGCGCATCTTCGATAATCAGCCTGTCCGATACGGGATTGGGATATATCCTCACGGCGGCACCTTGTAACGAAACAGAGCGGATCTGGCTGTAAGAATAAGTCTCGTCCATGTCAACCATTTTCAGTCGGTAGTAGTTAGTGCCCCGCGCGGGAGACAGATCGGCAAAGTTGTATTCAGAAAGCGTATTGGTGAATTCACCAGCAGATATTTTGCCGATTGCGTTCCAAATACGTGCGTCGGCGCTGCGCTCGATGTCAAAGTGAGCGCTATTTGTTTCTGAAGAAGTAGCCCAGGTAAGCTGCACAGCCGATTCAGATTTTGCTGCGTCAAAGCGTATCAGGGTTACCGGCATGGGGTCTTCCCAGATGAGCTGATAAATGGCCGGAGTCGGATCCGGTTTGCCTGCCAGGTCCACATAGACATATTCAAATTGGGTAGAGGTATCCCCCAGCGTCTCAGCGGTCAGTTTAATCTGTAATTTCGACGGGTCGAAATTGTTGATCGGCGAGCCGTCCACCAGCAATACATTGTCATAGTACAGCTCTGAATTCGTTGGAACCGTTGTGAAGATGACAGATTTTCCCGTTAACAAACCACCTGTCGGCATGTCTTCGGGGTCGCTTCCCGAAAGCACGGGCGGATTTGAGCCGCCATTCAGGGTGATGATCTTCCCGATCGTCGGCTCGGAGATATTGGTTGTTTTCGGATCGCTTTCAGGCAATTGCTCCACCCCAAAATTGGCATTGGTCACACTTCCCGTCCCCAGATTGATGGTAAGCACTCCATCGGGTGTCCCGTCATTACCGGTGTTGTCGCAGCAATCTTCACCGGTGGCAACCCATCCACCGGTTCCGGTTCCCTGGAATGGGGACGATGTATTTGCAGCAGGATCGGTACCCAAAACGACTGTATAGGCGGCATTGGGTTCGACTTCCGTAAATCCATAGCTTCCGTCCGGATTGATCGGTAAGGTGGCTATCAGCGTAGTGCCGTTGTATAAACTTACATACAGTTGAGAGGCCCCGGTTGCTGCTATCGGGGTACCATTTACATTACTGTCGGTAAGGCCGTTGGCATCATGGAACACATTTCCGCATATCGAAGGCTTTACCGTGGCCGAAGTCGTGCTGTTTGTGCAATTAGTGGTGCCTGTAAAACGCACATAAACCGTGTAGATGCCAGATGCAAGGTCGCTGAACAGCGGGGCAGTTTGCCAGTTGGTACCATCGACGCTGTATTCGAAATCAGGGCCCAGGGGAGCCGTTACATTAATTGAACCAAGGCCATTTGTACAGCTGCTGTTTTGGATAACGATAGTCGGTGTTGGCGGAGACAGCGAAAAACTGATATCATCGATGGCCAGGTCATTACCGCTGCCGCCTACATTGTTGTTTACCAAAAGCAGATCGATCTCCGACGAGGTTGCGGTGAAAACCAGCTTGTATTGCAACCATTCGGTGATGGTTCCGTTTAGATCACCCGTTGTTGTTTCAGCAATGACAGCCTTGGTGACCGGATCGATGATTTGGAAAGATACATTCGGAGAAATAGGCGCTCCGGGTGTCAGATCGGCGATCCATGCTGAAAAGTTATAGGTTGCACCGGGAATAATACCCGTAAACCTTCTGCGGAAGAATTCGTTCTTGTCATATGAAGCATTAACGGCGTACATCATCCCGGTCCCGTCACCGGATGTATGGTCAAAGAAATTGCCCCAATTATTGAAATCGGACACTTTGGCGACAATTTTGTAATGCCCATCGCCTCCTAGTGTTGCATTCTGCAAAAGATGGTAAGAAGTTTGCCCGTTTACAGGAGAACCGTAGGTGCCGCCGGAATTGGTACCGAAAGTTTCCAGATATGCCTGGCTGCAATCCGTTGTCATCGGGAATGGATGTACTTCTCCTGTCTGGAAAATCACATGCACAACCTGGTCCGCTTCCACGGTCAAAGATGCGGTGGCACCGTCGAGGTCGGAACTGGAATTGGTATTTGGATCGTAAATCGTAATTTTTTGCAGATCCCAGCCGGAAGGTACGGCTTCCGTAACATTGTAGGTGCCAGGCGTAACCGGGATCATGATAGAGTTCCCGGTAGGGGTAATACGCACACGTTCATCGTCGACCCACCAGGTGGTGCTTCCGTCCAGGGCTCTTGAAAAGATATTGAAGTAAGGTGATGGTGTAATGCTGTTGGAACCGTCGAGCATCATAGTGGCCCACATCTCGTGACCAGCTCCGCCTGTCAGGCAAAAAGCGTCGAACGAGGTTGCTTCCGGCTGCTCCCATGTAGTGCCTGAATTCCACCTGGCGACATACCAGCCACCGGTTGAACGGATCGCTATGATAGCAAACACTTCTCCCGCGTCGTTCACCGCAATATCTCTGGCGGAAAGTCCGCTTGGACCAGCCCTTCCTATTGAAGTTACCGAGGCAGCAGTATTCCCGTTGGTGGCGTCGGGGACGAGCATGTACGAAAAGTTGTTAGAGCCGCTGTTTCTGGTTGCGTAAACCTTGCCGCTGGAAGGATCTACATCTAT
This sequence comes from Dyadobacter sp. UC 10, assembly GCF_008369915.1. NCBI lineage: Bacteria > Pseudomonadati > Bacteroidota > Cytophagia > Cytophagales > Spirosomataceae > Dyadobacter > Dyadobacter aurulentus. The sequence continues at coordinate 6,464,782 of NZ_VSRN01000001.1, read as the reverse complement.
ACGTCCGAAAACAAACGAGTTTGAAAATGCAGTCCAGTCGGTATTGGTATTTCCGGCACCGTCATACCGCAGGATAGCACCCGCGCTGGTTACGATATAAGGCCTGTTATCCCAGCCGCTTCCTACATCGCTGGCTGCAATTGAACCTGAAATGGCAGAGGAAGTTACGCCGTCAGCCGTAACGCGTACGGTGCCTGTTGAAGTCACGTAGAAAGCGCTGTTTCCCGGCCCCCCGTCAACGTGATTGACATCTGTAATAGATGTCTGGATCCATAATGATGAAGCGGCGTTCCGGTAATAAAGTGTACCGTTTGCTCTTCCGACACCCCATAGACGCCCATTTTGGGATGCACCCATATCATCGATCTCAATCTGTGTGGGCATGTCATTCAGGGTAAACCCCGCAACTGCCGCAGGGCCGCTGACAGAGAAGGAGACATCCGGACTCTGCGCTTCATTGAGCGTTTTGAGATGGACATACATATAGCCGGTGCCCTGGGCTATTGAGTCGCTATGCTGCGATAACAGTAATGTTGCAAACGCCAATGACCACTGCAGCAACCAGGTCGCGTGTTTAGCATGTAAATTCAGTTTCATCATTAATCTTATTTTTGTTTTGCATCATGGCCTTTTCCAGAAAACTTTCTTATCGTCTGTCTTTCAGCCTGGTTGCAAAACTATCTCGTTGCTAGGGTGGGAATTGTAGCAAACGAATCAAATTAAGAGAGTACCTGCACGATACTTATAGTTTAATTACTACACCTGAGTATTTATTAAACTTTGAGATTTGTTCCGCACTAACAACAAGATGACCCAATTATGATCAGGATTCTTATTGCTGACGATCACCCATTGATGAGAGCAGGAACACGTCAGGCATTAAATAATTTTATCGCTGAGGTGGACATTACAGAGGTGGATAGCTTCAAAAAAGCAGTTCATGCAGCGGATTCCGTTGACTTCGACCTGGCCATTCTGGACATTTCGATGCCTGGCGGCAACAGCGTGAAAATGGTTGAGACATTCAATAAGAAAAAGCCCGGACTACCGGTGCTGATATTGTCATATTATGACGAAAAGTTGTACGCATTAGCATTTATTAAAGCAGGCGCCCGCGGTTATATCACGAAGGATGCGCCCGAATCCGAGTTCAAAAAAGCGGTAGAAGGGATTCTGTACCATCAGCGGGTGTATCTCAGCGAGGAATTGCGGGAGGAAAGTTTCCGGATGTTTATGAGGACCGGAAAGGGAAGGACCGAATTTTCCGGTGAGCTCTCTGTGCGGGAACGAGAAATTGCTCAAATGTTCGTTTCCGGTATGTTCGTTGCGGAGATAGCCGCTGTACTAAATCTTCATACATCTACCGTAAGTACGCACCGCATGAGAATTTTGCGTAAAATGGGCGTGACCAACGTCATTGATCTTGCAAAAAAGTTCAATATGCTGAATGAAAATGAATAGGATTTCGCTTCCCGTTTTCTCACTATTATAGTTAAATAACTACATTGCAGCTATACTAATTCAACGCGTCATGAAACATATCCTGATCGCCGATGATCACCCTCTGATGCGTGGTGGCACGCGGCAGATTGTAGTAGGCTTTATTCCCGATGCGAAAATCACCGAAGCCGACAGCTTTAAAAAGGCGATCCTTGCAGCTGAAAAGGAGTCTTTTCATTTGGTGATCATGGACATAGGCATGCCCGGGGGCAACAGTGTAAAAATGGTCGAGACTTTCAAGAGGAGATGGCCGGATACGAAAATCCTGATGCTGTCCGGCTTTGAGGAAACGCTATATGCGCTTCCGTTTGTCAAGGCAGGTGCGGATGGTTATATCTCGAAAGACGCGCCCGAGTCTGAATTCAGGACAGCGCTGGAAACGGTACTTTTTCGCAGCAAGTTATATCTTAGCGAAAGCCTGAAAGAGGAAAGTTTCCGCATGTTTATGCAATCCGGAAAAAGCCACGAAGATACGTCCGAAAAGCTCTCTCTCAGAGAACGTGAAATTGTTCAGTTGCTGCTTGCCGGCAAAGGTATTTCCGAGATCGCTTCGCTGCTCGATATCCATACCTCGACTGCCAGCACCCACCGCATCAGGATTTTCCGCAAGCTCGGCGTCGATAATGTAATGGATCTAGCCCGGATTTATAATATACTGAAATAAAGCCTGCATAACCGCAGCAAACTACATTTGCTAAATCACTGTATTTCCAGCAAGGGGCCATCGGCCGGCTTCCAATCCTGGCGCACGCCATTCATTACGGATTTCAGGCAGCATATCAGCTCGTTTTCATGCGCTTTTTTGGAAACAAATGCCGCTATCGATTTGGGGAACTTGAATAGTGCCCTCCAATGCTGAATCTGATCGGCATAGATGATCAGCCGGGATTTCGGAAATCTTTTCTTAATGGAAATGAGGTCTTCCGGATCAAGGGTGTCGGACTCGCAATCAAGCCCGAGGAGGATGACGGATATAGCCGGTTTGTCAAGACTTTCCGACACTTTGCTGATGCTTGCCGCCTCGTGGATGGACAATGTCTGGAAATGAGCGCCGATAATGACGCGCATGCCCAGCCTCAACATAGGCTGGCGATCGATGATTAAGATATTTTCCATTGGGTTCAGCGTTTGTGAGAAACTCATCGAACATACTGGAAGTACGCCTTCCTGACAATGGCTATCGGTGCAAGTCCGGCGGCGGATTACGGAAACAATGTTTTCATTTAGGCTGACCAGGTCCATTGACTTGCTAGATTTTGAACCAATCCAGAATTTCCTGCTTTTTCTCGCGTGAGACGGGTAGTAATTCTGACGAACGCAATTGAACGTAGCCGCCGTCACGCGTGATGAGCTTGTCGACGAATATCATATTGACGAGGTGCGATTTATGTGCCCGGATGAATCCAAATGGCGCGAGTAGTTGTTCGTAAAATTTCAAGGTCCTGGAAGAGAGCAGGTTACTTCCATCCATGAAATGAAACCTGGAATAGTTATCTACGCCCAGCACATGGACGATCTGATTGATCGCAATCAGGTTAATGCTTTCGGAGGTGTGGATGGGAATCTTGTTGTTTTGCTTCAAAAGCAGCTCGCTGATGGAAGGCTTCGTCCAAAGTGAGGGAGCATCCTGCGAGCGCTTCCATACGATGTACTTGTTGATGGTTTCGAGCAACTCCTGCTCTTTTACCGGTTTGAGAATGTAATCGAATATCTGTTGTTTAATGGCTGTGATCGAGTATTCCGAAAAAGCCGTTACGTAAACAGTCGGAATGTTCATGTGCCGGATATTCTGGAGCAGGTCGATGCCATTGATCTGCGGCATCTCAATGTCGAGGAAAATGAGGTCCGGCGACAATTCAAGGATGGATTTATAAGCGACCAGCGGGTTGGTAAACGATTCAATTTTGTCGAAGTAATCCGTGAGGTCCTGAATTTTGGATTTCAGCAATTCTCCTGATCGAAGCTCGTCGTCGATGATATATACAGTTGGCATGGCGTCAGACTTTAAGGATTGGCAGGAATAAGTTTACAGTTGTACCTCCTTGCCGGCCGGTTTTTTCAAAGATTTCGAGCCTGGACTCCGCATCAAAAACTTCTGACATGATTTCCAGTCTTTTCCTGGTAAGGGATATTCCAACGTGGCTTCCCGAAAGATAGCTGGCGCGGTCAAGGGCCATCGTGGCATTCATGCCGACCCCATTGTCGTCTATGGCAATCCTGAGCAGGGAAGAGGTCGCTTTACTGATGGAAACGGTAACGCGGCCGCCGGTCGTTTTTAGGTTCAGGATACCATGTTTGATGGCATTTTCGACCATTGGCTGAATGATCAGGGGCGGCACCTGCATCTGTTGTACATCCAGTTGCTTGTCGATGGCTATTTCAAAAGTGAAGCTCTGGTGTGACCTGGACTGTTCCAGGTTTATGTACAATTCGAGCATTCTGAGTTCTTCGGCCAGCAGGATGAGCCGCTGCGGCGATTTATCGATCACCAGTCTGAGCAGATCGCTGAAATTAAAAAGTACCTCCCGCGCCGAGCGGCTGTTATTCACGTACAGGAACGAATCAATAAGATTCAGGCAGTTGAAGATGAAATGGGGGTTGAGGCTTTTTTGGACCACCGACATTTCCGTTTCAATTGCCTTCGCCTTTAATTCCAGACTTTCCTGCTGGATCTGGTGCTCCCGTTTCGCAAAAGCGATGATAATGAAGATGTTGTTTACCCCTACGCCGATCAGCATCGGAAAGGCCTGCAGGACTTCCAGGCCAATGTGCAGCCGGCTATTGGAAAAAAGTACCATCCCGAAACCCAGGTAGACAAAGGAAACAAGGAAGATAAGCCCGACGACGATGATCCTGAATGCGCCTTTAATTTCCGCCCGGATCCTGACGAGATGAATACCCAGCAGCATGGTAATGGCGGTTGCGGCAATCATGCATCCATTGTTGATCATATAATACCTGTCGGTCACGTATGGGAAGACTAAAACCAGGAATGCAATGAAAGTCGAGGTGGAGGCAAGAATTTTGGTGAACCGGTTATTGAGCGTAACCCATTTTCCGCTTTGATAGAAAAAACGCAGCGAAATAAGCAGGGAGGAAATACTTAAAAAAAGGAAGAACTTGTCGAGATATACACAGTAGAGCGGATTATCAAAGGGGCCGCCGTCTATATTGACCGGAAAATGATAGTAAAGCAATATGAAAAACAGCAGGAACAGGATATGGCCAACAGCATGGAAAGAGTAGGCGCGGTCGTGGGAGAGGAAGAATTTGACCAGCAGCAAAATAATCGTCGTAAATGCGATCCCGAAGAAGGGAAGTGTCAGTTTGGGATACGCATCCGCCGACGCCATGAACGCTGAGTGCCAGGCAGCTAATTGTGCTTCTGATTTCAGGTCGGCTTGTAAATCCGAGAAAAAATAATTGTTGTTCTTCCTGCAAACAACCAGAAATGCAGATGATGTATCGGCAGGGAATGCGTCGAAAAGTTTGACAAAATACCGTTCTTTTAAAGCACCGGCCGGAAAACTGGCATATTTTCCGGCCTTTTTGATTTTCTTCCATTGCTTCCCTTTTCGCTGAAAGACGTCAATTCCATCCTGGTAGCCGGTGACGAGGTATTTCCTGGTTTTGTCATTCCTGAGTATGGAATAGGGAATAAAAAGCCAAACTGATGTCCCTGGGAGGAATAAACTGGTTTGGATACTGGAACTGTAATCACGGCCGGCGATTCCGGACATCACTGCGCCCACATCGTTATCATGAAGCGGGCGCCCGTACAGGCACACGATGCGGTCAGGTTCCGGGTTACCCGACAAGGGAGCGCAATAGCCTGATGGAATAAAAGATAAGAGATAAATTATTGTGAACAGTATTTCGATAATCGAAACTTTAATTTTTGTCATCCTAACCGGTCAAAGATGGGGTAGGTAAAGTTATTGCCCGGCAGGCAACGGAATTGTAGCGGGAGTGCAGGTTTCCGGTTAGTTTTTTTACGATGAAAATAGCTTTAATACTAATCAAAAAAGACTGAGGTGTGCTAAATCAACCAGGGAATTATAGTTCGATTTCTACATTACCTGTCGGCAATTGATCCCTGTTTTATATTGAAATAAAATTTGTAATTGAAATGGTCAGATTTCCATTAACAAGTATGATCCCTATCGTTTAATTACTACGGCTATATATTTGCACCGATGGGATTTTTCGTCGTGTTTTGATAGTGAAAATCATAATTAACATGACTCGAATTCAAGTCTGCCCTGGAAACAATCTTGTTGCGGGGGAAAGGTGTATTTGAGCGGGCGCATGAAAGAAGATAGCCTTTCCAGGGTCATTAACTCGGGAAAGAGCCGGGATGGTGCGGAACCCCGGTTATGCTTTTAAATGTTTCTAAATTATAAGCTCATGATTTAATTATTTCACTAATAAAAAATTGTCATGAAATTCTCTTCAAATGCAGAAAACATTTTGGGACAGATCAACACCCAAACCAAGCTGGGAGACTTGCGGAAAATCGCCAAGGATATCAAAAAGGACCATGAGTTGGCTTTGGAACTTTGGTCTACCGGCAGGTTTTTTCCCAGGCTGCTGGCCATCTTGATTTTGGATAACAAGCGCATTTCAGAAGATTTTATTAATGAGCTTGATCGCGATATGCAGTCGCATCCATTGGATGAACGAAATCAGCTGATCGACTGGCTTATGGCCAATCAACTTACCAAAGACAAGAAGACAATTGCACTGATCGGATCATGGGAAAATAATTCTTCGGCTCTGCTGAGACGGATATTCTGGTATTATCAGGCGCGTTTAAGGTGGATGGGACAAACACCGCCTGCGAATACTTCGGAATTACTAAATAAAATAGAAACCAACATTGTCAAAGAAAAACCGGAAGTTCAGTGGGCAATGAATTTTACTGCCGGCTGGATTGGAGTTTTTGAAAAACAGTACCGGAACCGGTGTGTCACAATTGGAGAAAAAACAGGCCTTTATAAAGGTGACATGGTATCAAAAGGATGTACGCCCGATTATTTGCCGGAGTTCATTGCCATTGAAAGCAATAAAAGAAATTTGTAGTTCAGCTAGCCTAAAATTGATACAGTAGCAGGTTTTACAAACATTTACACATCCTTTACAACTTTTAACCGTTAAAAATCTCACCGGTATTTGGCGCACAATATCTTTGATTTATGATGGCACCAATCCATGATCGCCATACGCTTCTTAAATTCAAAACCTAAGCCAGGCCGAAACCTGTACTTCAATAATTTTTCATGTTCAGGTCCTCTTTACTATTTTCTGTGCGCTATCTGTGGAGACGGAAATTCTCATCTTCCATCAAAATTGTTGGGCTGGTCCTGGGAATGAGCTGCGTGCTGCTTGCTGTATTGTTTATAAAAGATGAAAGCAGCTTTGACTCATTCCATGAAAATGGGCAACGTATCTACAGGATAACCACCAGGGACCAGCGGAACAGTGGCAATACGATCCTCGGAACGACTGGCCAGATCCAGGGCCCGGCTTTTAAGGCCGCTATTCCGGAGATAACGGAATTCGTAAGGCTGTGGCTCGACGAAACCCACAATATCGTTGTCGACAGGAAAAAAGGCTATAAGGTGAGTGTTACCTATGCAGACCCCAATTTTTTTGAAGTTTTTTCTTTTCCGCTATTGCAGGGAAATGCCTCGCAGGCACTCAGGGATATGAATTCCATAGTCATCACGGAAGAAATGGCTATGAAGTTTTTTGGGAAAGCCGGCGTCGTCGGCAGAACCCTCGGCCTGGAAGACGGTCCGGCGATCGAAACTTTTTTAATAACCGGCGTCGCTAAAAATTTGCCTGCCAACTCTTCTCTCAAATTCCAGGCGGTAGTGCCTTTCAAATTCTTGCAACGGTGGTTTAATGACAATGACTGGCTGAATCCCTATCTCAGCACATTTGTATTATTGCATCCAAACACAAATCTCGAACAACTGAAAGCAAAATTTGCCCGCGTTTTTACCAGGGAGGCAAAAGAACAGATAAAAAAAGCCGGGATACGCGCTGCGGACATCGAATTTGGCTTGCAGCCAATTGCAGACATGCATTTGAATATATTTGACAATGATGCCGGATCGAAGCGAAGCCGTTACCCGGCATTGGCCAATGAAAGCCTTCTTGCGTATTCGTTTATTCTGGGTGGGATAGCCGTTATGATCATGATGATGGCCAGTGTCAACTTTCTTAACCTGAGCATTTCCGGGTTTTCCCAAAGGTCCAGAGAAATTGGTGTGCGCAAAATTGCAGGTAGTACGTCGCGCCAGCTAATCTGGCACCTCTTAGCAGAAACCATCGTAGTTTGTATTGTCTCCTTTCTTCTTTCATCGCTGATGGTGGCATTAAGTCTGCCGGTTTTAAATCAAATAGCTGAAAAAGATATTCACCTCTCATTTCCCGAAGACCTGGAATTTTTTACCGTCGCGGCGGTGGTACTCAGCGCGTATGTAATGGTCATCGGTTGCTACCCGGCAATTAAATTGTCGATCTTTAATTCAGTGGATATTTTAAAAAACAAGCAGAACTGGGGCGGGAAAAAATATTTAAGCAGGGTCCTGATCGTCCTGCAGTTTTCTTTTGCGATGGGTTTGATATTCGCGGTGATTGTTTATTACCGGCAAATGAATTTTATCTCGCAAAAAAATCTGGGCTATAACCCTTCGGGAATTGTATTTGTGCCGATACCATTTGGAAGGGCAAACCGGGCAGAAAGATCTTTTTTTACAAATCAGCTGAAATCTTCTCCTTTTATTGAAAAGATTTCAAATGGATCGCTCAATTCCTGGGGAGATAGCAAGCAGGTTATAAATGGCCGTGAATTTAAAGCGGAGCGTGTGTTTGTTGACCAGCATTATATTCCGACACTTGGAATTGAAATAAAATCCGGGCGGAATTTTCAGGAGCATTCGCAATCGGATTCTAATTCGGTTATTGTAAATGAAAAATTCCTGAAACGCGCAGGCTGGGAAAGCGCTGTTTCAGAAATAATTCAACTTGAAGGTGAGGCACCAAAAACGGTAATAGGCATCATCCGGGATTTTCATACCGGATCCCTGAAGTATGAAATCCCACCAAGGATCATTGAATTAAAGGATAATGGAAATTTGCTGATCAAGGTCCATAAAGGAAAGACCACAGCCGCGCTGGCCGCGATAGGAAAAGCGTTCAGAAATTCCTTCCCTGATCACTTTTATCAGTTTGCTTTTCTTGAAGATGAAATTGAAAATCATTATGCAAGCGAACAGAGGTGGAAGAGAATTATCGGGTACGCCGTGGGGCTTGCTATTTTTGTTTGTGGTATCGGATTGTTTGGTCTTACTCATTTTGAGACTTTAAAACGCAGGCGGGAAATAGGTATCCGCAAGGTGTTGGGTGCCTCTGTACCCGGACTCATGCGGCTTGTATCGAGCGAATTTTTGAAGCTTGTTCTGATTTCCGTAATCGTAGTATCACCAGTAGTCTGGTACATGATGAATAACTGGCTGCAGGATTTCAGTTATAGAATACAAATTTCATGGACGGATATGACGGTGACCATTTTCGCTGCCATTTTAATTACCTCACTTACGGTCGGGATCAGGGTAGGCAAGGCGGCGATGCAGAATCCGGTTGACGCTTTGAAAGGCTGAGGACTTGCATGCCAGGCAAACTGCGGGCTGGGGATGTAAGTAAAAAGCGTCCCCGGACTACATACCCGGAGACGCTAGGAACAAACGACAGAGAAGTTGCCTTTTTGCCAGTCTAAGGAACCAGCAGTTTTTTGGCCACAACGCCGGCACCGCTCCTTTGTAACGATAACACGTATAAGCCTGACGTTAAACTACCTTTTGGCGTCAGCATGAAGTCGTTGCCGGATTTAATAAGTGAAAAATGAATTGATTTTCCGGAGAGATCATGAAGGCGTATTTGGGACGCATCTTCATTTTTCAGCAAAAATTTGATTTCGTGGCTCGTCGCTGGGTTGCCCAGCAATTCAAAAGCAAGGCTGCCGGCGCTGTTATCGATCGCTATGATGCGCGAATGCTCGTACCGCCCGTCGAGGTCGACCATTCGCAGGCGGTAGTAGTTTGCTCCGCTCAGCGGATTTTCGTCTAGAAAGTTGTACCGTTGTGTGCCGGATGAATTGTTTTTCGCATTTACCTTTCCAAGCTGCATGAATTCTTTCGAATCGGAACTCCGCTCTACAGTAAAATAACTGCTTCCCGACTCTTCGGTTGTTGACCACGAAAGACTAATGGAATTGTCTAGTAGTGAACCGGTAAACCTTGAGAGCACAACCGGTAGCGTAATCAGGCAACCATTATACAGTTCCGCGACAATGGCATTGGGCAAACTTGGGGCTGTCAAAACCACCCAGATAGAACGTTTGTCTTCAAGGAATTCGTAGGGATAGTTTTCATCCTTGCTATGTATAGGCAGTGAAGATGACAGATCGGTTACCGGACTGGTATAAAAAAGTTCATCATCCGCGCTGAAAGCATTAGATCCGTCTACCAAAACGCCGTCATCCAGGTAAAGTTTGTAAGTAACCGCAAACGGCAATGGATTGGTCGTAATAATATCCAGATCGTAAGTACGCGGACCTCCGGGTTCATTACAATTAATTTTACCTGAAATCACCGGATCGCTGATCTGCAGATTGAAACCTTTGTTATAGCAGTGGATATTTGGATTAGCACTTGCAGCCTGCGTCGACCAGACATCTGCCTTCAGAATAGGCAGTACATTACAAGCTCCCGGAACCACAAACTGAATGTTGTCGATGGTAATCCGGGATAAGTTTCCCCCAAGGCTTTCTTCATTAATATTGAGGCCAGTGAAAAGTGGGATAACATTGGTTGGATCTGCGCTATACGTCGACAGCAGGGATATGGCCCCGTCGGTGTCGATTGCAAGCGTGGCCAGGACGCCGCTTCCAAGTTGCGCGGCTTTGGGGCCTTTCGACTCGTACGAAATATTCGGATAGTTGCTTGGCTTCCATAAGTGCACATAAGTAAACTTATTTCCGTTGTTCTTGTCAATTGTAAACGACAGGTTGATACTCACCTTGCAGTTTCCCCCGTCGTCGGAAACACTGTTTAGTTCAATTGCGGGGTCGACCAAAGAGCACTGAGCGCTAGCTTTGAATTGGAGGCAGATCGCCATCATAATGGCACACCCAATGGTGTAAATGTTTTTCATGATCGAGGAACGTTTTGGGTTGAAAATCAAAGATTTAAGGGTTGTTAAGATCTTTAAATAATCAAACAAAACCAACTGTCAGAAAAGTATTTTGATCAAACCTACACACAATATACGTTAGTGTAAAAGTATATGTTAAGTCCAAAAATTTATTTCTATGATGATATAGAAATAATATTGTGTATCGATGCTATTTATATTTATATATCTTATTGTCAGTTTTTTACGTAAGTAAACAGTTTATTTGGCGATTTATTGAGGTGTAATTTCGTTAAAAAGCAACAGTTTGAATTCTTCCAAGCAGCTGGATTTTTCAGTAGGTGTCGATCTTGTAAAAATGCAATTTTAATTGTTTGGTCGCTGTGAAAAAGCTCTGCCAGAATTTGGATACGCTTTTACAAAAGCTCCATTTTTATCATACATTTGCGCCCCCCATAATTTCCCTGCCTTTTTATGACTGCTACCAATCACTTGGGACACGCTCCCGTTAAGGCCTTGTTTTTTCAGTATTACGGTCCGGCCATTATCAGTTTGCTGTCTTCTACCATTCACCAGGTAATCAATGGTATCATTTTGGGGCAGCAGGTTGGTAAGGAAGGTCTGGCCGCGGTAGGCTTGTATGGTCCGGTGGTCATTGTTTTGGTGGCGCTGAGCTTGCCTGTCATGATCGGAGGCGGGGTTTTGATCAGTAAGCATATCGGCGCGGCGGACTATACGAAAGCACAATACGTTTTTCAGTTTGCCACCACACTGGTACTGCTGATTGGTGGAAGCGTTGCCCTCAGCGCGCCAATGTCCGCTAAGCCGCTCGCGCAATTCCTGGCGGGTAAGGATAACCTGGCTTTGGCTGAATATACAGCAGACTATGCTTTTTGGCAGCTGGCCAGTCTGCCATTTTTCTTTTTGGGAATGGTCTGGGGGAATTTTGTCCGGGCAGACGGTTCTCCAAAAGTATCCAGAAATGCATCTATCCTTGCAGCTGTCGTGAATATAGTGCTCGACCTGATATTGGTTGTCGGGTTCAACCTGGGCGTGAAAGGTGCATCGATCGCAACTTCGGTTGCTTTATTTTCCGGCGCGGCTTACCTCTTTTTTTACGTCCTGAGAGGCAACACACATTACGATTTTTCCTCGTTCCGTTTTACGCTCCGTTTTGCCCAGTGGCGAGAGTTCCTGAAAGTAGGCATGCCTTCGTTTGCTTCTGAAATTGCGTTCTCATCCGGACTGTTACTGATAAATCAGTCGCTGATCCAATACGGTTCTTCGGCCGTAGCCGCGTTTGGTTTAGTCAATTATCTGAGCTTTTTACTGATACGTCCTTTCACGGCAGCTATGATTGCCGCACTGCCGATCATCTCGTTTAATGTAGGTGCCAAACAGCCGCAACGGGTTTTGGAAGTTTTTCGTTTTTCGTTGGGCTTCACGATAGTATTAGGGATTATCGTAACGCTGGCCGGGCTGTTTTTATCCGACCCGCTGGTTTTCTTATTCTCAGGAGATCAAACCGTTTCGTCCCGGCAAATAGCCTCTCAGGCCATGAACATCTATTTTTTACTTTTTCTCGCTGCCGGCCCAAACTATATTTTAGCCGCTTTTTTACAAAGTACGGGTAAAACAACGCTTACCATGATAATCAATCTGTTAAAAGGCTTCTTATTGATCGTACCGGCCCTGCTGATTCTCCCTGAACATTTTGGTCTTTCGGGTGTGTGGTTGTCCCGGTCATTGGCTGAAATACTGACTTTTGCTTTTGTTGGGTTTTATACATTATATAACAGAAAGCAATATTTTGCAGCAAATGCGATCGTGCCGGGTATTTAAATTATAACTTATTTTCCCAATTGATTTTCATTCCATAAAATAGCCATTCTTACTTAAAATGTATTTGTAATACACACTCTTTCCAAACTCAAAAGTTTTAGCAAAGCGATTCGCGTTTGGGAACATGGAATTAACAAATAGCCTGTGATTATGGAAACGATGACGTGCTATTGTTTTAACGTCGAGCACTTTTCTTTCTGCCGGACCTGTTCGCATTGCGCCCAAAGGCCTCATTACAACTCCCGGATCAGGAGCTTCGATTCCCAGGCTGACTAAGATGGAACAACCGTAATCAAAAAGACTTTCTTTCTTCTCTGCGACGGCCAGTTGTCTTGCCTCTTTCCAATATGCCTGGTTTGCTACTTTATTAATCATCGCTGCATCGATAATCCAGTTGAGATTGTCCCGGTTTTCAGATTCGATGGCATGTATCAGCAGCATACATATTTCATATGCCAATTTTGGCTTTTTAGCATTCGGGATAAGCGGATAATCGTCCAGGTGATTCCATAAGTTACTGGTAAATGAATACGAACAATGTGAACCGATGCGCCAGTGCAAATCTAATTGGGTATCATTGTTTGTATGAATACAAGAGACCGCATGATTAAAATACTGATAAACATTCCTTTTTTTCTCAAAATAAGAGGCTATTTTATCAACAACTTTGAAGTTCCCGGCGTGAATTATTTTCATAGCCCGGTTCAGATCGGAGGGACGAACGAGCAAATCAAAATCAGCCATTGGTCTTAATTCACCGAGATCATAATATGTTTTCAGCGAGGCCCCTTTGATAACTACGCTCTCAATGCCCGCAGCAGAAAAGGTACGGTGTATTACATTTAGCTGATTGGATAAATGCTGGTTTTTCAGCCACCAATATTTGTATACTATTTTTAGTCGTTTATCGTGGACGGTAGCAATTCCACATTCGGAATTACCACGATAAAATAGAGGGATAAGGCGAAAACAACTGTAGTCCAGTTCATCCATTACCACCTGCTGCTCCCACAAGCGCACGATATATTCGCGTTCATCTTTGGTTTTTGCGACGCATGCCTTCACCATCAAAAGTTGAATGGATGTGAGGTTGTCCAGGGTTTCAAAATTGTCTGATTTCATCTGCTATACGCTCAAATCCTGACTGATGACTAATAATAATTACAATCGTCTTTGCTTTTATATTGACAATTTCACGTTCAATTTCCCGGATTACATATTCGTCGAGGTGATTGAGTGGTTCATCCAAAATCAGTATTTCGGATGAACGCAAAAGTTCGCGAATGAACGCGACGCGTTTTGATTCGCCCCCGGAAAGACCTTCTCCTCTTTCACCGACCCGCCGCGTTCCTTCCGCATGCTTTCCCGGCAATAATCTATGAAGCCAGCTGGACTGTAAGCCTTCCCAGGCAAGCTCCGGCTCGGGGTGTCCGAATAAAGCGTTTTCTTTAATATCGCCCATAAAAACAGGTGAGTCCTGATTCAAATAGGCGAAGCGTTTTCGCAGGGACTTTAGCGTAGCCCAATTAGCTGGCTGATCATTGATTTTTAATGTTCCCTGCTCAGGTTCTATCAATCCCATTAAAATATGGGCGACTGTTGTTTTACCGCTTCCATTTGCACCCTGCCAAAGATATATGTTACCGGATTGCAGATCTAAATCAACATTTTTTACAACAAGTGTATCATGATAACCGTAAGATAAACCGCGGATTGAAATTTTCGTTAACGGTGGAATTACTTCGGTTGATTCGACTGGTTTTTCTTCCTTCAAACGCAAAAATAACGCAATGGTTTTCAGCGACTCCTGGGCTTCCATGATACCAGCCATACTGCCAGTTACCTGACTGATATTTCCCTGTACTATACTGACCACCAAAAGGGTCAACAGCAGGCCGTCCAAACCAATATATTCAATTTTTACCCAATAAATACCAATCATAAATACGGCAATGCGAACCATATTCGCGACAAGCTGATTCACATTTCGCCACCGTGCCTGCGTCAGCAATAATTTGCTATTTACTGCTACAAATTCTTCTGTGTTATTCCGATGTGCGTTCAATGATTCCTGGTAGGCCCGATCCATTTTAAGGAGATCAAATTGATCGACACATTTAGAAATCCAATGGTGCTGCACCCGCCAGGCATCGTGAAATTTTTTCACAAAAGGCCTGGTCTGAATGGTAGCAAGTATGTGGGTGGCGCCCATGATTACTAAACCCGCCAGACAAATAAAAAATAATGGCATACTTACAAACCCAATAAAGATGCTAAGAATAAGGGCAATAAGGGCATTAACAATCAATGATTCCAGGATCGCAACAAGACCATTCCTCACCCGCCAGGTTTCAATTAAAAGCATATCAAAATAATAGACGCGATTTTTGCCATGAAATGTCAGCCAGTCAAGCGCATTCATTTTCTTCCATATCCGGCTGCTCAATTCTACCGTGAATTTACTTAGGATACCAATATTTATTTTAGACTGAAAATGATGAGAAACAGCAGCTGCTACTAATAAAAATGCAACTGCTATTACATGAATAAGGATAGTCCCTTTTGATGAAGTCCCTATTGTTTTTAAAGACTGATATAAAAATATCGGCCATACTGAGGAAGCAAATATGCGAAGGATACCCAGCAAAAAGGACCCGATTACAGGTCGTATGGGCATAGACTTTAACAGGTATTTCCAGAATGTAAATTGCTTATCGAATTGCAGGATATTCGTGTCAGGAATCTTTTCTTTTTGCATCCAAATGCGTTTTTAAAAGCTTCAAAAATACATTTTTCGAAATATTCCTGGTGGTATTGTTTTCATGGATCCTGCGAAAAGCCAGTACCTGATCGAGTATAATTACTGATACCTCGGCCCGAACGACGCGGCTAAACCAATCCACAAAATCCCCGATAGCAACACTTTCATCAAACAATCCGAAACGGGTAAATATCGATCTCTTTCCCAGAAAGGAAATTTTTGAAAAACCTTTCATGGGCTCTGGTCTGGCGCGATAGGATTGGGTGGAATTTTCCGGCAAAGTGTCAAATTCCTGGACCATACAGAAACAAACCTCATGTTCGCTATTTGCCAAAGCTTCCATCTGAACTGCCAATTTCGTGACATCCCAAAGATCATCGGCATCTAAAAAAGCTACGTATTTTGCAGATGAATATTGAATGGCAGCATTTAACGTTGCAGAAACACCCTGGTGCGGACGGGTTAACAAGATGATCCGATCATCGGATTTCGCCAGTGCGGTAACGATATTCACCGTTTCGTCAGTAGAACCATCATCCGCTACGATGATATTAAGATCTTTCCAGGTTTGGTTCCGGGCAGAGACAATGGCATCTTCAATAAATTTTTCGCCATTATAAACGGCAATGATCACATCTATTTGAGAACTTTTCATTGCCCCTTAATTTGACGGTGCAACAGGCTTAGGATTTCTCTTTTCATCAGCGGTTTATTTAAGCTGGCATTCTCTCCGTGATACCATTTTTTCAGCAGCATTTTTTCCACATTCGCCTCCTTGCAATTGGCCAGCCGCAGCTTGCGTATCAAATCAAAATCACTGCTTACTTCCAAAGATTGATCGAACATATTGACACTTAGTAACGCCTGTTTTCTGATGAGCAAAGCACTCGGGACAAGGGACCGGTGTTCTTCAAATAATTTCTCACTGAAATTCGCGGGCAATTTCACTCCTTCATTGCAGATAAACCGTTGATTACACGTAACGAAGGAACAGTAAGGGTCTCTTTTTAGTAAATCCCATTGATCCCTTAACTTCGTCGAAACCCACTCGTCATCCTGATCTAAAAAGGCTATGATATCTCCGTTTGCATGTTCTACACCCATATTCCGCGCAGCAGCAACGCCTGCATTTTGCTGTCGGATAATCCGGACATTGGGATAATTGTTTTCAATATGCTGCGCTCCTTCATCCGTAGATCCGTCGTCAACAACAAGTAATTCCCAGTTGGTAAATGTTTGAGCCAATACACTATCGATGGATTTTCCGACAAGATTTTTTCCGTTATAGAGTGGCAGAATAATACTGATCAAAGGATCTGGCTGATCCACTCTGAAATCTTTAATCTGTGGCATAAATGGACTGGATTGATTTTCCTTTCTTCGTTTTACTGATCGGTGAAATATTTTCAATAATTGCAATTCCTCTATACTTTTATTCACAGACATATTATTTCCATGAACATGATAATACAGTGTGGTTGCTTCGCTGATTATAATCCCTATATTTTTTTCTCTTAATCGAAACCACCAGTCCACATCTTCGCTGAATGTTAATGTCTCGTCGAACAGGAGTTCATTTTCAAACAGCGATTTCCTGGCTAGTAAAGTACCTAAGTGAACGTGGGTAATTCGATTTTGAGCATCCTCAAATTTCATATTGATTTTCGGCTGCTCTTCCGCTACCATGTATTGGATTTTCCCAGCGGCGACGTCAATGTTATTTTTGTTAAAATAAGGCAATAAGACACTTACTTTATCGGATGGCCATTCATCATCAGCATCCAAAAATCCGATAAGCTCTCCATCAGCGGCACGTATACCTGCATTTCTGGCCGCGGCCGGGCCTGATCGTACCGAATTATTTAAAATCCGGCACTGTTCAAATTCCAACTCCAAATGAGTCAATTGATCCTGAAATTTTTCATGGGATGCATCATTGACAATCAGTATTTCGACGGTACATTGTCGGGCGATTAAAGCGTCTTGCAAGAGAATGCTTTTAACGGCTCTTCTTAATTCAGTGCCGTTATTGTACGTTGGTATAATGACACTGATTTTAGGACAATTCATTAGCCAGGAAATGGTCAAAAGATTCAACAAACTGCTTTTGGTTTGTACCTAAATTCCAGTGATAACCCGGTAATAAGGAGGCAACTTTCATGAGTTTACGATATGAATTGGTCCGGCCGTAAGGCAAATGGTGAAGCGTAGTCGGTGCCATCGCCATCAGTGCCTGGGTAGGGTTGGCTTTTTCAAAACCAGTGTATTCCTGATGTGCTACTTTTGGTAAAAGAATCGCCTTAACCGGGGATACTGATATGCCGGCTTCCGGAAAAATATCAGTCACATGAAATATTGCTTTTTGTTCTTTAAAAGTTGTTTTGTTTCGAAGAAAAGGCTCCCAGTCCGAAAATCTTGTCAGGAAATTATCCGGTTCTACTTTCGCAGTCTGATAAAGTGTGAATACTTTAATTTCTTCCCCTAATTCGACCCACACATAATCATCTCCTAAATATTCATAACCGGCGCGAAGTAAATTAAGGCACGAAGTTGATTTTCCGGAGCCGCTTTGTCCGGGAATTAATACACCAATACCATTTTTGGCCATCGTACCTGCATGTACCAGCTGAGCAGGAAGCGCATGAGTCCATAAATGAAACAGCGCCCGAAAAGAAAAAGTACACTCCCACCAGGGTACCTGTTCTGCCTGCTGCACCCAATAAATACCAATGGATTTACTTCTGGAATAAAGAAATATTTGAGTCTGCCAGGGTTGAAAAAAGATTTGAATATCGCCCTGATCCAGATCGGCGTGGTAACCCTGCGCATTAAAACCTTCCAAAGGCGGGGCTTTCATCGGTTGTGGAAGCGTGTTATCATCCGCGTACCAGATCGTCAATTCGGGTTTCTTTTCTTCCGTTGTATCCGAAAGATGCGCCAAGGTAGGCAGGAATTTTTCCCGTAAAGCCAAAGAAGGTGTACGCAAATGGATTGTCCTGTCAGCCAGTTTCAGCTGATCGGTATGCACATAAGAAAGTGAGTCGAACAACGATAGCACGTTGTCGAAATAAGCAACTGGATTCAAAGTGCCTGAATTTTAGCTATTGGTGCTTTGAACTGTCCATCCATTTTCATCCACATCGTGAATCGGGTCCAGCATGAGCAGATCCTGCATATCTGCATACCGGTTAAAACGCCCGGGAATATAGGCGTCGGGAGCACTAAATTCAGGACCGTTTTCCAGCAAAATCCCTTCATCCTGCCGGATAACATCCTGGCTTACCAATTCCCTGAAAATAGAAGTTAATTCTTCCTCAATCATCGCTGCATTTTCCGGGAATGTACCTGAAAAAGCTTCAATAATTTGATTTACATCGGAGTAGGGGAGGCATTGAAGTAGGGAAACTGCCGCCCCCTGCACACTGTAATAGAGACCGGTATCCAAATTGGCAATAATGTATTCGCCATCAAAAATATCGGCGGCGAGGCGTGGGTTCAGGAAATACATTTGATTAATCGTGTTAAAGGAAGTTAGAGGCGTTTGAGTTGAGTTTGTAATCGAATTCAGTTAAAAACATGTCGGATAAAACACCAGGTTTTCAATAAAGTTTACGAGGTACCAATCCTAATGTCTTACGTGTGTTTTATCTCAAATAATTAAACCCCGGCATAGCTCATTGATGCATGTATGCCGGGGTTTTGGTTACACCAGTCCCTGCGCCAGCATGGCGTCGGCTACCCGCACGAAGCCTCCGATATTGGCTCCTTGCAGGTAACTCATCCGCCCGTCAGGCCGGCGGCCGTAGCGCAGGCAGGTCGAATGAATATTTAACATGATCTCCTGCAATTTTTTATCTACTTCCTCCCGCGACCACGACAAGCGCAGTGAGTTTTGCGACATTTCAAGACCCGAAACTGCCACGCCGCCCGCATTCGCCGCCTTTCCCGGGGCGTACAGGATATCATGATTCTCAAATACCTCAATGGCTTCCGGGGTACACGGCATATTCGCTCCTTCGGCTACACAGATACAGCCGTTCTTAACGAGCAGGCGGGCATCATCCGCATTAAGTTCATTTTGGGTAGCATTCGGCAAGGCAATGTCACACGGTATTTCCCACGGAGTTCTTCCGGCCACAAATTCACATCCGAACCTGTCAGCATACTCGTTGATCCGGCCGCGCGTTTCATTTTTCAAATGCATGATGTAGGCAAACTTTTCTGCATCTATACCGTTCTCATCGTAGATGTAACCTGATGAATCAGAAAGAGTTACCACTTTTGCGCCCAGCTCCATGCACTTTTCGAGCGTATATTGAGCCACGTTACCGGAACCGGAAATAACTACTTTTTTCCCTTTGATACTGTCGCGCCGCTGGTTGAGCATTTGTTCCACAAAATAAACAACCCCGTAACCCGTCGCCTCCGGGCGGATCAGGCTGCCGCCGTAGCTTGCGCCCTTGCCTGTCAAAACGCCGGTAAACTCATTTTTGAGTCGTTTATATTGTCCAAACATAAACCCGATTTCCCTTGCACCGACCCCGATATCTCCGGCAGGTACATCATTATCCGAGCTAATGTGACGAAACAGCTCGGTCATAAAGCTTTGACAAAAAAACATCACCTCGCGGTCAGAACGACCTTTTGGGTCAAAATCAGCTCCTCCCTTACCGCCTCCCATGGGAAGTTGGGTCAGGCTATTTTTAAAAATCTGTTCAAAGGCTAGAAACTTGAGCGTACTGAGGTTGACAGACGGATGAAAACGCAGCCCGCCCTTGTAAGGACCGATCGCACTGTTCATCTGAACACGGTATCCGCGGTTAATCTCCACTTCGCCGAGGTCGTTCATCCAGGGTACCCGGAATATAATGACCCGCTCAGGCTCCGTAATCCGCTCAAGTATTTTGGCTTTCTGGTAATGCGGATGGTCCTGAATAAAGGGGATAATGGTCTCTGCAACCTCATGGACTGCCTGGTGGAATTCATTTTCGCCGGGATTTCTGTCGATGATCCGGGTCATGAAGGATTGTACTGAAGTCACTGTTCAACTGGTTAGTAATCTGAATTAACTTTTCTCTTTTGGTGCTCAGACCGGCGCTATACATTGATTTGAGGAAGATTCTGCATTGCACAAGGCGTGAAAGCGCCTGACAATTTAATGATTAAATTTGGCAATGAGCAAAAAGGGGATGAGGTAAGGAAGTCGGAGGCGGCATCTATGTTGCCGGTATATTCAGAAAATCAACTTATACCCGATACCACGAATGTTGACAATCTGTACCTGCGGGTCGTCTTTAAGGTAGCGACGCAGGCGTGTTATAAAAACGTCCAAACTGCGGCCGTTGAAGAAAGAATCATCACCCCAAAGCTCCAAAAGCACCATGTTTTTTTCCAGCACCTGATTGCGCAGCTGATACAAGCGACGCAGCAGCTCTGCTTCACGGTGAGATAAAGAAGCTTCGTGGCCATCAAGTGACAGTTTTTGCTTAGCCGGATCAAATGTGTATCTGCCAATTCTGAAAACTTCCTGAGAAAAGTTAGCTGCATTTCTCGGCCGGAGCAGGGCTTCAATACGGACAACCAGCTCGTCGAGGCTGAACGGTTTCTTGAGATAATCATTTCCACCCAGCTCGAAACCTTTGACGACGTCGGCGGTTTGTGAGCGCGCAGTCAGGAACATGATTGGCACATTGGGGTCTTGCTGGCGAATCTTTCCAGCCATCGTAAAACCATCCATATCCGGCATCATTACATCGGCCACGACAATGTCGGGGCGATATAATGCGAACTGTTCAAGCCCGGCAATCCCGTTTTCGGCGTAGAAGACCGTGAATCCGCGATAGGTCAGACTGTCTTTGACGATCATCCCCAATGCAGTTTCGTCTTCGATGAGTAAAACTTTTGGCATCATTAAAACTTCAGTATAAACTCACTTCCCTTACCCGGCTCACTGACCAGATCAATGCTGCCGCCATGTCGCTCCACTACCTGGCGGACATAAGCAAGGCCCAAACCGAAACCTTTTACTGCGTGTAAATCACCCGTCGGTACACGGAAAAAGCGGTCGAAAACAGCTTGCTGGTGGTTTTTTGGAATACCGATCCCATTATCTGCTACGGCCAGCTGCCAGGTTTTACCTTCATTTTTAAATTTAAAAACCACCGTTACGGCTTCATTCGAATATTTCAATGCATTATCGACCAGGTTACTGACCACATTCGCGAAATGCATCCGGTCTACTGTTACTGTCTCATTGTCGGTAAAATGATGCTCGAATTGAACCGGCTTGGTGGCTTTGAGCTGATAGTTTTCGGTAATTTCAGCAATCAGCTGGCGGAGGTTGACCGGCTCGCGGTGCAGCTTCATGTCCTGCTTGTCTTCCACAGCCATATCGAGCACTTTTTCAACCAGTTCGGAAAGACGCCCGAGGTTGTTTTGGGAAATGGACAGGTAGCTTTTTGTTTTTTCAGGATGGTCGAGCACGCCGTAGTTCATCATCGCTTCCACCGCGGCAGTCACCGTTGCAATGGGCGTTTTGAGCTCGTGGGTCATGTTATTGATGAAATCGTTTTTGATTTCCGAAAGCCGTTTTTGCCTTAAAATCGTTCGCAGCATATAAATGAAGCAGCCGGTCGTCAGGGTTAGCAGAAAGAAACTTGCCGCCAGTAAGCCGCCCATTTTTTTAAACAAATAAAGAAACGGCATATCAAATGTCGCCTGCACGAACAAATGCCTGACCGGATTAATGGGCACGGCGAATGTTTTAAACTGTTTCGTCGAATTCAAACCATCAATTTTGTTATCAATAAAGAATGTATTTTCTCCACTGATTTTGGGTCTGATGCGCAGGGTATCGATCAGAAATGCAGCCTGAATCCCACGCAGGCGAAGTTCGGACTGATAGGCTTTGTACAATTTTCTTTTATCGATCTGATCGCCTTCTGCCCAGCCCATCACGAGCATTCTCGAAATCCTGTTCGCAAGGGTGTCTCCCGGCGCTATTTCCTTGATTTCGTCCTCAACTCCTGAACTTATATAAAGGTGCGTCTGTGCGTTGGCGCCCGATTTGAATTTTCTGACGATCATCTTGGGACGCGATAATGGCGGCGGGCCCGGCGCTCCCAGTTTCTGGCGATCTTCGCTGAACATAGCATCCGCCCGCGCAATCTGTTCCTTCTCTACGACGCGAAAAAGTGCTTCCTGAACGCTTTCTTTAAACTGCGAGCGGTTGAGCCGGAACGTCGTCAACAGCCAATAAGCCTGAAATGCATTGATCGCAACAATGCAAATGGTCATCAGCCAGAAAATGAAACGGATACGGGCGCTGCTCATACTACAAAGCTACATTGCCGGATACCGTTTTGATGCGGCTGTAACACTATTTAACACTAAATACCAGTGCTTAACATAGCTTCCCCGCACCTTTGGAACATCAAAACTAAACAAGCGAATGCTATGAAAATCAAACTATTGCTGGCTGCATTATGGCTGGCCTCCGGGCAGGCTTTTGCACAGTTTTCGGGACAGATCAGCTACGAGATCGTCCGCAAGATCGATCCGTCGCAACTGAAAATGGTCATTAATGGCGAGCGGATTAAGCCAGGCGACCCGAATTTTCCAACCGACATTCCGGATTCACGCACGTTCGGGCAAAAGTCGCTGTTTGCCGGAAATTATGTCAGAGAAGTTTTGGATGATCAGAATACAATTGTAAGCCGCGTCTCGCCAGATGGCGGGCCTCCCAGAACGACCAATCTGGGCCGGCCATTTGATGAATATAAATGTTTGGATCTGGCGGGAAAAAAGGTGATCACGTTTCTGAGTATGAAAGGTCCGGATGCAAAAACGTACAAAAGCGAATCTGCAATTGAACCTGTTTCCGGTTGGCAGCTCACCGGTCAGTCCAAAAAAATCGCAGGTTACCCTTGTAAAAAGGCGATTGTAAAGTTTAAAAATGAGCCTTATGCCGTCTGGATCACCGAGGAGTTACCTGGCACCTATTCGCCGGTGCATGAGCTGACGCCGGAAAAAGGCATGGTACTCTTGATTGAAGGTGCGCGGGAACAAATCAGAGCAACAAAAGTGCAGCCCAGAATGGTAAATCCCGCAGACGTGGAGCCGCAGGCAGGCGCACAGCAAATCTCCAAAGAAGAGCTGAACGAGATCCGTGAAAAAGTGCTGGCCGATTTTCGTCAGCAGAAAATGATGCCGGGAGACGGAGGACGATAACATCATGAAAATCAACATACTATTAGCCATCCTTATCCTGACACATCTCACCGCCGCCGGACAGAAAACGACTGTCCGGGCGGAAGTGTCAGGCATTGTTCTCGATTCGGTCAGCAAAAAACCTTTGCGTACGGCATCTGTATCCCTCCTCACGCAACGCGACTCTGCTTATGTCAGTGCAAATGTTACCGAGGGAGACGGAAAATTCCGTCTTAAAAATGTGTCTGCCGGAAGTTACCGTTTGCTTATCACGTTTATTGGTTATCGTAACAAATCTGCGCTTTTTCAGATAACCGGCAACAATCCCGTCAGCCTCGATACACTATGGATGACCGAGCAGGGGACCGATTTGCAGGAAGTGGTGATCAAACAGGAAGCGCCGCCGGTGAGCATGAAAGGTGACACGGTGCAATTCAATGCGGATGCCTTCAAGACCGAACCGAATGCGCAGCTGGAAGAGTTGCTCAAAAAATTGCCCGGTGTGGAAGTGTCACGTGACGGGGAAATCAAAAGCAACGGGCAGGCTGTGCGCCGGGTGTATGTGGACGGAAAACCGTTTTTTGGGGACGATCCGAAGATGGCGACGCGTAATCTGCCAGCCGACATTGTCGATAAGGTGCAGGTGTACGACCAATCCTCAGACCAGTCGCAATTCTCCGGCATTGATGATGGTGACCGCGAGCGGACGATCAACATTACGATCAAGAAGGACAAGGGAAAAGGTTATTTTGGTCAAAATGCAATTGGTGCCGGCCGGAATACGGAAACGAATGCAATGCGTTATCAGGGAAAACTAAGTCTCAACCGTTTTAATAACCGAAATGGCGGGCCTGGCAGGCAGATATCGCTGGTGGGTCAGGCTAACAATTTGAACCAGCAGAATTTCTCACTCGGCAACGGCAACCTGCCCGGCGGCGGAATGGGCGGGCCGATGTTTATTGGTCAGCCGGGGTCTTTCGGAAATGAAAACAGCCAGTCGCCGGCGAACATGACAGAAGTGCGGGCGGGCGGGTTCAACTACCGCGCCGAGGGCGGGAAACTGCGTTATGGAAAAAGGGCGGAAATATCGGCCAGTTACTTTGCCAATCAGGCGATCACGACCACCGATCAGAAAAACCGGCGCGAATACATTCTACCCGGCCAGTCTTTTTTTGCAGATCAAGCCAATTATAACCGAAATCAGGCATTCAATCAACGATTTAACGGACGATTTGAATTTCAGCTGGATTCCTTGACGAGCATTCGTCTCACGCCGAACATTTCATGGCAAAATGTGCGCTATAACAGCGATCTAAGTAATCATTCCTATTCCAGAGACGGCGACTCTTTGAATACCGGGGAAACGCATTACCGATCTGCTGGAAACGGTTTAAACGGCTACAACAATCTTATTTTCATGCGGAAATTCGGGAAGCTGGGCCGGACATTGTCCGCAAACCTGAATACGATTTTGTCAAACGGGCGGAATACAGGCTACAATCAGTCCCGGAATGTCTTTTACGATTCACTGGGTTTGGAAAAAGTAGCCAGCGACATCGACCAGCAAAACCGGCAGAACAGTTTTTCTGCGCAAAATAACCTGAGTTTTTCCTTCACAGAGCCGCTTTCATTTCATCAGAAGCTGGAAGTAAGGTACGCCTGGCTGAACAATCAAAACCGTCAGTCCCGGTTTGTCTTTGATAAAAATGAAGAGACTGATAGCTATTCATTTCCTGATTCCATGCTGACAAACCGTTTTGCGGGCACATTTGTGGCGCATAAAGCGGGCGCAACGTTACAGACGCAGCGGCTCAGGTTCAGCTACACACTCGGTTTTGATGTGCAGAGCTCAGGCCAGGTTTCCGATAATTTGTCAGCGGGTTCACGCATTGACAAGCAGTATTTTCACTGGTTGCCGAATGCATTGTTCAGCTACACTTTTTCCGGCAACCGCCGCGCGCGGCTGCAATATCGCACGCGCATTGCCCCGCCAACTGTGACGCAGTTGCAGCCCGTGATCGACAATACCAATCCGCTGGACACTAAAAGCGGGAATCCCGCGCTCCGTCCGGAATATTATAACACATTGACATTTACCTACAATAGCTCGAAGAATAGCGGCGACCGCAGTCTTTTTGTTTTTGCAAACCTCAATCAAAGCAACAGCCGGATCAACGATGCGAGTACGATCAGTGGTGAGGGCGCCCGCTTTTCCAGGCCCGTTAACACGCAGGGATTCTGGGCGCTGAACAGTTTTTTGTCGTGGAGTAAGAATATTCCTGCCTTAAAATTTAGTTTAAGCCTTCATACACAAGCCAATATGTCTTCCGGACAAAGTTTGATCAACAACCTTAAAAACGAGGTGAAAACGACCCTGCTGGGCCAGGGAATCCGCATTCAATCGGCTTTTGATGGAAAGGTGGACTACGGGTTCGGGGCGCGGCTCAATTATCAGCAAGCGAAGTATTCACTTTTGCCGCAGCAGAATACACAGTACTGGTCGCAATATCTGACAGCGGACCTGCACTGGCAGCTTCCATTCAATTTTGTGATCGGTACAGACCTGACCTACACCGGCAACACCGGTCGCAGCTCAGGTTTTAACCAAAAATTTGCACTCTGGAATGCTGCATTATCGCGGCAGTTTTTGAAAGGAAAACAAGGTGAAATAAAGCTCAATGTACTTGATATCCTGAACCAGAACCGCAGCCTGTCACGCAACACGACGGAGACTTATGTGGAAGATGTGCAGAGCGTTGTTTTGAGACGGTATTTTCTGGTGAGTTTTGTGTATAACCTGCGGAAATTCGGGATTTAGGCGTTGATTCCCGAGTAACCTCCACCTGATTTTATTAAGAAACCGTCAATAATGATTTACATAAAAGTCTGCTAATGGTCCGAAATGGGAGGAAGGCCGGGGGAAAGTGTTAATATTGGCTGGTAATTCACTAAATGGGATTGTTGTGACTGAAAACAGCTATTACAAAAGCATCATATTCGGACTGGCAGCGTGGCTTCTTTCGATCCCTTGTTCCGGGCAAAAAAAGTACGAACGGGAATTCAGCATCAAGTCAAACGCCGTTCCGCAGAAAGCGCTTGATTTTGTGTCCGCTGTATTTGAAAAACCCAAAGTCCATTGGTACGGCGAGGAAAGTTTGACCGGAAATTCGGTTGAGGCTAAACTGAAGTATTCGGGAAGGCGGTACAGTATTGAGTTCGATGAATCGGGGAATGTTCAGGATGTGGAAATACTATCGGGTATGAAGCAAATGCGTGCGGAGGGCCAGATGAAATTGAAGGAAAACCTTGGTAAGACCTTTTCCCGGTACAAAATTGTCAAAACGCAGATTCATTGGAAGGGGACAGAAAGCGCTTTGAAAGAATCCATACGCGGGAATGAAGCCGCAACTGGTGTCCTGACCCGATATGAGTTCATATTAAAAGGCTCCCGGGATAAAAAGGAAAGTTACTTTGAGGTGCTTGCCGAAGAAGATGGCGGTATCGTGAGCGTGATGGAGGTGGTTCAGCGCAACACAGATAACCTGGTCTATTGATGGGCAGATTCATGCTTACCTGTCTGCTGGTTGCAGTACTTCCTGCGGCAGTATTTTCGCAGGCAAATTACAGGACCGGGACCATTCCCCAAATCAATGTCAATATCAGGCTTGCAGATAAATGGAAGCTTAATACCAAACTGGAAACGCGGCAGATTTTCTTTGAAAAACAGCCGGAAGTAGCCAAAAGCCGCAGGTTAAGGTATGAGCGGACCGACCTGAGCATGTTGGTTACGAGGAAAGTCTCGGCCGACAACTCGCTGGGCGGAGGGTACCTGGTCAGGCTGGAAGACCGGCGCTTCACGCACCGCCTCATACAGCAGTTCAGCAACGTCAAAAATCTGGAAGTGCTCAGTCTCGCGCACCGTATCGTGACGGATGAAACTTTCAGTCCCGGAGAGGCTCCGGAATTTCGGTTAAGGTATCGTTTGGGCCTGGAACGGCCGCTGAACGGTCAGCAAATCGACCCGAAGGAGTTTTACGGAAAATTCAATAACGAATATCTTGGGCTGTGGGCCGACGGAGAAGCGGATCTGGAAATTCGCGGGTTGCTTGCTCTGGGTTACAATGCCACTGATGACAACAAAATTGAGCTCGGCGTAGAATACCGTGTCAATGATTTCAATAAATCAATAAACGCACAACAATTCTGGCTGACAATCGGCTGGTTTGTAAGTATATAGAGATTTCAATTGCCCCGGGCTTCAGCCCGGGGAGGAGGAAGGGAGGAAAGGGAGAAAAGGAGGAAGGGAGGAAAGCGGCAGGGCCAAAGGCCCACAGCCGCAGGCCCAAAAAAGGCGAAGCCTCCAAAATCAATTGCCCCGTGCTTCAGCCCGGGGATCTTTGATAAAAAATTAGTGCATTAGTTTTTCGATATCTTTTAATTCTCCGAAGAGGACGAGCACTTCGTTTTCCTGCATGAGCGTGTTGGGTGTTGCTATTCCGGAGGCGCGTTTGAATATTTTGGCCAGGCCGTTTTCAGATTCTTTTGAAAGGGTAAGAACGGTCAGCACGATCACATTGTACCGGTTTGTCAGATCGGCTTCGGCGAGGGTCATGCCTATATATCGCTCGGGTACTTTCGTTTCGATAATACTGTATTTTTCAGATATTTTAAAAGAATCAACGATGCCGGAGTTATCGAGCCGCATGGCGAGCCTTTCGGCAGATTCTTCTTCCGGCAGAATGTATTCTTCTATCTGCATGGCTTCCAGGACGGTTTTTTGAAGGTCCGATACGACGCGTCCGATGATCTTTTTCACCATAAGCTGTTTAAGCAACGCAGTAGCCAGCAGTGAAGAGCGTTCATCTTCCCCAATCGCCACGATCACAGAATCGGCATCTCGCAGGGGCAGGGAGCTGACCGCATTCATATCGGTACAATCCATACATACCGTGTGCGTAATGCGGTCTTTCAGCTGCTCCACTTTCTGCATATTGTTGTCGACCCCGATGGTTTCGTGGCCTAGTTCTGTGAGGCGTACTGCGAGGGATTTGCCGAAACTGCCCAATCCGAATATGATGTATTTCATAGTGTTACAGTTAAAAATTCATTTGTTCAGCCGGAAGCTGGTAGTTGTTGGGTTTTGCTTTGCGGACGAGCGCGATCAAAAGCGTGAGCGAGCCCACCCGGCCGACAAACATTGTTACAATAATGACCAATCGACCTGCCTGGCTCAGGTGCGGCGTCACTCCCAGGCTCAGGCCGGTGGTACTGTAAGCCGAAAAGGTTTCGAAGGCCAGCGATAAGAGATTTTTTTCGGGATCTGTAACTGCCAGTGTAAATATGGCTGCGCCCAGGAAAATCAGGGAAAGTGAAATAATCGCGAAAGCGCGCGAAATGGAATCGTCCGAAATTTTTCTGCCGAACACTTCGATCCGGTCTTTACCTTTTGCCAGACTGAAAATGTTAAGGGTAGCCAGCGCAAATGTGGTAACCTTAACCCCGCCTCCCGTGGATCCAGGTGCTGCGCCGATCCACATCAGCAAAAATATCAGCATGACCGTGGGAAAAGCGAGTTCACTCATGACGACTGTATTGAAACCGGCAGAGCGGGGGCTGGTACCGATAAAAAGCGCGGTAACCATTTTGCCGAAATAGCTTTCATGTTCAAGGAGCGTATGATTACGTTCAAGCAAAAGAACGATCAGAAATCCAAAGATGATGAGGTAAAAGCTGGTGTAAGCAATGATCTTGGAATTGAAGGCGATGACCCGTGCCCGGTGTACATAGTGGCGGCCAAACCTCACCTTGTGGTAGGCATTGAAAATCCACCGCCTGATCCACTCGTAAGTATTGAAAATAATGCCGAAGCCAAGTCCGCCCATGACGTAAAGCAAAATGACAGAGAGTTGTAGGCTGTAATTGAACCGCAACCCGGTATGGTTAAGGCCATCGGATAATGTAGAAAATCCCGCATTACAGAATGCCATAACTGCGTGAAAAACGGTGAAATAGAGCCGCTCGCCCGGATTTGCAAAATCGCCGGCATCAAGACTCAGGTAAATGAGGATGCCGCCTGCAATTTCAAAAGTGAATGTAACGAGGATGATTTTGTATAAAGTAGAAATCACCGAGCTGACTTTATTTTCACCAATCAATTCGGTAAACATCAGCTGATTTTTATAAGAAAACCCGCCTGAAAAAAAGTAGCCGAAAAAGCCGGTAAACGTCATAATCCCCAACCCGCCGATCTGAACCAGGACAAGTAGTACCGTTTGACCGAAACCGGTAAACTCGGATGCAATATCGACCACGGATAATCCTGTGATACAAACCGCACTCGTCGCCAGAAACAGCGCATCTATGAAACTGAGCTGCCCGTCATAGGTCGATTTCGGTAATAATAAAAGCGCGGTGCCGATCAGGATCAGCAGCAGGAAACTGAGTACGAAAAGTAATGTCGGGTTGAAATAAAACTGATCGAAAAAGAGTGTTTGCTTCGAAACTTCAATGATAAAAATGGCAAAAATGCCCAGGTACATCCATTCCGGTTTGACAAGCTCTGTTCCGTCTTTGCCAGCAAAATGATAGCTGTCGGCGACGATGACAGCTATAAAGTACAGTAACAAAACCGCCTCTCCGGTTCTGGATATAACCGACGATTTGCTGTAAAATACGGTGAATGTTTTGAGAGCCAGCGCCACTGCGAAGAACAGAAAGCACCATTCAAGGATCCGGTTAGTGAGCTTTTCAACCTCCGGATCGCTGTTGTAGCCCAGATGAAAAACGATCACAATGGAACACAGCAGGCTCACTCCAAGTAAAATGTAGTCAAGCCATTTCCTCAGATACCGTACTTTTTCGTTCATTCAAATAGCAGTTAATTGGAGAACAACTGGGTCGAATATTTAATCAGGAAGTTCGTTTGCTGGTCAGGTTTTGGAGATCGACCGCAGATAAATGATCCCGGCGGCACCCGAAACCAGTGATGCGAGCAGGATACCGTATTTGGCGGCTTCAATATGCTGCTGGTCGGCAAATGCCAGATTAGTCACAAACAAAGACATGGTGAACCCGACGCCGGCCAGCAATGCCACACCAAAAATATGTTTCCAGTTTACCATCCTCGGCAGGTCGGCGATGCCCATTCTGACCATCAGCCAGGTAAAGCCAAACACGCCGACAAGCTTGCCCACGACCAGCCCTACCATCACGCCGGCACTTACCGGGTTGAAGAGGGCTGAAAAAAAGTCGCTGCCAATGTGCATACCCGAGTTGGCAATTGCAAATAAAGGCATGATCAGGAAAGCAACCCATGGATGCAGGCCGTATTCTATTTTCTGGAGAGGGGTTTGCGCATCAATACTTACCCTTTTGATTTCTTCGATAATATGATGCTGATCGGAGGTCATCAGCGGGCCGTGCAGCGGGATCGCTACTTCAAACTGCCGGGCCTGGGAATGGATTTGCTCCAGATATTCAACTTCATTGATTTTGGTCCGGGCGGGTATTGTGAAGGCAACCAGTACACCGGCTATCGTAGCATGGACTCCTGAAAACAGGAAGCAGGCCCAAACCGCAATGCCGATAAGAAGATAAAATAGAGTATGCCTGATCCCCAGCAAGTTGCCGCCGACGAGCAAGACTAAAAATCCAGCGCCGAACATTAAATAGCTGTATTCGATGTGTGCCGTGTAGAAAAAGGCGATTACCAGAACGGCGCCCAGGTCGTCGGCCACGGCCAGTGCTGACAGGAAAACTTTAACAGAAGTAGGGATATTTTTGCCGGACAGCGAAAGCAGCCCCAAAGCGAATGCAATGTCGGTCGCCATCGGGATTCCCCAGCCACCTGAGGAGCTTAGTCCTTGATTGAAAATGTAATAAATGGCAGCAGGCACCAGCATTCCGCCGAGTGCGGCTACCATCGGCAGTGACGCTTTTTTTAAACTGGATAGCTCACCTGCCATAAATTCCCGTTTCAGTTCGAGACCGATGACGAAGAAAAAGATGGCCATCAGCCCGTCGTTAATCCAGATATGCAGCTCGTGATCAAAGGCTTTTCCGGCAAAAGCTACGGACAGGCTGGTTTCCCAGACATGGTGATATGATTCTCCAAATGGAGAGTTTACCCAGATCAGTGCCACTACCACGCACAGAAAGAGGACAATGCCGCTGGTATATTCCTGGTGAATAAACTTGCTCACGGGCTTCATTACTCTATCGATGGGGGTTTTTGCCATGTTTTGAAGAAGGAAAGTTGTTGCTCCGGGCAAATATAGTTGCCAAAATTTACGGAAAGGCAATATGCCATGCGTTGATTCGACTTCAACGCTTTTTCTCAAATCATTCAGAGGCTGCGTATTCGGTTCGAATGGGACGCTTTCTTGCTGCTTCAAGACATAAAATACCCGTATTTGCGCTTACTTTTGGTTTTACATTTGTTTAAAAAAATAATATGCGGTTTACAGCAATCATTTTATTTCTGATTTTCATGTCCGGTCACTCATTCGCGCAGTCTTCGCCAGCCTCGGCGGCAAAAGGGAAACAGTTTATCGTTGACGCAGACATTCCCTGGCAGGACCTGGGCGGCGGGTTGAAACGGAAAATAATGTCCTACGACGAAACCATGATGATGGTAAAGATCGAATTTGAAAAGGACGGCATCGGGGCAATGCATAAACATGTACATACGCAGATGAGCTATGTCGAAAGCGGCGTTTTTGAGATTACAATCGGCGACAAAAAACAATTACTGAAAGCCGGCGACGGTTACTATATCCCTTCCAATGTAATGCATGGAGCGGTTTGCAAAGAGCCGGGGGTTCTGATCGATCTGTTTACGCCGATGCGCGAGGATTTCGTGAAATAATAATGGAATGGCCGCCATCTTCCATGCAACATTAATTTCCCTCCGGCATCTTTCGACTATTCAAACAGTACTTTTCAACCTGTTTGAAATCGTTCCTCTTAGAATTTTGCCGGTCTGATGAAACCTGTCTTTTTTTTGCTGATTGGATGTGCTTTGTGCAGCCTGTTTTCGACCACTTGTTTTGCCCAATCCAGGGTCCCTGCAATGGATAGCATGATTGCGAGCGCAGGGCGCGCGGACTGGAAAGCTGCCGTCCACTGGGCACTGAAAGCCGGAGAAGCCGTTCCTGCCGAAAAGAACTGGCGCCTGCTCAACGCCGCGATTTTTGCCAGCCACGACCGGAATGCCGATCTGGCGTTGTATTACGTGACACAGGTCGTCAATTCTGACATAGCCGTTAAAGCGTCTTATAATAACAATTTCGACTGGTTGCGGGATGATCCCCGCTGGCTGAAGTTAATGCAGCGGGTCGATGAGCTGCGTGAAGAGGAGCGGCAGCAACGGATCAAAGCGAGTTTGCCTTTCAGGAACAGTCAGCAGATACTCCTCGGCGAAACGGCTGGCTATCTCGATTCACTCAGGCAAATCCCTTCGGCAGCACAGCTGTATCAGGAAATCCAAAAACAGTCGCCAAAGCACTCCGATTCCCATGCAGGCCGGTACGCATATGCGTGGATCAAACTATCAGATACGCTTGAATTTCCTTACCTGGTGCAGCTGCCGCCGAATTTCGATTCGAATAAAAGCTATCCGCTGATCGTCGTATTGCATGGGGCCGTTGGGCGCCAAACGATGTTGCGGGAAGTGGCGGACAGCATTGGAGTCAATTTCTTTGGCCGGGAGTTTGCAGAGCAGGCGTTACAATTCGGAATGATCGCCGTTTTCCCTTACAGTACCAGCAGGTACAATTGGATGATGCCTGATGATGGGTTTGATCTTGTTCCTCAGCTGGTCAGACAAATCAAGAAAATGTACCCGGTCAACGACCGTCGCGTATATGTGGCCGGGCATTCGAATGGGGCGACAGGGGCTTTTTCGTACCTGATGAAGCAGCCTGGGTTGTTTGCTGGCTTTGCGGGTGTAAATAATAGGCCGGAGGTGCGCACAGGAGGTACTTTTTTGAAAAATGGCGTAAACCGGTCTTTCTATAATATCTCCACGGATCTCGATTATTATTTTCCGTTGGAAGGTCACAGAGCGATAACAAGTCTGGCTAAACAGCTGGGCGTGGACTGGCAGAATCACGAGATCTCGGGAAATCGAAACCACTCCTATATGATCGTTTCCCGGGACAGTACGGTTAAGGAAGCTTACCGCAAGCTGTTTGAAAACTTGTTAAGCAAAGAACGGAATCCGTTTCAGCCCGCGTTGTATTGGGAATGCGATGACACGAGGCATGGTCGCAGCGACTGGCTGGAAATCACCGGGTTGGATACATTGGAGGCAAGGGCGTCCTGGCATAAGGAAGTGAATACTGCGGTTACTGGCTGGCGAGAGGTCGTCAAGCCGGAAATTTTGTTGGATAGCACTTCGAATGCATTTGCCTTTCCCCGTCGTTCGGGTGCGGTGCAGGCATCGTATGCCAATAACCGTTTTGAGCTGACAACTTCCGGCGTGAAGTCAGTCGCGATCTATTTGTCACCCGAAATGGTCGATTTCGGTCGCCCGGTGCAGGTGTTTATCAATGGCAAAATGGTTCATAACGCCTCGGTAGAAGAAAGCCGCTCATCTCTTCTGGATGAATACAGCCGTGAATTTGATCACCAGGCGATCTGGACTAATCGCCTGCAGTTTACGCTGCCGCAACGCTGAAAATGCTGACCTAATCCTGCATCTTACTGTTTTAATCTATTCGCTTTCATCTCTTCTCGGCCCGGATGCTGGTACCTGAAAAGCACAGCCGCAACCAGGCCAGCCGGCATTCTGCCCTGATCCGGCATCAAATTGTAAGATCAGTAAAACGCAGTCGGAAAGTACATTTCACAACCGCGAACTATGATCATTTTCATGGTTACAATTAATTCAAAGCAGTTACATTTGCTGACGGATTTTTGCTAGTCCGCAGAAATGAATGAAAATTGCTGCCCTCAATGATAAATAAGTCAGATTCAGCATGAAGAATGCCTTACCCACTGTTTCGCGGGCGACGTTTGCCTGGACTGCCGTGCTCACGATTTTGCTGGCGATTTTTGCCTTTGTCCTGGTGCTTACCAATTCTAAGTCCGAGACGATCCGAACGAATATTCAGGTCTTGGAGCTCGAAAAAGATAATTATCGCAAGCTGGATACCTGTATTGCAATACTTTATTCGGCAGAAAATAACAGCCGGTTTTTTGTGGTCACGCAGGATTCAGCTTATATCAAAGCATACACGAAACAATTGCAGACGGTCATCGGTATTCTCGGTCAGTATCAGGCGGAGCGGGAAATAAGGGAAAAATCGCTTTCCAGACTGATTTTCAATAAACAGCTGAAAAATCAGGAGTTTGTAAATTTGCGTTTGATGGTCGACAGCCTGCTTTCGTTTTCATTGACTGAAGTTAACGACAGATCTTCGGTTAAGCCGGGCACAGAGAGAAGCGCAGGTTCCGGCAGAAAAACTGAAAAAGTGGATACTGTTGCGGTGGTCGAAAAAAGGGTCAAGCGAAGGCTGGTTAGAAGGGTTCTGGACGCGATCCGTGACAAGGAGCCTGAAAACAGTGTAGTAAAAACACATAACAACACGGTTATCTGGCAGGATTCGCTGAAACTAATGCCCGCACCTTTCTCTTTCGAAAACCATGATGCCATTGAAAAGGCAAGGCGCGAGCTGGGAAAGGCGGAGCAGCAACTGTTGTCGGTAAACAGCCTTTTGTTTGCCAACCTGCAAAACGCCCTGCGGGAGATCAAAGCGCAGGAAGAGCAGGAAATAAAGGGTTTGCGGAAATCGCTTCTCGCCTCTACCAAAGCCAAGTCGGAAGAAATGGGGCTGTTGATGTGGGCGAGTGTGGTCCTGGTGTTTTTGCTGGCTGTAATCATTATTTTTAATCTCGCCCGGCTTTACAAAAAGGATCTCACGATCCTCAATTTTGCAAATCTCAATGCGGAAGCAAGCAAGCGGAAAGGTGATTTTCTGGCACAGGTTACGCACGAATTCAGAACGCCTTTGAATGCGATCATCGGGTTTTCCAATCTCATCGATTCCGAAAAAGTGGACCGGGATTTAAAGGTTAACATCGAATCAATCAAAAGCGCATCTCAGATGATGCTCTCACTGGTGAATGAAATACTGGATTTCTCAAAATTCGAAAGCGGGAAGATCAATCTCGTCGACAAACCTTTCCAGCCGGCAATCCTCGTGCAACAAACAATTTCTTTGCTATCTGTACTGGCGAATGAAAAAAAAATCGTGATTTCGCCCAATCTGGATTTGGACAAGGATGTAAGCCTGCTGGGTGATCAATTTCGAATTAAGCAAATCGTGATCAACCTCATTATGAATGCGATCAAGTTTACACCGGAAGGTGGGAATATCGCCATAAAAGTGCGTTTTGAGAGTCAGGGAAAAGGAAAGGGAACGCTGGTTGTCGCTATTAAAGACAACGGGGTAGGAATAGCCAGGGAACATTTGGGATCCATTTTTAAGGATTTTATCCAGGTTGATAACGTAGGTTCCCATATCCGGCAGAGCGGCACCGGGCTTGGGTTGCCGATCTGTAAACGCATCGTCGATCTGTATGGCGGGCAAATCAACGTAACGAGCGCATTGGGCGTCGGGTCTGAATTTACGGTGAGATTACCTTTGAAGTTGGCCGAAATTGCAGGTAAAGGAGTGGTCAAAACTTTGGCAAAATCGCCGTCTGATTTTAATTTCAAAGAAAAAAGGCTTTTGATCGCCGACGATACCAAAATCAACCTGATCCTGATCGGCCGGATCATCGACAAGCTCGGCGCATCCTACGATCTCGCCGAAAACGGTCAGAAAGCATTGGAAATGTTTGAGAATAATAACTATGACATGGTTATTACGGATATTGACATGCCGGTTCTGGACGGGGAGGAATTGACGAGGCGCATTCGCTCGCACAACATTGCAGAAAAATCGCGGGTGCCGGTGATTGGCTTTACGGGTTTTACGGACAGCCAAAAGCTTGCGCAGTTCCGGGAGGCGGGAATGAATGAAATCCTGCCCAAACCATTCGAAGAAAATCAGTTTATCGCGGTTTTAAGCAGTTACCTCGAGTAGTTCGAATAGCAAAATCAGCATTCTTTTCAGCAGAAACTGACGGGAGCCGACTTTTGAATTGTTATGATTACTTTGCCCGCATACTCAACCAATTCAAGCCGGTAGCCAGCCAATGATCTCCTTTCCAGAACGGGTTAAGCATTCTTTTCTTCGGTATGTGTTATGCCTGATTTTCCTGACTCTCCCTCAGCGCATATGGGGCCAGGCTCAAATGCCGCGCCCGGCTTCTGAATATACCATTACCAAGCGGCTGCTTTCCGTGGAAAGCGGGTTGGCTTCGCACGAGGTTTTTTGCGGAGTGCAGGACTCTGCCGGCTTTCTCTGGTTCGGGACCCGCAACGGACTCAACCGCTTCGACGGCCAGCGCTCGCTGCTTTTCACCAGGCAGCGTCACAAATTGCAGGAAAATAAAGTGGTACAGCTTGCGAGAGACGATGCCAATCGTTTGTTTATCCAATATGGTAGCGCTGGCTTTCAGTTGATTACGAATGGGAAAGTGGATGTAATGGACGCGTCGACCCATGAAGTAAAGACGCTGACGGAAGCATTCCCAAATTTACCCTTTAAAGAACGCGACGTATACTGGATTTCCAATGACGGCACAGACGAAATCAGTATTTTGACTGCTTTCCCGTATCGCTACTGGAAGTATTCGAGTAAAAAAGGTTTCAGGCTACGCCTGGAAATGAAAGATTGGGGAAAGACGGAGTCGCTGACCAATCACCGGACCACCGGCCCTTTTTCCACTTTTATGAACGGCAAAGCAGTTCTGAAACTTGACAACAAAAAAGCGCAGTATATGGTTACCCCCGATACCGTTAATACGTTCAGGCAGGAAAACGTATTGCGCTCATTACCAATTGGTTTTGGTCGGGATGGCGAGTTGCTGATTACTTACAATACCGCAGGTAACACAGAGAGATTTGCGGTCGATCAGGTTACACCGGAAGGAAAAATGCTGCCCGTAACCGAGCCGGACAAGCATTATCTGGATCAGGTTGCAGGGCGTTACTGGTTTCAGGTATGCGCCTCCCTGAATGGCGCGGCAGCCGCATTTTATATTCCAAGCGACGGTTTGTATCTGTGGAACCGGCAGGCATTTCTGCGGGTGGTCGATAAGTCGGAGATAAAGGGATTTGAGAACATGTTTATCTACCAGCTTTTTCCCGATTCACTGGGAAACCTCTGGGTATGTACCTCCCTCGGTGCAATGCAGCTGACACTCAAAAAGAACCGGTTCAAACACTACTTTTCCACCAGTGAGCAATCCATCGAGCCGAACAGCCAGGCGCGCGGCATTTATGCCGATAACTCAGGAAAAGTTGTTGCAAATATTTGGACGCATACATTCAGCCAAACCAGTGGCCGTTTGCAGGCTTTGCGTCAAGAATACATCAATTATGGACTGGTAAAACACGGATCCGCTTTGTATAGCGGCGGATACTCCCTTTCCAGATACGACGACCTGATGAATCGCGTCACTGCGTATCCCAACAGCCAGGGAAGCGAAATCTGGTCCATGTTCCCCTTGAATGACAGTATGTTGCTCCTGGGCCGTACCGATGGATTTTCGGTTTTTAATGTAAAAACCAATCAAATTGACTCTGTTCCAGTAACCGGTAGAGGTCAGCAGGAAGCTAAGTTTGTTTACCGGTTTTTCAGGGATAAAAGCGGTGGTGTCTGGGCGGTAGCGGAGAATGGCTTGTATAAAATCAATCCGGCCAAAAACAATACCGGCTTTTCAATCGCCAGAACGCAGTCTCAGTTTCTGAATGGGCTGAGCCTGTTCGACGCGCACCGGGATCCCGACGGGATATTCTGGCTGGCTACCAACGGAGAAGGCTTGTACAGGTGGGACGCTAAAACGAATGCGTATCAGCAGTTCAATATTACTGCAGGTTTTCCCTCCGACGTACTGTACAGGATCGAATCCGACTCTTTTGGAAATTTGTGGATCAGTACGGATTACGGCCTGGTGCGTTTTAACCCGCAAAATTTCAGTATTAACACTTACACTACCATCGATGGTATTTCTCACAATGAATTTAACCGGACTTCCTCATTCAAGACTGGGGAGGGCCGGTTGTTTTTCGGAGGTTTGAATGGAGTAAATGGTTTTGATCCCCGCGATTTCCGCACAGAAAGTGCTGGCCTGGATGTTCCGTTACAGATCATCGCATTCAATCAATTTGCAGGATCCCGGAACGAACTGGTAAATAAGACCCGGGAAATATTGCGTGACAAGCGGATTGTATTGCAGCCGGAGGATAAATTTTTTACACTTGATTTTCAGCTGCTTGATTTTGCAAAAGAAAAAGGGCACCGCTACGCTTATCAGATTGTGGGGCTTGACAACGAATGGAACTACATAAATGAAAATTCTGTGCGCATCAGCGGCTTGCCTTACGGAAACTTTGTGCTGCGGATCAAGGCACAAAATCGCGAGGGAGCCTGGAATAAACGCGAACTGAGTATTCCGGTGACGGTCGTAAAGCCGGCTTATCTGCAATGGTGGTTCATTCTGATGGTCGGAGTGCTGTTTACGATGGGTGTCTACCTGATTATCCGCCTACGCTTGAAACAATTGGCCCGGGATAAAAAGAGGCTGGAAGAGATCGTGAACGAGCGTACCGTGCAATTGAAAAAATCGGTTGCGGAGCAATCTGCCTTACTGCTCGAAAAGGATGTGCTGATGAAGGAAATTCACCATCGGGTAAAGAACAACCTGCAGGTCATTTCGGGTTTGCTTGAACTGCAAAGCAAAACACTGACCGACGAAACCGCCAGGGGCGCATTGCAGGAGGGCCGAAACCGTGTGAGGAGCATTGCATTGATACATCAAAACCTCTACCAGCTCGAAAACCTGAGTACAATAGACCTGAAACGTTTTATCGGCGACTTATGCCGGCAGGTGCAAAGTGTCTTTCAGCGACAAAAGGAAATCAATATTTCGGTTAATGTGCCTGAATTGAATCTGGATATTGATTCGGCCGTCCCGCTCGGCCTGATCCTGAATGAACTGCTTTCCAACTCTTTTAAATATGCCTTTACAAATGTGGAAGCCGGGACGATTCATTTGGAAATCCGTTTGCTGGACGCAGGAAAATATGAGTTGCTATACCGGGATAACGGTCCCGGGCTGCCGGAAAATTTCGATTTATCAAAAACGCCTACGCTTGGTTTGCAGCTGATAAACGACCTGAGCAGGCAGATTGGCGGAAAAGTTCACTACAAAACACAGCGCGGAGCCACTTTTACGGTTAATTTTACGAATCGCGACATTCGGAAAAATCAAGACTAAACCATTCATGACAGCTTTAAAAATCGGTGTAGTAGAAGATGAACTGGTCATTGCCCGTACTATCCTGAATACGCTCGAGGAGCTGGGCTATGCGCACTGCGGACCGGCAATTAATTACACCGAAGCAATAGATCTGATCGAAACCGAAAAGCCGGACCTGCTACTGCTTGACATTCAGCTGGCAGGGCGAAAAGATGGTTTCGATGTGGCCGGAAAGCTGAACGAATCTTACAAGCTGCCATTTATTTTTCTCACTGCCAACAGCGATATCGAGACGATTGACCGTGCCAAAAGCGTAAAACCGCATGCATACATTGTCAAACCGTTCACAAAAGAAGAATTGTACGCCGCGATCGAGATTGCTTTCAATAATTTTACGAATACTTCGGCGGAAGTCAAGCCCGCCAGGTCCTCAGCCGGCCAGCACAGGAATTTCATGTTCGTCAAGGACGGTTATGTTTTCAGGAAAATATTTTTCGAAGAGCTGCTTTATCTTGAAAGTGAAGCCAATTATGTGCTGCTTCACTTGTCTTCGCAGAAAAAAATTGTGGTACGGTCAACGATCAATGACTTCATAGAGCTGCTGGATCCAGCGGTTTTCGTGCGGGTACACCGTCGGTTTTCTGTGAACATCAACCTGATCGAAGATATTTTTCCAACCGAGATATCAGTTCAGGGAATAAAAGTCCCGATAGGAAAATCACATCGCGAAGAATTGTTGCGGGTTGTTGGGATTTAGGCCACAAACCCCTGGTAGGGGTTTTTTCCAAGTCTGGTATAAAGTCCCTTCAGGGATTCAGGGCCCGATATCCCAAACATGCTGCAATTCGTCCCGCACTGCGCACGTTCGTCCCAAATTTTTGACCGATAGCTAAACCAAAGCCACATTTGGGAAAGCTATGGCACTGATTGACCTGGATAAAATCACAATTACCAGAAACATTTTCGGTATCCGCTGCACAGTATGCGGGGGCAATCTGATTGTGTCTGATAAAAAATCCCTGGCCAGCCGGATCGCCGGAATAGTATCTCTGGGAACTTTAAAACCAAATGACTATGAATGCGAAATCTGCAAAAAGCGGTATTTGCTGCTCTGATGGGGGTGGAGGTAGTTCGGGATGGTTCGGAGTTGGTCGGAATTAGGTTTGCAACTTGGGGTGGTTTGGAATTGGGTTCGCAGGTTCGAAGTTGTTCGAAACTTTTAACACAGTTCTGGCTATTCAGCCGAAGCTCAGATCGCTCCACGACGGCTCAATTATTCCCCGTTTCACGGCGTACCATTCATTCGGTCATTCACTAATTCAGTCATTCAAAATAAGCCATGAAACCACATGTACTTGCGCCCGGAAGGCGATGGTCCGGTATCTGAATTTTTAAAAATAATAATCACAAACCTTTAAAACCTCAAAAATATGCCGACTTACCTGGTTGAAATCCCGCATTCCGAGAAGGTTTCGGATTGTATGCATGTTATCAATGTTTTCCTGAGCTCCGGTTCCCACATCATTTCCAAAGCACATTGGGGCTGCAAGGATGGCGTCCACAAAATGTGGTTTATCTACGATTTCGATAGCAAAGAGCAGGTACTTCAATCCATTCCCCCGCTGATGCGGCCCGACGCGACGATCGTGGAACTAAACAAATTCCGGGTCGAAGACGTAGCGCAGTATGCACAGCCTTAATGACATTATTTACTCAGCGTTAAATAGTTAAGCCAATTACGGCATTCATCGCCAGGTTCTGGGCACGCCGCCCGGGGCCTGGTTTAGGTGTTATTTAAAAATCAACGGAATGAAACAAACTATACTTGAACCCGCGGAAACCATGCAGGGCATGACACGACGGCTGCTGCTCATTTTGCCAATTTGGATACTTACGACCGGATATGCCTTCGGCCAGACTACCTGGACGGGCGCTACTGACCAGGACTGGAACAAAGCAGCAAACTGGTTGGATGGCGTGCCCGGTTCCGACGATGCGGTCATTATTCCCGCTGCTGCCCACGCGCCCACGATCTCGGGCAGCGCCTCAGCATCGGCCAAATCGGTGCTTGTGGAAGTAGGGGCTTCTTTGCTAATCGAGAATGGAAGTAGCCTCACACTCAATGGATCAGCAGATTATACTACGCCATTCGCTGCCAGCTCAACATTGAATAACCTGGGCACCGTCACCAATGGCGGTACGCTCGTGATAGGCTCGGAGGCTGGGGTAGGGGCCTACGGCATCACTAATCAGGGCGCTTTTACAAATCAACCCGACGGGGTAATTCGCATCGACCGCACCACCGATACTGGTTTGTATGTCGTGTCGGGCGACTTTGCGAACGAAGGAGAAATCAATATAGGGAGTGCAGAGCCGGTCGGTTTTCACGGAATCTGGAACGACGGGGCTTTTTTAAATAATACGGACGGCATGATAACCGTCGACCGGTCCACTTTGCGCGGGTTGATGAACAACAGCAATACTTTCGATAATGCAGGGAAGGTTACGATAGGCGGTGTTGCGGATGTGGGTTCAAACGGGGTGGAAAACAAGGGAGCGCTGACGAATGCAGCGTGTGCCCAGTTATTGGTATTTAGAGGCAATCTGGCCAATGAAACGGCCGCAACAGTAGTCAACAGTGGATTAGTACGGGTCAAAAGCACATTGACAAACAATGGGACATTTACCAATAACGGTGTCCTGAATCCCGATAACGTCGCCGGAAATATTGTCAATAATCAGCTGATCATCGTTCACGAAGCGTCATTGCTATTTTCTTACGGTCCGGCATTTTCAGGTACGATCGAAGGCATATTTACCGATGAAGCGGCGACACAATCTGCCGGCGTTTTTACTGCGCCCAATACGTTTGTACCGGCATCACCGATTACCCAGGGCCAGCTGCTATATGCGAAGGTTTTGATGGATGGAGGGGCCGGATGCACTTTTATTACCGAAACTACCATTGCCGTAAGTACCACGTGGACTGGCGCCGTGAGCTCGGCCTGGGACGATGCCGGGAACTGGACCTCAGGCGTTCCGCAAGGAGGTCAGCCGGCGGTGATTGCTGCGGTAAATACATCTCCGGTGATCGCGGCGGGGGTTAATGCGAGGGCCAAATCATTGCTCGTACAGGCGGAGGCGACTTTGACTATTGAAGCCACGGGAACGCTGGCGATCGACGATTCCGAATTGTATAATACCCCATCAGACATTACCGCCGCACTGAACAACCTGGGTACGGTGGTCAATCGGGGCGAAATCAAACTTGGCGCCACCGGCAGCGTGGGCGATTATGGCATTGTAAACCAGGGCACATTTTCGAATGCGGTCACGGGCAGTATAAAAATCAGTCGTTCAACCGAATCGGCGATTTTTAATGCGTCCGGGAGTTTCAGTAACGAAGGCGGGATAGAAGCCGGGGATGTGGAAAAGGCTGGAAGAAATGCGATCTGGAACGACGCGGCTTTTGACAACAAAGCAGGCGGAGTTATCAATTTTGGGTTAGCGACGGTTGCGGGAATTAATAATAATGGGACTTTCAGTACAGCCGGGCAAATCATGATGGGCGGAGTTTTTAGTCCCGGCAACAATGCTATCGTAAACAATGCTTCATTTACCATTGAACCATGCGGCAGGGTATACATTTATCGGGGCGACTTAACGAATAATAGTTCCAAAACGGTTACGAACAAGGGGCTGTTGTATATGACTACCAGAATTAACAGCGATGGAACATTTATCAACGACGGCGTGCTGCGTACCGCCGTCTTCGCAGGCAATCTGACAAACAATCAAATCTCCGTAAACCAAACTGCCGAGCCAGATATTTTCGAATATGGAGGCGGGTTTACTGGAAATGTAGAAGGTATTTATTTAGATGAAGCAGGCACTCAATCAGCGGGCCAATTTACTGCACCCAACACCTTTGTACCCAATTACTTTTCGGGAACCAGTATTACGATGTATGCAAAAATCACGCTTGGGGGGAGTGCTTGCACGTATATGGTCGGGTTCAGTTATGCAGCCCGGGAAACACAATGGACGGGTAATGTGGGCACAAGCTGGTCCGATGCAGCTAACTGGTCAAACGGCGTACCCGATGCGTTGTCAAGAACGGTTATCAACCCGTCAGATAATCAACCGATGATTGAAGGAGATGCATTCGCCAAAAGCATATATGTCCAAAGCGGAGCCAGTCTGACTGTCAACGAAGGAGGGGATCTCACGGTGAAAGGCACGGACTTGATCCTGGGGAAGGCCGCGCCTTTTTCGAATGTGGGTACGGTCGAGAATAATGGAAAAATCACGTTACACGAGGGGTCATATGGTATTGTCAATCAGGGTATTTTCAATAATAATGTAACAGGAAATACCGCTATCCATAATTCCACTGGTTCGGATGGTTCAGGAATAGTGAACGACAATGGGACATTTACGAATTCCGGTGAAATCACTATTGAAAAAGAAGGTCCGCAGGGGCCGTGGGGGTTGATAAGTTATGGTATCGACAACACAGGTACTTTTACCAATAACGCAGGTGGTACGATTCAGATCGAGACGGCAACTTACTACGGCGTGGATAATGGAGGCACTTTTACCAACGAGGGCGAAATCCGGATAGGTTCTGTGACAATGCCCAATATTGGCC
Organism: Dyadobacter sp. UC 10; assembly: GCF_008369915.1. Taxonomy (NCBI): domain Bacteria; kingdom Pseudomonadati; phylum Bacteroidota; class Cytophagia; order Cytophagales; family Spirosomataceae; genus Dyadobacter; species Dyadobacter aurulentus. The sequence continues at coordinate 6,420,245 of NZ_VSRN01000001.1, read as the reverse complement.
TGAATAACAACGGAAATTTTGCTAATAAAACAGGAGGGAAAATTTCAATTGAACGGGCGGATGCAACGGGGCTCGCAAATGGCGGCACGTTTATCAATGAGGCATTGATTGCAATTGCCGAAACGTTGGCGGTAAAACAATATGCGTTCGTTAATAACGGAATTTTTCAAAATAAGGCGGGAGCTATTACGATCGATCACACTAGCGTGATCGGTTTCATTAATAACAATTCATTCACGAACGACGCGAGTCTGACAATCACTGGTGCCACGGACCACACGGGCATTCAGAATACTGGTTCATTTGTTAATTCATCAAAAGTTGTGGCGAGGGGCTCGTCGCCCGCATTTTCAAACGCCGAAGCTGGAACCCTGGAAAACAAGATCTGTGGTAGCATGTTGTTTTCAGGAGGGGTCATTAATCAGGAGACTAGTAATATTCAAAACGACGGTTACCTATTGATCGGCGGGCAATTGCGTAATAACGGAGCGCCAATTCCGAACAATGGGATACTTAAATACGGAAGCCTGATTGGTAATATTACGAATAATCAATTGATCGTAAATGCCACATCGACGCTGATTTTCACTTATGGCACCGACTTCAATGCCACGATCGGAGGGATTTTTCAGGATGAGGCAGGAACGCAATCGGCGGGTGTATTCACTGCCCCGAACACGTTTGTCCCGGGCGACTTACCTGATGAAGTGATTACACTTTATGCAAAAATTAAGCTGAGCGGGGCGGAATGCATTCAAATGGTACCATTCCAGCACAATACACCGGAGCCTGAAATTTTGATAAAAGGAAACAATGAAATTATTCCGAACGGAGATACTTCGCCCCGCACAGCTGATTATACCGATTTCGGCGGACAGTTTTTTGACGCGGGACATATCATGCGCACTTTTACAATTGAAAACGCCGGCTCTGCGGATCTGATGCTGGACGGGCCCCCGTACGCGACGATTAATGGTGATCCGGACTTCGCCATTACGGTGCAGCCCAACAACTTTTCAGTATCTCCTGGTGGAAATCGCACTTTCGAGGTACGTTTCGACCCAACGACACTCGGCGATAAAACTGCTACGATCACCATTAACAGCAACGATGTGATCAATGGCAGTTACACGTTTACCATCAAAGGAACCGGAACAAACGATTGTCAGCCCGTGACTACGACGGGCGCTATCACGTGGACCGGCGCGGTAAGTTCTGACTGGAATAGTCCGTGCAACTGGTCGCCGACGGCCGTTCCGGGACCGCAGAACCTTGTACTGATCCCGGAAACAGAAAATATGCCGGTAATCGGTGACGGGACGGCAGCGGCCCATACCGTGGAACTGACCGCAAATGTAACGCTCACCATCGCGGATGGAGCGAGCCTGAAAATGGAGGGACTTTACAATCCGGGTACGATCCTGAATTCCGGGCAGCTTACTTTGGGAAATGCAGAGGGGACAGAAAGTCTGCAAAGCATTGGGACCCTGACGAATGCGGTCTGCGGGCAGCTTTTCATCCTCAGTAATATCGATAACAGAGGCACTTTTACGAACAATGGATCCGTGGTTTTAACTGCCCTGGATATGCATTTGAATAGCGGCACACTGCTCAACAACGGGGTCATTTCGTTTCCGAAAAGCAACCCGATACCAAGCGTTACGAACCATGGAATCGTTTTACTTCCCGGCTTGACTTCTACCTGCGAAACATTGGTCGATGCATTTGAAACAGGTAACGGGCCAGCATTGAAAATAACGGGCATTTTCGCAGATGCAGAAGCAACTACTTCTGCCGGAACATTTGATGCGACAGCCAATTCTTTTACCCCGACCGAAAATTCGGCAGAAGGTATTCAAGCTCTTTTTGTCAGGGTTGAGGATGAAGAAAATGAATGCGTTCGGATACTTCCGTGGCAACTTACGCTGACGAAATGCTGCATTCCGCCCGTATTCGCCGCGCCGACTGTCACAGTGCCGTCTTATCCGGTAACAACCGGCTCGATCGTGATCAACGCGACTTCGGAAGATGAACTTGAATATAGCGTTGATAATGGCGATAACTGGTTTGACAGCAACGCATTTAGCAACCTCGCAGTTGGCAGTTACCATTTAAAAGCACGGGTAAAATCGCTTCCGGCCTGCGAAAGTGCGTATTCGGGTAATCCGGTTGTGTTCACGGAATTTGTAACTGCGGCGGATATCTGGACTGGCAATGTGTCCGGCGATTGGGCAAATGCAGGTAACTGGCAGGATGGCAGCGTGCCCACAGCAGGGGATGATGTAACGGTTCCGGCTGTTGAAAGGAAACCTGTAATAGGCGATCAGATTGCGGCTGCGGCCAAATCGGTTCTCATTGAAAAAAATACTTCACTTACCCTCAATACCGGGGCGAAACTGACGATCAACGGCAGCGCATTGTACCGTTCGCTGGAATCGGGGGCTTCACCGCTCGATTTTACGGCCGGGTTCAATAATTTGGGAGAAATAAATAACAGCGGCTTGATCGTTTTGGGATCTGTGGGGAGTGTAGGTAGTTATGGTATCGTAAATCAGGGTAATATAGTTAACAAATCAGGCGGACAGGTTAGTGTGGACTGGTCCGAGGACACTGGTATCTACAATGCAGCCGGAACGTTTACGAATGAGGGAGTGATAAAAATCGGGAGAGAGGAAAGTGTTGGTAATCACGGCATCTGGAACGATGCCATATTTACTAACAGTGTTAATAGTCAGATTTCTATAAATCGTTCTGCACTTCGGGCTTTGATGAATAATGCCGACGAAAGCAAATCGATTCAGGCAACACTCAATAATTCAGGTACAATCGTCATCGGTGCAGAACAGACTGTGGGCAAGACGGGAATTGAAAATCTGTCAGCATTCAATAACAATCCGGGAGGCGATATTCAGGTCAACGGAGCGAGCGAAAACGCTGTTTACCAGGCCTCGGGGCAATTTATTAATGATGCAGAGATCAAAATCGGGAATGTCCAAAGCGCAGGAAGTACCGGTCTGGCGGTTTGGGGCGGATTTATCAATAATCCCGACGGGGCGCTGCATATTGATCAGGTAAATGATTTTGGTATTCGCAATGCAGCCGGAACGTTTGTGAATAAGGGCAAGATCTTTATTGGTGAGGCCACGAATGGCGGCAAAACCGGTTTTGAAAATGTTGCTGTTGTCCAGAACATTGAAAACGGGGAAATCCACATCGACCGGAATGCAAACATGGCGCTGCACCATATTTCCGGCAGCATCAGTAATGCTTCATTAATCGTGATCGGCGGAAAAGGAAGTGTGGGCAGATATGGAATCTGGACGGAGGCGGCTTTCGATAACAATACAAACGGCGATATCCGGATTGATAATATCTCAGGCGGTTCAGCTGGCGTCGGATTCTACCATTTAGCCGGAAATTTAAAAAATGCAGGAAAAGTAGCGATTGGCGGCAATGCCGTCGGCGGTCACGCGGGACTATCTGTGGTAGGTGCTGCCCGATTCGAAAACGTGCCGGCCGCGGTCCTCCGGATCGACCGCACGGCTGCGGAAGGGATTAGTATCACCAACGGAACCCTCGATAATAGCGGGCAGATTACGATCGGCTCGATCGCGGGCGTAGGAAAATATGGCTTGTATAATGGTGGTACATTTACAAATAATACGGGCGAAAACAATGCCCGTGGAGAGCTTCGGATCGACCGGTCGACATTGAATGCGATTTTTACGTTCCGCACTTTTAACAATAACGCCGATATTGTCATTGGCTCAGCTGCGCCTGTCGGCCCCTCAGGGATCGAAAGCAGGGGTAACGTTCAAAACAACGCCGGCGGTATCATCCGCGTCGATCGCAGTACATCCAATGCGATGGCGAATGTTATCGGGACTTTTGCGAATGCCGGTGCGCTGGTGTTTGGAGCAAATGAAAGTGTGGGCGACTATGGAATCCTGAACAGCGCTGTTTTCCAAAACCTGGGAAGCGGCTCGCTGCGCATTGACCGGGCGAATAAGGGAGGGATTTTTCAGAAGGCCAACAATTCCGGCATTACCAACGAGGGCGAGATCACGCTCGGGGCAGTTGCCTCGGTGGGCGAGGTGGGAATAGAAACGCACACGTCCTTCACCAATTCAGCCGGCGGACATATCCGGATAGATCATTCCACGGATATTGGATTGTCGGTTCCGGCCGGCACATTTACCAATGAAGCCGACATAACCATCGGCGAAGAAGCCTCAGCAGGCCGCTACGGGCTGGTAAACCGCGCTACGTTCAACCACAATTCCGGCCATATCCGCATCGACCGAACTACGGACACGGGATTGTATGGTTCCGGCGGCACGTTTACAAACCATGCGTTGATTACCATCGGAGGTTTGGAAAATGTGGGTGTCCACGGGATTTTTAATGAGGCCGCTTTTATAAATAATGAAGAAGGCCACATTCATATCGACCGTACCACTGCGGCGGGACTACGCAATTTTAATGGCACTTTTACCAATGCGGCATCGGTTACGATTGGTTCGAAAACGCATGTCGGAACCTATGGAATCAGAAACCAGGCGGCTTTTGAAAATAATGCAGGCGGAGTTATCAGGGTCGACAATGCTGCTCAGGGGATCTTCCTGGAAGATAATATTTTCGCAAATGCCGGTACGGTCACGATCGGAGGTATTGTCGCAATCGCAGACCTGATTACCCGGCAGGGAACAGGGGATTTCAGCAATAATGCGAATGGTATTTTCAAGGCCTCGGGCCGGATTGCTGCGGCCGGATTTTCGAACGCAGGCGGAACATTGTCGCCGGGTTATTCGCCCGGCAAACTGACTTTCGATGAGGCAAAGGATTTTAGCAATAGCATTACGGATATTGAGATCAATGGTCCGGGCGTGGCAGGTGTGGACTACGATCAGATCGAAGTGCTCGGCACAGCTACCCTGGGAGGCACATTGAAATTGAGCACCAACTATATTCCAGCTGACGGCGATGAGGTAATTATCCTGAGTGCCAGTGCAATTTCCGGCACCTTTGCCACAATAACGGGAAGCAATCGCTGGCGGATTGATTATTCGGACAATGCGATCAGGCTGGTGTATGATGTCACTTTACCAGTCGATCTGGCAGCATTTGAAGCGAAGCAGGTTGGGTCTGCTGTTCAGTTGCAATGGCGCACCGCCTCCGAAATTGATAATGCCGGGTTTCATATCGAGCGGAGTACTAACGGTTTAAATTGGCAGGATATCGGATTCCGTGAAGGTTATGGAACGGTGGCCGCTACGAAAGATTACCGTTTCGCAGACAATAGTCCCGTTCCCGGCATCAATTACTATCGTCTGCGGCAGGTTGATTTTGACGGAAAAACAGAACATTCACGGATACAGGCGGTCAGGTTTATGACGGCTCAATCAGACCTGATCGTCTGGGCGGATGACATGCGGCAGGCTCATATTAAAACGGAGGAAATAATAGAGAAAGTGACTGTTTTCGATCTTACGGGCCGTGTTTGGGCTGTTTCAGACAAAAGTACATTCAGCCTGTTGCACGCGCCTGCCGGCATTTTGCTGGTACGCATTCAGACTAAAAAAGGGGTCGTCAGCCGAAAGTTGCTGCTTTTCTAAATCGCTGATTTAATAAAAAAAGAAGAGGATCTGAACCAGTCAGATCCTCTTCTTTTGTGTCCTATTGCTCGAACTTTCGCTGACTTACCTGAGTTTCAGTCGGGAAATCCTTCGGTATAGGAATGTCGACCTTGCCGGTAGCCGCCCATTGCGTGCCGCGCAGCAGACAAGTGATAAATCCGGCGCATTCCACCGAATAATCTGCGTGGCCCAGTGCCATATGGAAAATCCGGCCTTTTCCGTATTGGATTGTCATCAGCATCGGCTCATTGCGGTCGGTGCCGTTATTGCTTTTCGGAGAAAATGCAGTGGCAAGTACCTGCATGTTTTCAGCTGGCCCGCGAAGGCGATCGTACAGCTCATCTTTGCTGTGCAGCCATTTTTCCGGCATTCCGTTCGTGATCGGGTGTTTCGGATCTCTTACTGTAATTACAAATTCAGCCTGCGCGCCGTGTGAGCCTGCTTTTCCCGGTTGGGTATCGCGGATCAGCTTATTGTTTTGGTCATAATAAACATAGGGACCGTCTTTTTCAGTGCGATCTCCCCAACCGCCCAGCCCGATCATCTGATTATAAGCGGGCCATTTCGGGAAGGAATTATTAGCAGCATGGATTACGACAAGTCCGCCGCCGTTTTTCATGAACTTTTCAAAATCCTGCTGTGCCGCCGCCGACCAGGGCGCAGCATTCCAGCCAAAATTACAGATCACCACATCGTAGTTTGAAAACTTGGGGTGAAATGCGGAATCCATTCTGGGCTCTTTAAATGCCTGGGTTTCAGGGCCACCTTTTACCGGGTACTGCGCTACCCATTTATCGCCTTGCCAGGTGTAGCGGGTACGCTGGATATCTACCTTAAATTTTTTAGTCTGTTCCAGATCGTATTTCATCATAGCCGTGATTTTCGGCCACTGCTCGTGATTGTTCTGGCCGTCGACGATCAGCACCCGGAGCGGTGATTTCTGAGCGAGGGAAATATTTTCCAGACTTACGAAAACGACTACCAGACAAAGGATTTTTTTGATTAACATCATATACCTGCGGGACATAGATTTTAGGTCAAAGATTTAAATGACATTCTCAAAAGAAAGGCATTAAGAAGAAAATCTCCTCAATCGGGCCGGTTCTTCTCTCCCCATTCTGACAAATAATCGAACACCGGGCCCAGGCTCAGACCGAGCGTGGTAAGGCTGTACTCTACTTTCGGCGGGACTTCCGGATATACCTTCCGGCTAATGAGCCCGTCTTTTTCCATTTCTCTAAGTTGCAGGATCAGAATCCTTTCCGAAACCATCGGCAGGTCTTTTCTCAGCTCGTTGTAACGCATGGTTCCGCGCATCAGCCGCGCCATGACTGGTACTTTCCACCGGCCACCGATCAGGTTGATCGCGTAAGCAATGCCGCAATTCGCGTTAATGAGTGTTTCGTTTTCCAGGTTTGTTGAGCTCTCTTTTCTCATACTAACATTTGTGTAAGTACTTAACAATCTTATCAGTACTTACAAATCTAGGTAGTTAAATCTAGTTTTGCACAGTAAATTTTTAAATCAAACAAATGAAAAAATTGGATCACAAAGTTGCTTTTGTAACAGGCGGAAGCAGGGGGATTGGCGCGGCAGTCGTGGAACGTCTTGCCAGCGAAGGTGCCAAAGTTGCATTCACTTATGTAAATGGAAAGGAGAAAGCGGAGGCGCTGGTCGGTAACCTTGGTCAGGCCGGATTCACGGTGACTGCTTTCCAGGCGGATAGTGCAAAAAGAGGCGAAATCAGTGCTGCGATGAAGCAGGTTGTTGCCAACTGGGGCAAGCTGGATATTGTCGTGAACAATGCGGGTATTTACATCGGAAAGCCGTTTGAGCAACATATCATGGAGGATTATGACCAGACAATGGCGGTCAATGTCGGCGCTGTTGTGGAGGCTTGTTTGTTTGCGTCGCAGAAAATGGAGCAATCCGGGCGGATTATTACCATCGGCAGCAATATGGCAGATAAGGTGCCGGCGGCTGGCGGAACACTCTATTCGATGAGCAAGTCGGCGCTTGTCGGGCTTACAAAAGGGCTTGCGAGGGATTTGGGGGGCAGAGGGATTACCGTCAACCTGGTGCAGCCCGGATCTACAAACACGGATATGAACCCGGAAAATTCTGAACATGCCGATTTTCAGCGTAACCTGATGGCGATCCCCGCTTATGGTAAGCCCGCTCAAATCGCGGCTCTTGTTGCCTATCTCGCTGATCCGGAAAGCGGGTTCTCAACCGGCGGGATCTTTACCGTGGACGGAGGAGCTAACTGCTGACATTACCGGGCAATTAATCGTTAGCGCAGTTTTCAGGAAGGATGCGGCCCCGGTCGATCCTTCCTGAATTATTGCTATTATTAAGGCATGAAAACAGAAAAGCAAAAAATGCTGGACGGAGCGTTGTACATCGCTCTTGATCCTGAGCTAACAGAGGAAAGAACGCGGACGCGCCTGCTGCTGCTGGAACTAAATAACGGCCGCGAAGATGAGCCCGAAAAAAGAGCTGACCTATTGAAGCAACTCATTCCCAACGCCGGTACAGATCTGTGGCTGCAGCCCCCGTTTTACTGCGATTACGGGAGTAATATCATCTTTGGCGACAGGGTATTCTTTAATTTCAATTGTGTAGTGCTGGATGTTACCTATGTCAGGATCGGCAGCAGGACCCTTTTTGGCCCCAACGTTCAGATTTATACTGCCACGCATCCTATTGATCCTGTTACAAGGGCGTCGGGCGTGGAATTCGCCAAGCCGATCACGATCGGGGAGGATGTGTGGGTAGGAGGCAGCGCAGTGATCAATCCGGGCGTAACGATCGGCGACCGTACCATTATCGGGGCAGGGAGTGTTGTTACGAAAGATATTCCTGCGGATGTGTTCGCAGCCGGGAATCCCTGCCGCGTAATCCGGTCGCTGTTACAGGATTAAGTTGGCAGGGGTTAGTTATTGGTAGCTATCGTTCTAAGTAGTTCGAGGTGGTTCGAGGTGGTTGGGTGGTGGTATTCTTCGTTATACTTTCAGCAGGCCGCGGAAGCCTCTGGCGGCGTAGTAGGAGTCGGCGCCGTTGTGATAGATGAAAACCCTGCCGAAACGGCGGTCACCGAAGATAGCGCCTCCCAGCTTTCTGACGTTAGCAGGTGTTTGCAACCAGCTGGAAGTTTTCAGGTCGAACTCGCCAAGCTGCTGTAATTCATTGTATTGTTCCTCATTCAGAATCTCGATACCCATTTCCGCCGCCACATCCATCGCTGTATTTTCCGGTTTATTGGCTTTTCTGGCTTCCCAGGCAGCACGGTCGTAGCACAGGCTTCTGCGTTCTTTCGGACTTTCGGTTGCACAATCGCAAAAGATATAATGCCCGGCTTTTTGATCGTATCCGATGACATCCGGCTCACCACCGGTAACTTCCATTTCATCCAGTATCCATAACTTTTCGGGGCTGGCTTCCAGCTTTTCCTGAACTTTCACCCAGTCAATACCTTTGTGGCGGTTTTTGTTTTTTTCGAAACGCGCTTTCAATGTTTCCAGCAGCATGGCAGCCTGGTCTTCGGACAATTGTTTTTTATCGTTTTTCATTTTTCTAGTCTAATTCATTCGTGCTTATTCGTGTATTCGTGGCTTTGTATTGCCACTAATGCACGAATAAGCACGAATATTTCTGGTTAAAGTAGTTGTAATTTATGTTCTAATTCCGGCTGTTAGTTTAAAGTGACCAGTTTCCTGTCCGAAGGCCGGAAATACCAGGACACGAAGGTCAGAACAATTAACAATACCGGCCCGAAAAAATCTTTCGCAGCGTCGCCGGCCGCAATATGCGAGCACACCGCGCCTGACATGACAAAGAAAAATCCCGCATAGGCCCATTCTTTTACCAATGGAAACCTGGGAATAAGTACTGCGACAACTCCGAGCAGTTTCCAGACACCGATAATCGTTAAAAAATAAAGCGGATAACCCAGATGCGCCATCATATCCACTTCTTCTTCTATGGGAATCAATTGAACAATTCCGGTCGAAACCATTCCCAATGAAAGCCAGATTGTTGCAATCCAATAAATGATTTTATTTCTCTTTGACATAGTCGTTTATTTTAAATTGTTCAGGATTTGCTGTAGTCTGTTGTGTGCCATATTAAGACCCTGTGCAAAAGGCATTTTTAACATCTGATCCCTGAGTTCTACCGATTTATACACGATTTGCATGGTCAGTTTACTGGTATCTGCTGTTATTTTTTCAAATTCTAAAAATTCAAGTTGCACAGCGAATCGGATCGCCGAAGCGGGCGTATTTTCCATTTCAAATGTGCGCGTGATTTTTTGGTCGGGGATAAATTCAGGGAAAACCCCGTTCATGCGGACCATCACATTTCCCTGCGGATCGGAAGTTTCGAACTGATAAGCGCCGTGCTTCTTATTTTCGAGTTTCAGAACCTTCGTTCCCATCCATTGCGACACAATATCCGGCTCAACATAAGCCTTAAACAGTAGCGCCAGGGGCAGATCAAACTCTCTAGTAATTACAATTTCCTGTTTGCCTTCTTCGGCATGCACTTTTGTTTTTCTTTCCATATTTCGCTGGTTTGGTGTTAATTTTTGCGATTGGTCAGGCCTAGTCTCCTAATTTATAACTCTTCATGATCGCTTCCAGTTTATTGAAACGATCGTCCCACATGTTGCGGAATGGTTCGATGAAATCGGCTATTTCCTTCATCTTTTTTGCATTAAGGTGGTAGTAGACTTCCCGGCCGCTTTGTTCCTGTTGAAGCAACTCGCATTCCGTAAGTATCTGCAAATGTTTTGAAACGGTAGGTCTTGCCGTTTCGAAATTGGACGCAATTGCGCCTGCTGTCATGCCCTGCGACGTCAGGAGTATCAAAATTGCCCTCCTGGTGGGGTCGGCGATGGCTTGAAAAACGTCTCTTCTTAAATTCATTATGTAGTTATTTGGCTACGAATATATGTGTAGCCATTTGACTTCGCAAATTTTTTCGGAATTTATTTACAATCCTGTCTCAGAAGTCAGTCTATGATTTGAAAATGGCATTGATCGTTTGTCAGATATCAGGCTGAATGAGCCTGACTTATACTCGTATTTAAATCCCTTATCGTCTCAATCAAAAGCCAGATCAGCAGGGTATTACGAAGGTTCAATATCAGTATCATGGGCATTTTCATCCTGATCAGATCATCATAATGGCCCGGGAATATGATCACCGTCAACATGCATGCAAGCGCAAAAATCAGTCGGTTTTTCTTTTTGCAGAAAGGAATCAAAGGCAGCAGCCAGACCAGGTACTGTGGAGAAAATACTTTGTTTAGCAGAATGAACAGAAGCAGCTGAACGGTAAAAGCCAGTATTAAAGTTTGTATAGCAATTTGCCCCTGCTGTTTTGATTGCATCCAGAAAATCCGGACTATAAAGCAAAGCCCCAAAAAAAATGCCAACGGCGTGAGCACCTTGACAGCTTGCAAAGCATATGCCGACCAGCTACTTTCCAGATGCAGCGCACCATAATTGTGCACCACATGAATAGCTGTGAAACCTGCTTTTTGAAACAGCAGCAATATTCCCCCGGCGACACTTTCAAGGTGTATGCCTCTTAATAAATGGCTACTCAGAAAATCATCTATCGCATTGCTTCCAATCCATAAAAACGCAGCCAATATGATCAGAAGAATTGACACAAAACCGGCTGCATGCATGAGCAGCTTTTTGTAATATTTATTTAACAGATAATATAATCCCAAAAAAGGTATCATAACCAGCGCATACAATTTGGCCGCGATGGAAACCATCATTGCCGAACCGGAAACAAATGGCCGCGTAATTAAATAGCGGAGTGATACCGCGGTTAAGAAGGCAGTAAACGGGTCGAAACGGAACAGGAAGATGGGAAGTGATATGATTAACAAACCAAAATACCAGATCGCGACCGGCTTGCGGTTATCCGGGACTATATTGGAAATCAGATAACCTCCCGCCACGCCCAGCGAGATATTTTGTGCTGCAAACCAAAATATGTAGCCGTCAATCGTATCGTAAAAAATGCGGTTAAGAACTTCGGGCACGACAACCGGAATCAATGCCAGGATGGGGTATTCGATATGAAAATCCCGGTAAGGAACCTGCCCGTCGAGTATTTTAGAGGCACTCCCGTAATAAAGAGAAAGATCTGTGAAATGACTGACCTGCCGAAAGCAGAGGTAATACATTTCAAGGGCCAGATAGAGGGTGAATGCAGATGCGAAAAGATAATCGACAGCCGAAAAGCTGTTTAAACTGAACCGCTTCCAAATGTAGCCGGAGGAGTTATTTATTTCTGCCATGCATATAAAATTGTACTAAATATAATGACATACTATTTCCGGCTTCTTAATGTGACTGACTTTTTGAATAAACGACCATTGGTAATCTTTTTCCAGGCCGGTCTCCCATTAAGTTATTACAAGTGATCCCTATAAAATAGAAAATATAATGTCTTTTCCAGGCAGCGTTCCGAAGTGGAAATGTGTCCTGGTATTTCAAGGTAATTCAACAAAAAATCTATCGGCATGAGAAAGTACCTTTTACTTACCCATTTAATAGTTTTCGCACTTTTTGCCGGCTCCTGCTCGAATATGGAGGTGGGCAAGGAGGAGACCCGGGACACAAAGCTTGACAAGGACGAAGTGCTTGATCTCTTAGGCAGGAAACCTTTGTATATAGCGGCGGCCACCCGCGAAAGCAGTAGCGGCACTGAGGATCTGATGCTCGATCCGAAGTACATTACTTACCGAGAAAACGTGTTTTTAGTGTTTTCTGAGGACTTCGTCAATTTTTACGGAGGCTCGGCCATCACAAACGACACCATTCCACCAACCGCAAGAGCGTTCACCCTGAACACCCGGATTGCACTTCCGACGAATATCAGCCACAGTTGGGACGATGCAAAAGGCACGATGTTGTTAAAATTTAAGGGAACATCGTCGTACTTTCCAATGCTTCGCGACAACCAAACAGCTTATCTCGATCCGGAGGGCTTTAATCTTGTGCCGACTTACGATCCGAAAACGGATGGAATACCTCCATCGCTGAAATTTATTTCGAAGGAAAACGATCCTAAGCTGGGAGAGGTTACGTATACTTTTACTTTTAAACCGATGTGGTTTTATTATCGAATGCCTGGTCAGCAGGTGTATGAAAATTTTGTGGTGTATTGACAGTACCCATTCTAGGCTGCTTATTTATCTCCCAGCATCCGCCGCAGGTACCTGGCCGCCTTACCCAGCGACCCCAGCTTGTCCGACAGCGTTTCGATAAGCGCACTGTCTGCCTGCTCGATATCACTCATGTTAATACCTGATTCAAGCTGTTTCGGATAGATCAGGATCAGGCTCTGCTGGTGGAAATAGTGGGACAGGTAATACGGCAGCTTCTCCAATTGGGGAAGGTAGGAGGGCGAGGCTTTTCTTGCGGAAATAATCACGAAAAGGTCGTTTATTTTTAATTCTCGCGAAAAAATCAGAAAATCGTCCCACTCGTTGAAAATGCTGAATTGCGCTTCGACCGTTCCGCTTTTTCGCGAAATAATGCTTTTGGTAGCTTTAATCGTCTGAGCCGACGCGTAGAAATGAATGGGCAATGAACTCATTTTCCCGAACGATACCAGCTTGCTGAGCCAGTGCAAAAATCCCGGCTCGGTGCTGGCAGCCGGCGGTACAGCTACCACGATCCTGGTGAGTGTATTGAACGGCTGGGCCGGTTTGTATATATAAATCGTTTCAAAAATCCGTTTAACGATATTTTCGATTTTCGGGCCAAGAAAGGTTTTATGGTCTGTATCCTGGTGCAGCCCGATCACCACGTCGGTAATATGCTGTTCTTTAATAGTGTAGGTGATGCCATTGCTGATATTGGCGTCGTAGCGGGTGAGGGGTATCAAGGTGTTTTCGGATGCGCTCGCGTGCTCTACGGCTTTATTAAGTATTTTTTTGCCGTGCGAAGCCGAGTCATGCTTCTGGTCTTCGTCAGTTACAATATGCAGTCCGTAAAGTGGCACGGCACTCTGTTTCATTTTCAGCATAATCCCGAAATCGACCATATCTGCAATCATGTCCGGATAGGACAGGGAGACTAGTATTTTCTCGTCGGTATCAGAGCTGGAATCCTCGGAAACTTCCTCTTCCTGCAACAGCGCCAGTTTTTTCGAAGCTTTTTCTACAACAAACGAGCTTACGCCGCAGCTCACCAGGATCAATACGATCGTACCATTCAGAACGTCCTCATCCAGGAGACGGATCGGCTCACCCAGTGCCGATTCGCCTACTATAATATTGTATCCCACTAGAATGATGGCCAGGGTAGCGGCTGCGTGCGAGGCGCTCAAACCAAAGATCATCAAACCTTCATCAGCCGAAAGCCTGAATATTTTTTGCGTAAGCCATGCAGCAAGATATTTACTTGCGAGTGCGACGACCAGGATTACGCCAGCTACCTTAAATGCGCCCCAGCCTTTGAACAAAACACTGATATCCACCAGCATCCCTACGCTGATCAGGAAGAATGGGATGAATAACGCATTACCTACAAAATCGATCCGGTTATTCAGAGGGGAAGAATGCGGAACGAACCGGTTCAATACAAGTCCCGAAAAAAACGCGCCGATAATGGCCTCGACCCCCGCGAGCTCAGCAAGGAAAGAGGCAAGAAAGACCATCGCCAGCACGAATATGTATTGCGAGATACTATCGTCAAAACGCTTGAAAAACCACCGGCAGATAACAGGGAAAAGCAAAAGGACGACCGCGACAAAGACGATAAAAGAAAACCCGAGCCGAAACCAGAATGCCGGTGAAACGTCCCCCTTGGACATTCCGGCCACTCCGGCGAGGATTAAAAGTGCGAGAATATCGGTGATCATCGTGCCGCCGACAGTCATATTGATCGCCCGGTTGCGGGTCACGCCGTACTTACTCGCGATCGGATAGGAGACCAGCGTGTGGGTTGAGAACATACTGGCCAGCAGCAGAGAGGAGAGAAAGCCGTAACCCAGTATATAGTAACTCGCCAGTGTGCCCGAAACGAGCGGCAGCACAAACGTTAAAAGTCCAAAAACGACGATTTTATTACGGTTTTTTCTGAACTCCGCCAGATCGATTTCGAGTCCGGCCAGGAACATAATATAAAGCAAGCCCACCGTCCCGAACAGTACGATGCTGCTATCGCGGCTCAGCAGGTTCAATCCGTAGGGGCCCACGATCATCCCCGAAATGATCAGGCCGATAATGTGCGGTACTTTGATCCGGTTGAAAAGAATAGGGGCAAAAAGAATGATAAAAAGCACCACCGAGAAGATGATGACCGGGTTTTTAAGGGGCAGTGAAAGGTCGACTAAAAGCAAAGAAATCATACGCACATGTTTAGCTTATTTCGGCCTTTCGGCCGTGAGGGAGTAGCGAATTTTACAATCTGTGCGCTCTACTACCCTGGTACCTTCCATTTTATTTTCTTTAAGTTCCAATATCACACGCATCACCGATTCGGATCCCGGCTGGCCGTTTGTGGCTTCCAGCTGGGTTTGGGAAAAAGAACCGTTATAAATGCGTGAGAGTTCGTTCCCGGCAAAAGCATTGACGACAATTCCCTTGTTACTATACGTAATTTCCCAGGTTTCAGTTTTAGAATCCCCGATTGCCGAGCCGCTGCAATTGGTCTCCGTGCACCGCATTTTCACGACCCATTTACCGGTAACCGGCTGGGCATGCAGCGAGTCGGTGATGGCTGTGGAATCTTCCTGCTGCTTTTTCTTCTTCTCCTGCAATTCCTTTTCCCACACGGTCAGCTGCTGTTCCCATTGCATCAGTTTTTGTTCTGTTTTTGCAATTTGCTGTTCACGCAGGGTCAGTTTTTCCTCCCTTTCTTTATAGCCACAGCTCTGGGAGCATGCTGCCAGAATCAGCAAAAACAATGTCCATTTTTTCATGTGCGTCTCTATTTAATGGCATAAGGTAATCGAATTAAAGGTTTTTTTTACCCGGATGAAAAAAAAGCACCTGAATTCCCGCGAAGGAACCAGGTGCCGGTTCAGGGTTTAAACGGAAATTAGTGCTCAGGCAGGACTGAGATTTTTCTTTACAAGCTGCCAGATTATCGGTAAAACGGACAAGAGAATGATGCCCATGATCACTTTTTCAAAATTGTCCCTGACCAGTGGGATACTGCCCAGAAAATAGCCGGCCAGCGTCAGGCTGAAAACCCAGAGTATTCCCCCGATCACATTGTATTTGAAAAAAATACGGTAGTCCATCACACCTATACCTGCCACAAACGGCGCCAGTGTCCGCACAATCGGTACAAAACGCGCTATGACAATGGTCGATGGCCCGTATTTCTCATAAAAGCTGTGCGTATGCGCCACATGCTCGGGTTTGATTATATGTCTTCCGGAAATGCGCATCTGGAGTGCGGTCGCGCCAAACCGTTTTCCCAGCAAATAGTTACAAGTATCCCCCAGGATGGCCGCAATCAGAAGCAGCCCGATGATCAGCCAGATATTGAGCGACTCCGAGTACTTCGCAGCCATCATTCCTGCCGCAAAAAGCAATGAGTCGCCCGGTAAAAAAGGCATTACTACCACACCCGTTTCGACGAATATGATCATAAACAGGATGATGTAGGTCAAAGCCCCATACTCTTCAATAATCCGGCCCAGGTGCTGGTCCAGGTGTAAAAAAATGTCGACTATTTGATTCAGTATTTCCATTCCGGTAATTTTAAAAAACGATCGTCAGTATGCAGAATACAATGTAAACTGAGATCAGGGCCAGGGCGCAAAGCATCACGAAGAGCAAATTGTTCTGGCGTCGTTCCTTATCACTTTCTGGTACCACGGCGCTCATTTGGTTTTGTTTAAATGTTAAAAGAATAGCAACTAGGCCTGGTCGTATTGCGCTGCATTTTGAATTACATCGAGTACTTCAAATTTTTTCAGGCCGGCAGGCATTTTCCATTCCACTGTTTCTCCCTTGCAAAGCCCGATCAGCGCGGCGCCCATCGGGGTCAGTACCGATATTTTCTTTTCACGGATATCAGCGTAAGCAGGCATTACGATCGAGAACTCCAGTACCTTGTTGGTAGCGAGTTCCCGCACAATAACCTGGGAATTGAGGCGGATACTCTTTGCTGGCAATTCGTCATTTTCAACGACGATCGCCCTGTTGAGCTCATAGGAAAGGGACATTTCATTCACATTACTGCCTGAAAAATTTTCGGCAAACTGTTTCAGCATACGGAAGTCGTCTTCGCAAAGTATGACGTGGTTTTTTTGATTATCCATATTCGTTCGGTTTATAAAATAAAATTTCCGCCTGCCAGCTTGGAGCGGCAGGTCGGTAGGGGAGGAAAGTTGATTGAGTTAAAAAATGATCAAATGCGACGGGGATAATTGGCTTAATGTTTCGAACCGATCAGGGACCAAACCTGCTGAACAAAAAACCTTTCCTGGCGGGAAACCCCTGCCGGCCCATTCGCGACGCGGTTTAAAATGTTTAAGAACTTCCTTTCAGTCAGCTCGTTGAGTACGATAGGCTGCGGGCCGGCATATTTGAACGGAAGACCGGCATTTTGCCCAAGAATGTGCATATTCTCCTGGATGAAATGCGCATATACCGGCAGATCGGATTGGTTGCCAACCTTGTTGGCTGCCCCGGCATTTTGAAACTGTTTGTTCCGGAACATGCCGTCGACTTTGGACAATGCATTTAAAATGGAAGCCAGGCCCTTTGAAATTTGTTGTGAGTGCATCGCAAATGAATTGGTGTTACATTAAATAAGCTGTGCATTTACGGGAATTCTTCTAAATCAACCGCTTAGGCGAAAGATTGGGTCGCGAGTTGGTGAAAAACACGTTCGTCGAGCTTGTACCGGTCGTTGAGGGTCAGGCTGCTTCGCGCATTGAACAAAGCATGGTTTACAGCGTTGTAAATCAGCCAGTATGAAGTACTTGTCCCCAGCAACCGTTCTTCGAGCCGGAGCCGTTCCTGGGCCTGCTTGGCCAGCTGTACCGGGATCGGCAGTTTTTTGAGGACGTTTTCATCTGCCCTGGCTACTGTCTTCTCCTGGAAACGCTCATAAATGGTCGCAGTCAGGGACTGTTCCGGCCTGATCTGGTTTGAAAGCGCATCATAGAGTTGTTTCTGAAAAAGCGCGGGTGTCAGCTTGCTCTGGTGTATTTTTCGAAGCTCCCTGCTGTTTTGAGAATCCTTTTGCTGCCCCTTCATTTCGGTGTCCCGGCGCTTTTTATCCTTTGTCTGTGGCTTAAAAAGCCAGTCCCTGTAAGCGTTCATCCCGCCGAATGAATCCGCCCAGCCCATCAGGCCATTCTTGCAAATGTCACGGTATAAGCTACTTGCAGGCGTGCCAGCCAGGCTGAGCATTGCCGTAAAAGTTTGTCCCTGAATGCTAAACGGCGTTTTTCCATTATAGCTATTGGTGAGTATCAGACTCCGCTGCAATTTCTCCTGTCCCACCAAAAGTTCCTCCGGCAGGATGATACTGATGCTGAACTCACCGGTTGTGGTGTGTTTGATTTCAAGCTTGTAATTTTTCCCAAAAAGCTGGTCTATCACCTCACGGATCACCGTGTTGGGAATGATCGTATAATTTGCGCTCTGTATACCGAAAATGGTTTTCCTTCCTCCGCCCGGCTCACCAACCACCAGCTGCTGACGGTCCGTCGCAGTGATGTCGTAGTCCGGCAGCAGGTCCGAAAGCCACACTGGATTAACCGGGTAGCAGATATCGTCCCACTGATCGGTGAACAATGGCTGTGCGCTGATGTAAGTCATTTTCTTATTTTTATTTTTACAGTTGTAAATTTACAAGTATAAAAATGGTAAACCAAATTAAGATGCAGAATTTACGGTACGATGGTCGTAAACAGGTAAACAGCAAACAGGACCAGTAATACAACGCCCTGCATAATAGTGGTACGACCTGTACCGAAAGTGAGGACGACGGTAAAAAGGGACAGGATAAGCAGGAGAGTAGATTTGGTATCAATACCCAATGTGATGTTTAATCCGGTAACGATCGAGACAACCGCCACCACGGGAATAGTAAGCCCGATACTTGCCAGGGCCGATCCCAATGCGAGATTCAGGCTGATCTGCAGTTTATTTTTCTTTGCCGCCCTGAGCGCCGCCATTCCTTCGGGAAGCAGGATCACAGCTGCAACGATTACGCCCACCAGCGATTCAGGCGCTCCCAGGTCTACTACTCCTTTTTCAATGGTAGGGGCCAGCATTTTAGCAAGCAAAACCACCGCGACAAGACAAACCAGCAGCAAAACTGTACTCAGCGTGGTTACTTTGTTGGTAGGAGGGTCGACGTGGATTTCTGATTTGGTGTCAATATCTTCTGGCAGGAAATAAGCCCGGTGCCTGACCGTTTGTACCATCACAAAAGTACCGTATAGCACCAGGGAAATGACAGCAACAAAAATCAGCTGGCTGGTATTATACACCGGACCTGGCATGCTGGTCGTGTAATTGGGCAATACCAGCGTGAGGACCGATATGGCGGAAAGCGTCACAAGCGCGGCGCTGACCCCGAACCTGCCGAAATGTTGCTCCTGGTATTTAAATCCACCCACTAGCAGGCATAATCCGATGATGCCTGTCAAAATGATCATAATTGCCGCAAATACGGTATCCCGCGCCAGCGCTGCAGTTTCGGCCCCGCCTGCGAGCATGAGAGATACTATCAATGCCACTTCGATAATGGTAATGGCAACGGCCAGGACCAGTGTCCCGGCGGGTTCACCTACGCGGTGGGCGATTACTTCTGCATGATGCACTGCAGCTAAAACTACGGAGATAAGGGCGACGGCAAGCAGCATCTCGTACGCACCGCCGAACTCAAAGAATGTATTGAGATAATAAAGCACCCAGGCAATTACGGGGCTGACCATTGACCAGAGCGGAAGAGAAAATTTTGATTTCATATGTAGCAGTAAGGATTTTAGATTGCTGATACCGGGTTACACGCCGGCTAACAAAATGTGGAATGCGGGTATTTTTATAAAACGGATGCCGCTTATTTAAGCAACAGCGATTTTACGCGTGCCGTTTCCTGTTTTTACAGGTTTTTCAATTTCTTACTTTTATTACAATCATTTCAGAAAAATTTCAGGAAGTTTGGCGGCTGCTTTCCTTTTAAGCCTGCAAAGATCATTTCTAACACCAACCGGCCGATTAAATGAATAGGTTTCAGGAGTACATTGAAATTCGTGGAGCACGTGAGAATAATCTCAAAAATGTATCATTGAGTATCCCGAAACGGAAGATTACCATCTTCACGGGCGTTTCAGGTTCCGGCAAATCCTCCATTGTTTTTGACACAATAGCCACCGAGGCACAACGGCAGCTCAATGAGAATTTCAGCATGTTTATCCGCAACTTTTTGCCTAAATACGCCCAGCCACATGCCGACGCGATCGAAAATCTGAGTATGGCCATCGTGGTGGACCAAAGGCGGCTCGGCGGAAATTCGCATTCCACAATGGGGACGATCACGGACATTTCGCCTGTGCTCCGTCTGCTTTTTTCAAGGATCGGCGACCCGCATATTGGTAATTCAAATGCATTTTCATTCAACGATCCGCAGGGTATGTGCAGCGAATGTAATGGATTGGGAAGGAAAATGGGGGTATTGACCGACTCTTTTCTGGACATGGACAAGTCGCTGAACGAAGGTGCGGTACAGGTTCCGGTATTTGCTGCCTGGGAAAAAAGCAGTTACGCTAGTTCCGGTTTTTTTGACAATGATAAAAAGCTGTCGGACTTTACCGAGGAAGAAATGGACCTGCTGCTGTACGGCAAGAATCTGAAGTACAAGCTGCAGATCGGTGGCGGTACGATGAATGCGACTTACCTGGGGATTATTGAAAAATTTGAAAGGTCGTATATCAAAAGGGATCTTAAAACACTTTCGGAACGCACCCAAAAAATGGTCGCTCCCTATATTGCCCTGAAACCTTGCCCAGCGTGTAAAGGTGCGAGGCTAAGCCAGGCTGCTTTGGGTTGTAGGATAAAAGGGATGAATATTGCCGAAATGTCGGCACTGGAAGTTTCAACTTTGCTTTCGCTGATTAATGATATCAAGGATCCGGTAGCAGCTTCGATGGTGGCAACTCTGTCGGAGAGGCTGCAGCATTTGGTGGATATTGGCCTGGATTACCTGAGCCTGGATAGGGAAACGAGTACATTATCCGGTGGAGAATCCCAGCGGGTAAAAATGGTCAAGCATTTGAGCAGCAGCCTGATAGATGTCATGTATATCTTCGATGAGCCGAGCGTAGGCTTACATCCGAGGGACGTGCACCGGCTGAATGAGCTGTTGCGGAAACTCCGCGACAAGGGTAATACCGTGATTGTAGTCGAGCATGATCCGGACGTGATCAAAGTGGCCGATCATATTGTGGACGTAGGTCCGCACGCCGGAAGCAAGGGTGGGAATATCGTTTTTGAAGGCACATTTGACGAACTGGTGCGAGCCGACACACTTACAGGGCGGCACATCAAACAGTCGCTGCCGGTCAAGCAGCACAGCAGAAAGTCATCAGGCAAGTTACCGGTACAGAAGGCGAATGTGAACAATCTGCAGAATGTGAGTGTGGATATTCCCGAAGGCGTACTTACGGTGGTGACAGGTGTGGCCGGTTCGGGAAAAAGCTCACTGATCAATCACGTATTTTTGAAACAACACCCCAAAGCAATCGTGATCGATCAATCGGCCGTGGGGACTTCCACCCGCTCCAACCCGGCAACTTACACGGGCGTAATGGATGATGTGCGGAAGGCTTTTGCCAAAGAAAACGGGGTCAGTGCGTCGTTGTTCAGCTTCAATTCGCAGGGAGCCTGCGAAAACTGCCAGGGGCTTGGGGTAATCTACACAGACCTCGCGTTTCTGGACGGGATCAAAACAACTTGCGAAATCTGCGAAGGCAAGCGGTTTAAAGAAGAAGTGCTCGCTTACAAGCTCGATGGTAAATCAATTTCAGATGTACTTGAACTGACTGTTTTGCAGTCCCTCGATTACTTTAAACAAAAAGATATCAGAAACAAGTTGCAGGCTATGAGCGACGTGGGACTGGATTACCTGACATTGGGGCAGCCGCTCAGTACCTTGTCAGGAGGTGAATGTCAGCGAATCAAGCTTGCCAGCGAGTTGCATAAGAAAAGCGGCATTTATGTGCTTGACGAGCCTACCACAGGTCTGCATATGTCGGATATTACGCACCTGCTTGCGATTATGAACCGGCTGGTCGATTCGGGCAATACCATGATCGTCATCGAGCACAATCTCGATGTGATCAAGAATGCAGACTGGATCATTGATATGGGCCCGGACGGGGGAACAAAGGGAGGAGCAGTAGTATTTGAAGGAACCCCGACACAATTACTGGGTGCCGAAGGTTCTATTACAAGCTTGTACCTGAGAGGCGCAACCACGGCGCAAAATGGCAGGGAGAAATGAAAAGACACCTGAACCTTCCCGCTGGACTGCTGTTTTTTACACTTATTCTTTTCCTTTCAATAAATGCCTGCGCGGCAGAGCTGTATGTTTCCAAAAGCGGAAATAATAAAAATCCGGGTACCCGGGAAAAGCCGCTTGCGACGATAGAAGCCGCGCGCGACAAAGTTCGAAGCATAACGGAGAAAACCACCGTGTTTTTGCGACAGGGGACATATTACTTGTCGAAGCCTATTGTGTTCGGCGCGCTGGACACAAGGAAAAATGGGCAGGAGGTGGTGTTCAAAGCTTTTCCTGGCGAGAAGGTGATAATCAGCGGCGCAACGGAAATTGTGGCGAAATGGTCGGCAGGTGAGGGCAATATCCGCAAAGCGCTGGTACCTGCTTCCCTCATTTATGACCAGCTGTTTTTGGATGGAAAAATGCTGAGAATGGCCCGTTATCCAAACTACGACTCTACGAGCAGCCACTTCGGCGGCTTTTCATCGGATGCTATTTCACCCCAAAAGATCAGGTCGTGGAAAAATCCGGAAGGAGCTTACGTTCACGCCATGCATAAGCACGAATGGGGCGATTACCACTACCAGGTTATCGGAAAGCCTACCGACAGCACTCTTACGTTGTCGGGGGGCTACCAGAATAACCGGCAAATGGGGATGCACGATAAATATCGTTTCATCGAAAATGTACAGGAAGAACTAGACGCAATTAACGAATGGTATTTTGATAAAAAAACGCGGACACTTTTCGTCTACGCGCCTGCCGGAACCGATTTTTCAAAGGTGAAAGTACTTGCTCCGCAAATCCGTCACCTTTTTGAATTCAGAGGCACGGCGGAAGTGCCGGTGCAGAATATCAGTCTGGTGGGTTTCGAAATGACACATACCCTGCGCACTTTTATGGACACGAAAGAGCCGCTGCTGCGAAGCGACTGGGCGATTTATCGAGGCGCCGTGGTAGTCATGGAGGGTGCGGAAAATTGTTCTGTTAAACAATGCGATTTCAATGCGATCGGTGGCAATGGTATCTTTTTTTCTAACTACAATAAAAACAACGAGGTTTCGGGCTGCCATTTCCGGAACATAGGAGCAAGCGCGGTTTGCTTTGCCGGCGATCCCGCGGCTGTGCGCTCGCCAAGTTTTGAATATCATGAATCGGTGCCTTACGCGCAGCTCGACAAGAGCCCGGGGCCAAAAAGCAACAATCACCCTTCCGGATGCAGGGTTTACAATAATCTGATGCACGGGCTGGGGCAGGTTGAAAAGCAGGTTGCGGGGGTACAGATTTCCATGAGCATGGATATTACCGTAAGTCACAACACCATTTACAATGTCCCTCGTGCGGGCATCAATATCAGCGAGGGGACCTGGGGCGGGCACATCATCGAGTTCAACGACATTTTTAATACCGTACTGGAAACCGGCGATCACGGCTCCTTCAATTCCTGGGGCAGGGACCGTTTCTGGCACCCCGACCGTGGTTTAATGGATCGGTTGACAGCAGATCATCCCGAGGTGATCCGGCTTGACGCCATTAAAACCACGGTGATCCTTAACAACCGCTTCCGCTGCGATCACGGCTGGGACATCGATCTCGACGATGGCAGCAGCAACTACCATATTTATAATAATCTTTGTCTGAACGGTGGTCTCAAACTGCGGGAAGGGTTTAACAGGATCGTTGAAAATAATATTATGATCAACAATTCTTTTCATCCGCATGTGTGGTTTGCAAACAGCGGGGATGTGTTCCGCAAGAATGTGGTCACTAAACCATATTTCCCGATTCAGATAAAAGAATGGGGTAAGGAGGTAGATTATAACTTTTTCCCTGACCAAAACGCACTTGAACAAGCGCATAGCAACAAAACCGATTTGCATAGCCTGGCGGGAGATCCGATGTTCGTCGATCCAGCTTCCGGAAATTACCAGGTCAAGCCGGGAAGTCCCGCACTGACCGTCGGGTTTGTCAATTTTCCAATGGATCAGTTTGGTGTGGTTTCGCCGGAGCTGAAATCGCAGGCGGCCATGGTACCGCTGCCGGAGATAACCAGCTTTGCCGACAGCCAGACGAAAAATGAAATAGGGTGGCTTGGCGGCAGGGTACGGAATGTGGCAGGCTTGGGTGACAGGTCGGCTTATGGTCTTCCGGATGAAAAGGGTGTGATCGTTGAAACGTTGCCGGGCGGTACCATTTTGGGGAGGTCGGGATTACAGAAAGGGGATGTGATCCGCTCGCTTAACAAACGCGAGGTGAAAACCGTGGCCGATCTGATGAATATCTTCCAGGAAGTGAATTGGATGGGGAAGGGAGATATAGAATTTTTTAGAAATCAATCTTTGCAAGCACTTTCCGTTTCTTTTAAATAAAATAAAAATGTTCAGACTATTTCTGTCAAAAGCGACTAAAATCAGGTTGCTGCTAAGTATAACCGCTCTTTTTGCAGCCGGGAATTTCACGGAAGTGAATGCCCAGCAAGACCTTAAACTATGGTATAAACAGCCCGCGCGAAACTGGAACGAGGCTTTGCCGGTTGGAAACGGACGGATTGGTGCGATGGTTTTCGGAAGGGTCAATGAAGAGCTGATCCAGCTGAATGAGGAAACATTGTGGTCGGGAGGGCCTGTGAATAACAACCCCAACCCGGAGGCTTACAAATATCTTCCACAAGTCAGAAAGGCGCTGGAAAACGAGGATTACAAACTGGCAGAAGAGCTCACTAAAAAAATTCAGGGGTTATTTACTGAATCGTATGAACCACTGGGCGACCTGATGATCAGGCAGGAATTATCCGGTTCACCAACCGCATACCGCCGCGAACTGGACATTTCCAATGCAGTTTCAACCACAACTTTCACGATCGATGGCGTAGCTTACAGCAGGGAGATATTTATATCGGCAGCAGACCAGGTAATGGTTATAAAACTGACAGCGAATAAAAAAGGGGCATTGAACTTTACTGCGTCCACAGGCAGTCCGCTGGTTCACGCCAACGTAGCGATTGCGAAAGATCAGCTTGCGATGAAAGGCCAAGCGCCTGCGCATACGGATCCCAGCTATATGCAGACCATGGAAATTCCTGTGACCTATAACGATCCTTCCAAATGCAAGGGAATGCGATTCGAGTTGCGGGTCAAAGTGAAGGAGGCAGACGGAGAAGTTACCACGGACAGCGCAGGCGTACATGTTCGCAATGCCAGCAATGTGGTGATTTTGCTTTCCGCGGCAACCAGTTTCAATGGATTTGACAAATGCCCGGACAAGGAAGGAAAGAACGAAACCGCCCTTAACGAACAATATCTTGAAAAGGCCTCTGCGAAAAATTTCGATGCACTCAAAACCGCGCACACGGCAGACTATCATCAATTTTTCGATCGCGTGAGCCTTCATCTGAATGGAAATCCTGCGACAGACAAGCCCATGGATGAACGCCTGAAAGATTACACCGAGGGCGCAAAAGATCCGGGACTGGAATCACTTTACTTTCAGTTTGGAAGATATTTGCTTATCTCCAGTTCCCGGCCGGGTGGTATCCCCGCGAATTTGCAGGGAATCTGGAACAACCAGGTACGTCCGCCTTGGAGCAGTAATTTTACGACCAATATCAATACCCAGATGAATTACTGGATGGTTGAAACAGCCAATTTATCTGAACTACATACGCCATTACTTGATTTTGTGAGCCAGCTCGAAGTGACGGGCACGGAGGCTGCCAAGAACTTTTACAAGGCCAAAGGCTGGACATTACACCATAATACGGATATCTGGGCGACGACCGATCCCGTCAGCGGAAGTCCTTCGTGGGCCAACTGGCCGATGGGCGGGGCGTGGCTCTGCCAGCATTTGTGGGAGCATTATCAATTTACGGGAGACCAGGAATTTTTGACAAAAACAGCGTACCCACTTATGAAGTCTGCGGCGCTATTCTGCCTCGACTGGCTTATCGAGGATAAAAACGGAAAGCTCATAACATCCCCGGCGACGACGCCTGAAAATATTTTCATTGACGAAAAAGGTTATAAAGGCTCGGTATCTGTCGCGACAACCATGGATATGGCTATCATTTGGGATCTTTTTACCAATCTGATCGAAGCGTCCGAACGCACCGGAAGTGATGCCGAATTCAGGAAATTGCTCATTGAAAAGCGGAGTAAATTGTTTCCAATGCAGATTGGTAAAAAGGGGAATTTGCAGGAATGGTACAAGGATTGGGAAGAAGCAGAACCCGAGCACCGTCACATTTCACATCTGTTCGGGCTTTTTCCAGGTCGGCAGATTTCTCCGGTTTATACGCCTGCATATGCAAATGCAGCGCGCAGAACCATGGAGTTGCGGGGCGACGGAGGTACCGGTTGGAGCAAAGGTTGGAAGATCAATACCTGGGCAAGACTGCTGGACGGAAATCATGCTTATAAGCTCATTCGCGAGCAGTTAAAACTGACAGGCGTTGAAGGAACAAATTACGCAAACGGGGGAGGTACCTATCCCAATCTGCTCGACGCGCACCCGCCTTTTCAGATCGACGGGAATTTTGGCGGGACTTCGGGGATTACCGAAATGCTGCTGCAAAGCCACGATGGAGTGATCAATGTCCTCGCTGCGATCCCGGACGACTGGACAACCGGCGAAGTGAAGGGACTGCGCGCAAGAGGCGGGTTTGAGCTTGATATCGCCTGGGAAAAGGGCAAAGTATCGAAGCTGACCGTACGTTCCAAACTGGGCGGAAATTGCCGGATAAGTGTGCCAAATGCTTTGAAACTGAGCGGAAAGAAACTGAAACCCGCAACAGGCGCAAATGCAAATGCATTTTACAAAACGCTGCATACTGCCTCAGGTCAGGCAAAAACTGATTCAAAGCCGGCTTTCGATTTCATGACGGAAGCGGGTGAGGATTATGTATTGACGGCTAAATAACAACATCAGTTTTTTATCGAGCCACAGGATTAATCAGTCTTGTGGCTCGATGATGAAAATGTCCTCCACGGATTTGTCGAATACCCGGGCAAGCTTAATAGCGAGGATAGTCGACGGAATATATTTACCCGTTTCAATAGAATTGATTGCCTGGCGCGATACGCCCACCTTTTCGGCCAGCTCTGCCTGTGTCACACGCAGGATCGCTCTTTCAACACGAAGCGTATTTTTCAATGTTCAGTTAATTCAGTGAGTCTTTTTCGGCCCGAAACCGAACGATGTAATAGTAGCGCGCTATATAGGTGATCCAGAAGCCTGCGAAGCTCAGTGATAAAATTGCGGTGAATGTGTTTTCCATCTGGTATTTACCTGAAAAATAGAAAAAACAATACAGCAGGCCTGCAACCAGCAGTTGCGATAGGATTGCGAACTGGATAGATTCCAGTCTGATCTTGTAGAAAAATTCGTCCCGCTCCTTTGAAAGAAAAAAGAACAATAGTCCCAAAACCATCAGGGCAATCGAGGTGTATTCCAGAATTATGTTTTTCTGCCAGAAATCGGAAGGGTAGGGATAGGATCCGTCGGACAGGGTGTCGCCGGGTAACAGGAGCCGGTATACATTGATCAGTCCTTCCTGACTGGCCACGGCCAAACCAACCATGCCGACTGCGATCATCAGCAGGCCGTTTCTTTTAAATGCACTGGGAAATAAGAGTAATTTGTCCATAGCTGCATGTTTAAATTAAGTTTTTCAAATGTAATCTAAACGTTTCTTAATGTCAACTATGCATTACATTTTACCTCAAAATTTTTTGCTTTAACGATCAGAAGCTGATCTCTGGTGAAGTACGCCTCTCCTGACGAACAGGCAGGCAGATCGTAAACCGTGCGCCTTCACCTTCTTTACTTTCCACGGAAATAGTGCCATTATGTTTATCCAGGATTTTCTTGGTGATCGCGAGGCCGATACCGGAGCCTTCGTATTTTTCCTTGGTATTCAATCTTTCGAACAAAGAGAATATCCTTTCCTGATAGGCCTTGTCAAAGCCGATTCCATTGTCAGAAATGACGATATTGCAAACTGCGTTGTGATCAGCAGATGCTGTCTGTAATTCATGATTGGCTTCCCATGCAATTTCTATTACCGGTGGCTTGTCCTGTTTTGAAAACTTGATGGAATTACTGATCAGATTCTGAAACACCTGTTTGATCTGTGCGCGGTTGGCTTCAATGAGCGGGAATTCGTCGATTTTGACCTTAACGTTCTTTTCGTTCACGAGTATTTCATAATCTTCGAGAACTTCATTAATTATCTCTTTCAGATTGACCTGCTCAAAATTACCTGCTTCGGTAGACAGCCGGGAATAATTAAGAATATCAGAAATCATCGTCCGCATTCGGTGTGAAGAGGTAATGATCTTTTCCAAATGCTTCTGGCTTTCGACCGGCAATTCGGCCTCATGCTTGTTTTTGAGCATTGTAGAAAATATAAGTATTTTTCGCAACGGCTCCTGAAGATCGTGAGAAGCGACAGACGCGAATTGCTGCAGGTCGTAATTACTTGCTTCAAGTTCTCCGTTTATTTCTTCCAGCCGCCTGTTATTTTCTTTGAGCAGATGCTGAACGTTTTTTTGAAAGGTAAGATCGGTGACGATAATACTTAGCGACGGGCCTTCATCCAACTGCAAGGTGTTGACAGACAATTGGCAGGGAATGAGTATGTTATTTTTTTTGATAGCCAGCTCCGTTTTCGAGTCTTGTTTCCAGCCATCGTTGAATAAGTGCTTATAGGCAGCGGTTGCGCTTTCGGCTACAAAATTCTCAAACGGGGAGCCTACTACCTTTGAAAGCGGCGCGTCCACCATGGTTGCGAACATGGAATTGGAATACAGGATAATGCCTTCTTCATTCAAAGTGACGGCTCCCTCATTCATCTTCTCGATAAAAACGCGGTAGGTCTGATCGGCCGTTTTGAGCGTGTATAGCTGAAGTCCCTGGTCCCCGTCATTGACCACCAAAGCATCCACCTGGCCCGTCCGAATGGCCGTGATGGTGTCTGTGGCTTCTTCCAGCCGCATTGTAAGCTCCTGGTTCTCTCTGATCAGTTCATCGTAAGTCTTCACTATACTCATCTCATTATTGGGGAATTCCGAGCCCTTTCAAAACTTTCGCCGTGTCCGACATATCTCCTATGAGCCTTCTTTCTGGAAGCGGACTTATCTTCACCAGTAACGGTAGCGCGATAAGCTGTTCTTTTTCAGCAATTGATCTTTGCTGATGTACATCTACGATTTCCAGTGTATATTGATCCCTGATGTATCGTTCACAAATTTCTTTCAAATTAATAACCGCGCGGACCGAATTGGCTGACGCACCGGTAATGAACAACCGGAGCCTGTAATGGTTGGCCGCTTCGCTTTCCGCTTCGAGAAACTGTTGTGACGACTCGCTCATTCGATTTTAGCGGCTGGGCGGATATTAAGTCCTACCAGCACTTTTTCCTCATTTGACAGGTCTCCAATAATTTTGCGTATTGGTTCCGGTACCTTTTTTACCAGCGTTGGTATTGCCAGGATCTGATCGCCTTCCGCTAATTGCGGTTGAACAAGCAGGTCAATGACCTCTATCACGTACTTATCCTTGAGGTGTTCTTCACAATATCTTTTCAGATTGGTAAGAGCAGTCACCGAGCGGGCTGTTTTTCCCGCAACATAGAGCCTGAGCTCCCATAATTCTTCCTTTTGTACTTCCATATCGATTGGTAATGAAGGAGTTAGGCTAGTCGTCACGCTTGCGGGTAATTTCTTGCCGGTTGTCTTCCATGATGTTTTTTTTCAGCTCCTCTTCTATATAGCTTTTGTTCAGATCTTCCTGTAAGGATTCGAACTCTTCTTTCAGGGAGGCAATTTTTGATTCGAGGACAAACCTTTTGCGTTCTATCTCGCGATCTTTTCTGGATACTGCGTGGTCGCGCAATGCTACGGTTGTTTTTTCAAGAAGCTGTTGTGTTTCCCGCGCCGAGCCTGTCAATACGCCCTCGGGGCCCAGGAACACATCCACCAGTTTGAGTCCCTGGTCAGATATGACAAACTCGCGTACCTGGTTTGAATGCTTCATGCCTCGTGACTTCATTACATATAAACCCCGGTTGCGTTCCCCGTTGAACTCAATGTCACGCACGAGTAGCCAGGCGTCCACAAGTGAAGAAATACCTTCATCGGACTGCTCGGTTTTATTTTCATTGTATGCTAGGGCAGTAAACAGAACGGTGACTTCGGCAGCCTGCAAATAATCGATTAACCGGGTAAGCAGACTTTTTACCTCACTGGCAGAGCCTACTGTGATCAGATTAGTGATGGGGTCCAGCACCACCGCCGCCGGTTGGAACTTGTCGATGAGTTTAGTCATCGCAAGCAGGTGCATTTCAAGTCCGTTCAGGGTAGGCCGGGAAGCGCTGAACAGCAGTACCCCACTATCCAAATGCTTTTGAAGATCGATATTGATCGAGCGCATATTACGGACTATTTGCTGCGGAGATTCTTCGAAAGCGAAATAAATGCATCGCTGCCCATTTTTGCAGGCCTCATTAATGAAGCTGCCTGCAATGCTGGTTTTACCCGTTCCCGCAGTACCCGACACCAATATGCTGCTGCCTTTGAAAAAACCTTCACCGCCGAGCATTTTATCCAGGGCCGGAATTCCGGAAGAGATCCTTTCCGAGGAGACTGGATTGTTAAGCCCGAGAGAAGTAACCGGCAGCACTGAAATACCTTCTTCGTCGATCAGGAATGGATATTCATTTGTTCCGTGAACTGAACCCCTGTATTTAATAATACGGAGGATACGCGTCGAAATCTTGTTTTCTACACGATGGTCAAGCAGGATTACACAATCAGAAACGTATTCCTCGAGTCCCTGGCGTGTCAAAGAAGCTTCTCCTTTTTCACCTGTGATAATCGCCGTAACGCCTTTTTCTTTCAGCCACTCGAACAACCGGCGTAACTCCGCACGAAGGATTGCCTGATTGTTAAGACCTGAAAAAAGACTTTCAATAGTGTCTAAAACCACACGTTTCGCACCTATGCTATCGATTGCGTAGCCTAATCGGATAAAAAGCCCATCGAGATTATACTCACCTGTTTCTTCAATTTCACTTCGTTCGATGTGTACGTGGTCGAGCTTGATCAGTTTGTCTGCCTGTAATTGCTGAAGGTC
The DNA here is from genome assembly GCF_008369915.1 of Dyadobacter sp. UC 10. Taxonomy (NCBI): domain Bacteria; kingdom Pseudomonadati; phylum Bacteroidota; class Cytophagia; order Cytophagales; family Spirosomataceae; genus Dyadobacter; species Dyadobacter aurulentus. The sequence goes on along the minus strand of NZ_VSRN01000001.1, from coordinate 6,388,972 downwards.
GTAGCCGAGCGATGCGACATTTACAGTTAGTTCTTCCGACTTTTCTTCAAATGCCACGAAAACACCGGGCTCGTTGTAAAGCTTAGCGCCGTGAACAAGAAATTCCATTGAAAAAAGCGTCTTTCCCGAGCCTGCCGCTCCGCATATCAGGGTAGGTCTGCCGCTGGGTAAGCCGCCCGCCGTGATTTCATCTAAACCACGGATCCCTGTTGGGGATTTTTGAAGAACTGTGAGCGTATGTTTTGAATTGGAGGATTCGATACTCATCTTGAAAATAATGTCAATGCTGTTCCGTACATTTTTTAGTTAAAGGTTTGGATAAAAATATCATGCCCACGTTTCCGGATACAAACTTTGGGGGCCAATAGGAACAGTCAGGATAGAAACTGCTTATTCAGAAAGTTTATCAGGTCAATAAATTCCTCGAAAGTGTTGGGTTTGGGCATAAAACTTTGAACGCCAGCCTTATACGCCTTATCTAGAAGATCCTGGCTCGGGGATGTAGAAATCATCACTACGGGCACGGACGCAATTCGCTGCATGGCTTTTATTTCCGAAATAGTTTCCAGGCCGTTCATTTTGGGCATGTTCATGTCGAGGATAATAAGCGAAATAGCGAGCGTTGAATGGCTGAGCAAGGCGATCAGTTCTGCACCGTTTTCGGCTTCTATTAATTTTATGCTCAGGCCGGAGGATATGATGGCTTGCTTTATGAAATAACGGTCGTCGCTGTCATCATCAGCTAAGAGCACTATCTTCTCACTCATTGAGGCTGGGTTAGGTGGTGCCGCAAAAATCAACAAATAACGAATACCATCAAAGTGCGCTATCAGGGAAGCACAATAATTCCGCAGCCTGCATAGCGATGAGAAAAGGCCCTGCATGCTCAGCAATATGTTGTCCACCCGGCTGCGGGAATAATATGTATTGAGTATGAGGAATGTAGGTGGTATCTTTTTTAACTTTATCAGTACTTCCCAGCAGAGCAGGAATTTAACACACTAATGTAATCCGGACAATATGAATTTCTCAGACGATAATACACAGGAGAAATTATTGATTGAGCGCCTTCGCGAAGGTGATCACCTGGCGTTCCGGAATATTTATGACAAGTATGCTGATGCTTTGCTGAAAAGACTTTTGAGATTGACCAAAGCCGGGCCTGTCGCGGAAGATTTGTTGCAGGAAACTTTTGTGAAATTGTGGGAAAAGCGTCAGACCATTGACCCGGAGCTATCAATAAAACCTTGGCTATATAAAGTAGCCGAAAATCTCGTCTTCCAGTTTTACCGCGAATTGGCGCGGGACAAGCGATTACAACAGCAGGTATCTGATTGGTACATGAAAGAAGAACTCGTCGCCTTCGAAGAGGCTATCTTTTCCCGTGAAAAGCAAAATCTGGTTCAAAAAGCCATACAGCAGCTTCCGCCAAAACGGCGGCAAGTGTTCAATCTCTGCAAATTACAGGGACAGAGCTATGAAGAAGCTGCAATTATTTTGGGCATTTCTCCTTCCACCGTAAGCAATCATCTGATCAAAGCGAATGCCAGTGTGCGCTTGTACCTCAGTCAGCATAAAGATTCCATTTTCAGCCTGTTATCTATTTTTGTTTAAATTTTTTCAAATTTTTTTACAACACGAGTAGTGTCTTTTTAAACGCTGTGCATATAGGGAGAAAAAGAGCATTTTGAAAAGTTCCAAAAGCATACACGACCTGTTCCCCAGCTTTCTGGACGGCACATTGATGCCGGCAGAATTAGGCCGGCTTTTTCATCATTTTGAGGTGGCGGATGAGCAGGAGTTACGAAAATTGATTGAGGAAGCAATGAGGGGCGCACAGGAAGCCGATCAGCTAACCGACCTGCCGGAGCATCCGCATCTGGATGCCATTTACGACAGGATCGACAGGCGTTTAGGCAGGGAAGTGGAACTTGCTGCAGCTCCCCGCAAAATGCTTCTTCCCCGATTATTTAAATACGCAGCCAGTATTTTATTGGTGATCGGTGTGGCCTGGACGCTTCTCACGATGCTGGATCCTTTTGGAAATGAAGTCCAATGGAGCAAGGTCACAACCGGATATCAGCGAAAGAAACTTGTCTTGCCCGACGGGACCGGCATCTGGCTGGCACCACAGAGTACTTTCGAATACCCGCAGGAATTCACCGGAGGTAAGCGCTCTGTCAGATTGAATGGTGAGGCCTTTTTTGAGGTAATTAAGGATACAAAACGTCCATTTACGATACAATCCGGCTCTTTAACGACCCGTGTGCTTGGCACCTCATTTAACATAAATGCCTATCAGGCCGAACGGTCAGCTACGGTTACGGTCCTGACAGGAAAGGTTTCTGTGGCTGCCGAGAGCATACCTTCCGGGGACTTAAATCTATTACCCTTTCAGCAAGCCCTGTTTCAGTCAGATTCTCAAAAAATTAGCCTGCGGGAGTATCCCGACGCGAATGAATTGCTACGGCGACGTGAAGGGCATATTCGCTATGCAGGGACTGGATTGGCAGATATAATCAGAGACATACAAAAAATAGCCCCTTACCAGATCGTCGCAACAGGTGATCTTGCCAACTGTGTATTTTACGGGGAAATGAAGGCTGGCGACGATCCGGTCGCATTTTTAGAAAACGTTTGTCGTGTCAACAATTTAACCCTCAAAAAGCAAAATGAAACCCTAACCGTCACTGGTAAAGGCTGCGGGAGGTAGCCGGAACCAAAAAATGCCCCTCCTCATCGCCAAACAAGAAAGGGGCACCAGTTAACTGATTTTAAACTGACAATGGCCAGAGAAGCCGCTGAGTTTGTATGTAACAACTAACACAGGTAAATCTATGTATTTAAATCTATCAGTCAAAACGGTCTTTGCAGTGGCAACGACTATGAAGTGGCTTGCTGTGCTATTTTTGCTCCTGACCGTCACCGCATTCTCGCCAGATGCACAGCCAGTGGGTGAACAGGAAATTCTGGACCGGGAGATCTCTGTGAAATTTCAGGCCGTTCCTTTAAAAGCAGTACTGGAGGAGCTAGCCGGCAAAACGGGATTTCGGTTCATGTACGGAGGGGAAGTGGTTAAAAGCGGGTCACTGGTGACCTTTACGGCCAGCCGCAAACCGCTTAGATTCATACTGGACGAAATTTTCAAGCTGACAAAGTTCAATTATGTCGTAGAGGACAGGAAGATCCTCATCTTACAAAACCAGGCGTCGGCTGCAACAAAGTCTCTGATCGCCGGGAGGAATGTGTCCTCAGCGGCCGGCCAGCCTGCTGTAGATGCTGAAATTACGTTGACCGGGAAAGTAACGGACGCAAATGGTCAGGCCCTGACCGGGGTAAATGTGATGGTAAAAGGTACGACCCAGGGAACCAGTACCGATGAAAACGGCGCATTTACGTTGAAATTAGAAGATGCCGAACATTGGCTGGTTTTTTCCTTCGTTGGTTTTCAGACCAGGGAAATCGAACTAAAAGCCCAGACACGCCTTGAAATTATCTTGCAGGATGCCGATAAAACGCTGGAAGAGATCGTCGTGGTTGGTTATGGCACGCAGAAGAAACGCGACCTTACCGGAGCTATATCCCAGATCAGCGCTGCCAGGCTTGAAAATGAGAACCCAGCCTCCGTTCAGGATATTCTGAGAGGCAATGCTGCCGGACTTAATGTCGGCTATTCTACTTCTGCCAAGCCTGCAAGCTCGTTGCAGGTTCGTGGAAACAATACATTGAATGCAAACGGAGACCCGTTGATCGTTTTGGACGGTATTATTTATTACGGGCAGCTACTCGATATCAACCCAAATGATATTCAGACTATTGACGTGTTGAAAGATGCCAGTTCGGCTGCTGTGTACGGTGCCAAGGCCGCAAACGGGGTGATCCTGATTACTACCAAAAGCGGGCAAAGCGGGAAGGCGCTGATCACATTCAATGTCAATACCGGAATAACGACACTTGCCAATCACCAAAGGCTGTATAACGCCAACGATTTTCTCGCTTTCCGTGCGGATGTCCAGCGTAGCATGAATGCAAATCAAAACCCGCTCAAATATACCAATCCGGCATCCCTGCCCGCTTCTATGTCGGTGGATGAATGGCTGGCATTGGACGGTTCTACGGGAGATCCGACGACTGCTTGGCTAAACCGCCTGAACCTGAACCAGGTAGAAATTGATAACTACGGCGCCGGGCGTTCCATCGACTGGTACAAAAAGGTATTTCAAAAAGGGGTTCAGAAAGACTACACGGTTAGTATATCCGGGAAAAACGACGACATTTCTTACTATGTATCGCTAGGTTACCTGGATAATGAGGGCATAGTGGTCGGTGATAAGTACCGGACTTTCCGGTCGCGGCTAAACCTGGATGCCCGTATCGCGAAATTTCTTAAAGTAGGGATCAATACCCAGTTCAGTAACCGCGACGACGGTTATGTGCCCGTTACCTGGAACTACATGGTAAATGCGTCTCCCTGGGGTTCTGAATTTGATGATAAAGGGAACCTGAGGCTTAGCCCCCAGGATGATCAGATTGCGCTGAACCCCGGGTTGGCGCGGACCTATACCAATCGTTTTAGTGCCAATAACACGCTAATCAGTACACTCTATTCTGTGATTTCTCTGCCTTTCGGCATTACTTTTCAGACTAACTTTTCTCCCCGACTGGAAGGTTACCGTTATTTCAATCACCAATCTGCCAAAAGCCCGCAGTGGGCGCAGGCCGGCGGTTATGCGCAGAGAGAGCAGATGGATATCTATAACTGGCAGATCGACAACCTTATCAAATGGAAAAAAACTTTCAAGTCGCACGAACTGGATGTCACGCTCCTGGCAAATATGGAAAAGTACCAAAGCTGGCAGGACAAGATCGAGAACAACGATTTTGATCCGAGCGATCTGCTGGGCTACCATAACATTGGAGGAGGCGGCAACCCTATTGTCACCAGTAATGACGAATATGGAACGGCGGACGCTTTGATGGCGCGCGTATTCTATTCATTCAAAAGTAGGTATATGCTTACGCTTTCACTCCGGCGCGATGGCTATTCTGCTTTTGGCCAGAAGAACCCGAGAGCTACTTTCCCCGCTGCGGCTTTGGGTTGGGTTGTGAGCGATGAAAAGTTCTTTGGTTCTCCCTGGCTTGATTATCTGAAACTGAGATTGTCTTATGGTTTGAATGGCAACCGGGATATCGGGCGCTATGTAGCGATTTCAGATCTTGTGACCGGAAAATATCTCCATGTATCTCCCACAGGCACGCTCAATCAGGTTTCCATGCTTTATGTGAACCGCATGAGTAATGATAACCTGCAATGGGAAAAAAAGTCTTCACTCAATTTCGGCTTTGACTTTAACATGTTCCGAAACAGGATCAGCGGAAGCATGGAAGCCTATACCATGTCAAGCACGAATTTGCTGGTGCAGCGGTCTCTGCCCGATGTTACCGGCTTTAAATCGGTGTGGGACAATCTGGGCGAATTGCAAAACAGGGGAATTGAATTGAATCTGACTTCCGTGAATATTAACAGGCCGCTTTTCTCCTGGAATTCCACCCTGAATGTCTCCGTAAACCGCAACAAAATCGTGAGCCTGTATGGAGACAAGGAAAATATCCTGGACGCACAGGGCAACGTGACAGGCACCCGCGAACCCAACGATATTACCAATAAATGGTTTATCGGTCAGCCACTGGATGTGATCTGGGATATCAAAGTACTGGGAGTGTATCAGGAAAGCGAAGCGGAACTTGCCAAAAAATATGGGGTCAAGCCAGGCGATTTCAAATTACAGGATGTGAACGAGGATGGAAAATATACAGACGCGGACAGGCAGTTTCTGGGATACACCCAACCGCGGTTGAGATGGACCTTCCGGAATGAGTTTCGATTGCTGAAGCGGTTCGACGTGTCTTTCATGATGTATTCCTACTGGGGCCACAAGGGTGCATTCAACACTGCTAAAAACCAGAATGGCTATATGGACAGGGTCAATGCCTATTCGCAGCCATACTGGACCCCGGCGAATGCGATCAATGATTACGCGCGCCTTTCTTCAAGTGACGGAAGTGCTTCGTATAGTGTTTACCGTGATAAGTCGTTCATCCGGCTTGAAAATATATCCGTTGCCTACAATCTTCCGGCTGCCTGGGCCGGGAAACTGGCCCTCAAAAATGCCAAAGCCTATTTTAGTATGAGAAACGCTGCAGTTTACGGACGGAACTGGAATTTTTGGGATCCCGAAAGCAGTGCCCCGACGCCCAGGATTGCGACGCTGGGCCTGACCTTGACATTGTAATTATTGCACTGGCTTTTTTACAACAAAACTGAGCGGGCCAATTGCCTGCAACATTCAAAACCCGGTTTTTTAATCAATGACTATGAAAAGATACATTCTCATTTCGACCTGGGCTACCGGGCTAATCCTGATGGCCGGATGCAGCACCGACTTTCTCCAGCCCAAACCGCTATCCTTCTTTTCGCCCGAAACTACATTTTCAGACGCCGAGGCTTTGCGGGCGGGCCTGGTGTCCTGCGAAAGCCTGCTAAGAGAAGAGTGGCTGGGTACTGGCTCTCCGATTACCACACAGCTGGTCTTCTCGGAAGTGGCAGTGGAAGGTACCACCGATGCCGCCAAACCGTCGCAAAACCTGAATTTGCAAATCACACCGGACGCAGACCTAAACAATTCGGCGACAACGCGGATAGGATGGTTTTGGCAAAAATATTATGAAGGAATCCGCTACGCCAACACGGTCATCAGCCGCATTGATCAACCCAAGTATGCATCGGAAGCAGAAAGAAACGCGATCCTGGGGACTGCCTATTTTCATCGTGCTTACCGGTATTATGGACTTTGCCACGAGTTCGGCGATGTGCCGCTCGAACTGAAAGAAAGGACAGATACCAAACTGGATTACTATTCGACCAAGAGGGAAGTGATCCTGAAAAAGATGAAAGAGGACCTTGAATTCGCGGAGGAATGGGTAAAAGACGATGTTGACAAGGGAACGGTGACCAAAGCTGCTGTTAGCCACTTATTGACAAAGGTGAACCTCGCGCTGGGCTTATTTGACGACGCCATTGCATCTGCCAGTAAGGTGATCGACGGCGGAAAATATAGTTTGATGACCACGCGCTTTGGTATTGACAAGAATAATGCTGCTAAAAACATAACCTGGGATCTGCACCGTCCTGAGAACAAAGCTTTACCGGAAAACCAGGAGGGCATCATGCTTGTCATCGATCGCCGCAACGTGGCCGGAAACTACACGGGCAGTAATGGTAGCGACCTGATGTACAATGCGGTACCCTTATGGTGGAATGGTATCCTGACGCCAAATGGAAACAGGGGCACATTGGATAAGGCAGGTATCGAAATAGATCAGGTAACATCTAACGGACGGGGAGTCGGAAAGGCAAGATCCACCTGGTATACCACACATACGATTTGGGGTAGCGGTGAAAAAGATGACTATCGTCACGCGCCGGGCAACTGGATGCGGATCCAAGACCTGGTATACAATCATCCCAACCTGAAAACGATTGGGGATCCCTATTACGGAAAGCCGATTCAGATGTTTAGCAGTGCTGGCGTTTTGTTATGCAGTGATACCATTCGGAATTGGTACGAGTGGCCTCAGTACAAACTTTTTATTCCCGACCTCGACCGTACACCGGCATTTGGCGGAAGAACGGACTGGTATGTATTCAGGGTTGCAGAAACCTTTCTTTTGCGTGCAGAAGCTCGTTTCTGGAAAGGAGAGCTCACGCTGGCAGCGGAAGATTTAAACCAGGTCAGGCTGCGGGCAAATGCCAAAGCACTTAATGCCGCTCAGGTCAATATCGGTACCATTTTGGACGAGAGAGCGCGGGAGCTGTATTACGAAGAGCACCGGAAAGTAGAACTGACGCGCATTGCCTATATTCTGGCCATGACAGGTAAAACTGCCTATAACGGCAAAACATACTCTCTGGCTAATTTTTCGGAGAAAAACTTCTGGTATGACCGGATCATGGAGAAGACGGAGTTCTACAACAAAGGGGCGGTAACGCGTTATGGGAATCCCTACACGATGAGTGCCTATCACGTGCTCTGGCCGGTACCTTCCAGCGCCATCAGCGGCAATAGCAGGGGCGTGATCAATCAGAATGCGGGATATGCGGGTTTCGAAAAGAATGTGCCTGCACTTACAACAGTCATTGATGAATAATCGAAAAATGAATCGGGAAAATATGAATACGAACAAAAGTACTCGCAGGACGTTCATCAAGAACAGCATAGCCGGTTCGGCTGCGCTATCTATCGGAGGGATTTTACCACAATTCAGTCCCAGAAGCTATGGAAATATTATCGGTGCCAATGAAAGGGTAAATGTTGGTATTATGGGGGTTAACAACCGTGGGAGGGCGCTCGCAAAGAATTTTGCCGGCCAGCCCAACAGCCGCGTCATTCATATTTCGGATGTTGATACAAGGGCAGCGGCCCGGTCGATTGAAGAAGTAAATAAAATACAGGAAGTAAAACCTGCCGATACCCCTGATTTTAGAAAATCGCTGGAAGATAAGCAGATGGATGCGCTGGTGATCGCCGCACCTGACTTTTGGCATGCGCAAGCCTCCATAATGGCACTGAAAGCGGGCAAACACGTTTATGTCGAAAAACCATGCAGCTATGATCCTAACGAAGGGGAGCTGCTGGTTCAGGCTTCCAAAAAATACAAAGGAGTAATACAAATGGGCAATCAAAGACGATCCTGGCCCAATATTATCAAGGCGATTCAGGAACTTCATGCCGGTGTGATTGGCCGCGTTTACTTTGGAAAGGGTTGGTATGCCAATACCCGTCAGGACATCGGAAAGGGGAAAGAGGCAGCGGTACCTTCCTGGCTCAATTATGATCTCTGGCAGGGCCCGGTTCCCCGCAGGCCATACCGCGACAATCTGGTGCACTATAACTGGCATTGGTTCTGGCACTGGGGTACCGGAGAGGCTGTCGGGAACGGAGTACATATGCTGGATATGCTCCGCTGGGGGATGGGCGTTTCATACCCTGTACGCGTGACATCGGCCGGCGGTCGCTACCGTTATAAGGACGATTGGGAAACACCCGACACGCAGATAATCACCTGGGAGTTTGACAATAAAAGCAGCATAGTTTGGGAGGCCAGAAGCTGCAATGGTCATGGCGTGGACGATATTGGGGTTGGTGTTACTTTTTATGGTGAGGACGGTTCGCTTACCATCAATGGAAATGGCTATACCATTTTCGATGTTAAGGGTAAAGCGATTAAAGAGATTAAGGAAGATAGTAATATGAACCTGCTCGACCCTACAAATCCTTCGCAGAACCTGGATTCTATACATTTCCAAAACTTTTTCGAGGCCATCAAAACGGGCGCGCCTCTGAACGCGGATATTCCGAACGGGCACATCAGCACATTACTTTGTCAGCTCGGCAACATTGCCTGGCGGACAGGTGACATGTTACTCACCGATCCCAAGAACGGTCATATCCTCAATAGTACCAACGGCAAAAAGCTCTGGGCGCGGCAGTATGAGCCTGGCTGGGAACTGTCAGTTTAGTTTAGCCTTTCCGCCCAGATGATAACACAATAGTGGTCCGTAGTCCCTGCGGATCGACATTTCCGGTTCTTGTAAGCGATATTTTATGCAGAGCATTCCATTAGCAGCATTGACGAAATCACAGATAACCCGTTCCATTTTTGTAATCGGGAGCCTGTTCTTTGTATTCGGCTTTGTAACGTGGATCAATGCTATCCTGATCCCGTACTTCAAGATCGCGTGTGAACTCACGAACTTCCAATCCTACCTGGTTGCATTCGCGTTTTATATTTCTTACTTCGTTATGTCAGTACCGGCTTCATTTCTTTTGAAAAAAGTGGGCTTTAAAAACGGTATGCTGTTAGGTTTTCTGGCGATGGCGACCGGCGCGTTTATTTTTCTTCCCGCTGCCTACACCCGGACTTACGGTCTTTTCCTTGTCGGATTATTCACGATAGGAACAGGTCTAGCGGTTTTGCAATCTGCTGCCAATCCTTATATTACTTTACTGGGTCCCAAAGAGCGTGCGGCGCAACGGATCAGCATCATGGGTATCTGTAATAAAGGTGCCGGAATAATGGCTCCTCTGGTATTCTCTTTCTTTTTGCTGCGACCAGAAGATAACGATGTCATTGCGCATCTGAGCGAACTGACGGCAGGCGACAGAAATACTTTCCTCGATCAACTGGTTAGGAGGGTTATGTTGCCCTACTCGTGTCTGGGTGTCGTTTTAGTCGCGTTGGGTGCACTGGTGAAATTTTCGCCGCTACCGGAAATTGATACAGATCATGATGCGTCTCAGAGTTACCGGGACGGTGCGGGAAAGACCACTATCTGGCAGTTTCCTCACCTGATTCTTGGCGCAGTTGCCATCTTCACGCATGTCGGTACACATGTGATTGCCATCGATACCGTCATCGGTTACGCCGGCTCAATGGGGATTCCGCTGACAGAAGCTCGTCCATTTCCGTCGTTCACGCTCTTTGCTACCATGGTGGGCTATATCGCGGGCATCATCCTGATTCCGCGGTTTATCAGCCAGCTCCACATGTTCCGGCTCTGCACTTTGTTGGGTACTTCGTTTTCAGTCGGTATTTTGCTTGCGAGGGCGAATGTGACCTTACTTGGCTATCATGCCGATGTGTCTCTTTGGCTGGTCGTATTGCTTGGACTTGCAAATTCGCTGATCTGGGCTGGTATCTGGCCGCTTGCCCTTGATAATCTCGGTAAATTCACCAAGCTCGGGGCCTCTATTCTGATCATGGGACTATGCGGGCAGGCCGTCATGCCGCTGATTTATGGGTACCTGGCCGATTTACACGATCACCGGTCGGCGTATGTGATCCTTCTGCCGTGCTACATTTATCTTATTTTTTATGCTTTCAGAGGCTACCGAATACGTAGCTGGAAATCCTAACCGTACAACAGAAAAAAGTAATTTAACCAGTTCATTTTTGCATATGATGACCTTAAAAAGAGAACTTCTCGACATTACAATTTTTCCGGACCGACGGGCACTTGGGACGGCAGCGGCGCTGCGGATCTCGGCGACTATAAAGCAACTCCTTGAAGAGAAGGAATGTATTAATATGGTTTTTGGTGCGGCTCCTTCCCAGGATGAAACCCTTAATGCGCTCGCCAATGACGTCTCCATTGACTGGTCGCGCATTCGTGCTTTTCATATGGATGAATATGTAGGTCTTTCTCCTGACGCTCCCCAGCTTTTCAGTACTTATCTTCGAAATCACTTGTTCGACAAGGTAAATTTGCGAGACGCGTTCTTGATAAATGGAAGTGAGCTTGACCCCGCACTGGAATGTAAGCGCTATGCTGAGCTCCTCGAAAAATATCCTGCTGATATTGTTTGTCTCGGCATCGGAGAAAACACGCATATTGCATTCAATGATCCGCATGTAGCAGATTTTTTTGATAGGGATTTGGTCAAAATAGTCGATATGGACGTGCAATGCCGCTTACAGCAGGTGAATGATGGATGTTTCTCCTCGTTTGATGATGTACCGAAACAAGCGATAACGCTGACAGTACCTTCCCTGTTCCGTGCCACATACGCGTTTTGTATGGTTCCGGGTGTAAGAAAGGCAAGGGCAGTGTTGCTTACGCTGACAGCGCCGGAGATCACGAGTGAGTATCCTGCATCTATTCTTCGCGCTCATCCCAATGCTTCACTCTTTCTCGATGCGGACAGCGCAAGTCAGATTGCAGAAGTATATGAAGGGGTATTTGGGTTATAACCGTTTGAAACGGAAAAAAGAAGTCCTTCATTAAATTTTCAGCTCCATAAACATGCAGCAAATAAACTCAACATCTGTGAACAGAAATATTGAAATGTGCTACAAGTGGCTGTATCGCATCTCGCTTGTTTCACTCCAAATTCTTTTTATTAATTCCACTGCCAGAAGGCCCACCGAAGAAGCAGGCTTGATTGTGCCCGAAGGTTTCGTCATTGAAAAGGTAGTTGAAACCGGACTGCTGTCGTATCCCATGCTGGCCAGTTTTGACCCGGACGGCAGGCTGTTCGTATTTGAGTCTACGGGGCCTAATACGATGGGCTCGGAAGAAATGCTTAAAAAACCTTCATACCAGGTACGGCTGCTGGAAGATACAGATCAGGATGGGAAGTTTGACAAAGGTACGATTTACGCCGACGGCATTCCGTTTCCAAAAGGAGGCGTGTTTTATCAGGGAAGCCTGTATGTGGCGGAAGCCCCGAACCTTGCGAGGTATACGGATATCGATGGGGATGGTGTTTCGGATAAAAAGGAAATCATTCTTTCCGGCTGGAACTTTCACTCAAACGGTGCCACATTAAGCGGGCCATTTTTAGGTCCCGACGGCTGGCTTTATCTTACCGATGCGCGCAGAGGGTTTAATATTAAAACTAGGGAAGGAACCATATTGAGCGGAAAAGCTACCAGGATATGGCGATGCCGTCCGGATGGCACCGGGCTGGAAGCCCTGGCCGGTGGAGGGTTTGACAATTCGATCGAACTGGCTTTTATGCCTTCTGGTGAGACCATTGGCACAATGACCTATTTCATAAACCCGCAGGACGGGCAACGCGACGCCATTATGCATTGGGTGGAAGGAGGGACCTATCCCAAGCCTAATCCGGTAATCGCCGAAGATCAACTGAAATTAACGGGCGACCTGATGCCCGTCATGACAAAGCTGGCGCGGGTAGCCCCTTCAGGTATCATGCGATACCGGGGCAAGGCTTGGGGCATGACCTACCAAGATAATTTATTCACCGCAGAGTTTAATACCGGGCGGATCATGCGGTATATCGTTGAAAAGGATGGCTCAACATTCAAGACCACGAACGAAGTCTTTCTAACATCCTCGTTCCCTGATTCACATCCTACGGACGTTCTTCAGGATGGCGATGGCAGCATGCTGGTGGTTGTAACCGGGGGATGGTTCAGTGAAGGATGTCCGCTTTCAAGGGTCGCCAAACCTGATTTGAAGGGCGGTATTTACAGGATCCGTAAAATTGGCGCTCCAAAAGTATCCGATCCCTATGGCAAGGGCCTCGATCTGGAAAACTTGTCTCCTGAGAACCTGGTGCGCTACCTGACAGATTTCAGGCCTGCTGTGCGGGATAAGGTGGCGAACTTATTAATTGAGAAAGGGAGTGCATCAGTACCAGCAATATTAAAAATTTTGCCAACAATAGCAGACGCCGAGCTAAGAGCTGCGGCGTTGTTCGCACTTTCAAGAATCAATTCGGAGGATGCACGAAACGGTGTTCGCAATGCCCTGCATGATAAAAGTGCAGTTGTCCGGATAGCTGCTGCCCGTGCTTTGGGGCTGGCGACAGATAAAAAGGCTGTTGAAAAGCTTTGCGAAATGGTGAAAAGCGATTCCATCCACGTCCGGCGCCAGGCAGCCACAGCCCTGGGCCAGATCGGTGATTCCAAAGCAGTTGAAGCATTGTTACACGCTTCGGGTGGAGAAAATGACAGGGTCTTGAACCACGCTATCATTCACGCTCTGATCATACTCAAAGAGCCGTCGCAGGTAATTTCTGCTTTGACGAACCCGTCCCAGAAAGTAAGGGCCGCCGCCATGATCGCCCTGGATCAAATGGATGGCTCCCCGCTGACGAAGGAGCAGATAGCACCGGCACTTGCCAGTAAGGATTCGCTTGTACGGAACACCGGTATCTGGGTCGCCGCGCACCATCCCGAATGGACCGATCTTGTTGTTGATTTTTTGGAAAAAACGGTTCGCCGGAATGACATTACTAATGTGGAAATGGCTTCCATGCAGGATATCATGTTTACGTTCATTAAAGAGCCGCGGTTGCAAAGCTTCATTACCGAGCAACTGAGCAACCCCGGCGTGCCGGAAGCACGCAAAAAGCTGATACTCGATGTTATTGATAAATGTGCACTGAAAGAACTGCCTGATTCATGGATTAAGGGAATAGGTCAGCTACTTTATAGCAGAGAACCTTCCCTGCGGTCCCGTGTTTTTGCACTAATAGAATCGAGGCGGATTAACGCCTTAAAAAATAATCTAGATCAGCTCATATCCGATCCTAAACTATCGCCAGATATTAGGCTTAAAGCGTTAAGTGCGAGGGTTATAACTTTACCGCAGCTTTCAGACAATGAGTTTGACTTACTGATGAAATGTCTTGGGCCGGAAAATAATTCTCCGCTAAGACAGCGGGCGGTTCGCGTCCTGGGTTATACGGAACCTACGGATTTTCAACTTCTCAGAATCGCCCAGGTTCAGATTCCACACGCAGATCCTTTCCTTTTGCCCGGACTAATGCAGGTATTCGAAGGCAGCGCCAGTGAGCAAGTAGGAAATGCACTGGTTACCGGAATGGAAGCAGGTATTGGCCGGTTGGACAATGTTTCAGAACAGGATTTACAACGCCTGCTGAAAACTTTTCCTGCCTCCGTGCATAGCCGCTCTGAACCCTTGATGGCCAGGATCCGCGCAAAAAATTCCGAGCGTTTATCCCATTTAAAGCAACTAGAGTCAAAGCTCAAAGGGGGAGATGTGGGGGAGGGGCGCAAGCTGTTTTTTGGAAAAGCTTCCTGCTATTTATGCCACTCCGTTGGTCCGGAAGGAGGGCGCTTCGGTCCTGACCTTACCAATATTGGGGAAATACGCTCGAAGCATGACATGCTTGAGGCCATTGTGTATCCCAGCGCCAGCTTTGCAAGAGAATATGAAACATTCAGGGTTGTGACCAATACTACGGCTTATGTAGGTATTATCAAAGAAGAGCTTCCCGATGTAATCGTGCTTGAAGTAGGCCCTGCTCCCGGTCTAAGAATCGCCAGGTCTGAAATAAAATCCATTGAACCGCACACCACATCCATGATGCCCCCGGGTCTCGACCAGACATTGACAATCTCAGAAATGGCCAATCTGACGGCATTTTTGGAAGCCTTGCCTTACCGCATTGACAGGATGCTAAAAAACAAGGAAAACAGATAGGTTGAGCCCACACCCCAGCTTTGTAAAACACGACATGAGAAAACTATTTTTTCTGAGTTTAATAATTGCCCTGAGCACTTGTCATACCCTCACTTTTGCGCAGAAAAAGCAACCGGAAGAGATTCCGCTTTTTGACGGCAATAGCTTAGACGGCTGGTATTCCTTTATATCAAAGAGAGGTAAGGACAACGATATCAAAAGTGTATTCTCTGTTAAAAATGGGCTAATCCACGTTTCCGGGGAAGAGTACGGCAGTATCGTTACGAACAATGAATATGAGAACTATAAGCTACTGTTAGAGTTCAAATGGGGTGAAAAAACCTATGCTCCAAGGATAGACCGCGCACGGGACAGCGGCTTGCTGGTTCACTCGACGGGGCCTGACGGGGGGTACCGCGGGATTTGGATGCGTTCCATTGAATGCCAGATCATAGAAGGTGGTACCGGAGATTTGCTGGTCGTCGGCGATGGCAGTGACTCCTATGCAATTACTGCTACGATAGCTAAAAAAACTGGTACAGCGAATGTTTTTATACCTGGCGGTGAGCCGCTGACCGTTCATAGCGGACGGATCGACTGGTTTGGCCGGGACCCGGAATGGCGCGATGAGAAAGGGTTTCGCGGCCGGAATGATCTTGAAAACCCTTTGGGAGAATGGAACACAATTGAATGTATAGCCAGGGACGATTCTGTGAGCATCTATCTGAACGGCACACTGGTGAATCAGGCAACTGCCGTGAAACCTTCCAGAGGTCGTATTCAGCTTCAATCCGAGGGGGCTGAAATGTTCGTGAGAAAGGTATCGCTCTTTGCGTTGGACCCGCGCTGAAATTGATTACTTATTCAACGTTGGTGAATAAAAAAAGAGTTAGCTAAATTAGCTAACTCTTTGACTTTCAAGAGCCCCCAGTCGGGATCGAACCAACGACCTACTGATTACAAGTCAGTTGCTCTACCAGCTGAGCTATGGAGGCTTTTATTTTATGATTGCGGTTTCTTATTCCGTTATCATGGTGCAAAAGTAGCCTCAGAGATTATATAAAGCAATATTTTGCGATAATTTTTTCTAAAATTTTTGAAGGTTTCAGATAGCTTCCTGAATAATAGAGAGTTGGTGTTTCAGCTCTTCCAGCTGCCCGAGCGCACTGTTGATCTTTCTGTCGAACTCTGCTTTCAACCTGTCAGAAGTTTTGGACTTGGCGAAGAACTCAATGTTATTTTGCCACAACGCAATGTCGTTTTCAAGCTGCGTGATCTTGCGCCGGATATCGCTCTCCTTCCGGTACAGGTTCCGTGTGTTTTCTCCATCCCTTACCAATTCCACTTCACTTTCCAGCACTGCCTGCTCTTTTTCTTTGGTTGAAAGCTGACCAATAGCGCCTACGTAAGTGTTAATTGCCGCGATATACCGTTTTTGAACTGACTGCATATCTTTTTTGGGAACAAAGCCGATCGAGCTCCATTCGCTCTTAAACGCATTGAGCAAGTTTAGTGAAGATTCATCTTTGCCTTTTGCTGCGGCTTCAATCCGTTCGATCAGATCTATCTTACGCGCCAGATTGCCTTCAAATTCTTCCTCTACTTCCTTGTTTTTTGCACGTTTCTGGTCGAAATAGCCGTCACAGGCCTTTTTAAAGCGATCATAAATCGTGTCTTTATATTTCTCAGGGACCTGACCGATCCCTTTCCATCTCTTTTGTAATTCAATTACTTTTTGCGTGGTGGCAGGATTATCCTCACCGGTGGCAAGAAGCGCTTCAACCTCCGTGCAAAGCTGCGTTTTCAGTTCAAGGTTCTGCTCTCTTTTCGATTCAAGCTGGCGGAAAAATTCTCCTTTGTTATTAAAGAAGGTTTTCAATGCAGCCCAGAATTTCTTGCTAAGATCTTTGCCTTCCTCACGGGGCATAATGCCTTTCAACGCAACCCACTGATCCTGGTAAGCCATGATTTCTTTCGTCTTGGCATTCCATTCCTTAATGCTGCCGGAGTTGTATGTGGTAAACGGAACAATGGCGTCGTAGATCGCCAGCTTCTGTTCGTAGTTCTCCTGCATGGACTTTTTTTGCTCGGCAAACTGGCCCCGCTGCGCGTCATAAAGTACGTCCAGCGCTTCTTTAAAGCGCTGCCAGAGCTTTTCCTGTTCCTCTTTCGGGGCAGGTCCGAGGTGTTTGTAATCTTCGAAAATATGGTTGGCTTCGTTCAGGATTTCCTTGGTCATCGGACGGTTCTCCAACGATTTACCCAGTTCCTCTACTTTCTCGCACAGCTCAGCCTTTAATTCTGCGTTGCGTCGTCTGTCGAGTTCTTTTAATTCGAAGTAGATATTCCTGTTGCTGAAATAACGGTCGATCAGTGCATTGTAGGTTGCCCATAATGTTCCGTTATGAGGGGAAGCGATATTGCCTGCGGCTTTCCATTCCTCCTGTATTTTCTTAAATTCTTCCCAGCTTGATTTCAACCCGGACGCGTCGGTTTCACGCCCTCCTTCTTCTTCAAGCAAGCCGCGTAAGCGTTGAAGCAAAGCGGTCTTTACATTGAAGTTTTTCTCTTTCTCTTTCTCCTGAGATTGATAGTAAGAGTTTTTCAGCCCTTTTATTTCTCTGCTCAGGGAATCAATTTTCTGGGTATCCGCATCATACTTATATTCGAAACCTTCCTCACCACCATTGTCAGCAATATAGGACTGAAGTGCAGTTTCTCTTTCCTTCAATTTGATCTGATCGAGTACCGGACGTATTTCCCGTGAAACCGTTTCTGCCTTTTTCAGCAAAGCAGGTTTAGCACCTTCTTCCCGAATTGCTGACAGCTCATTTTCTAATATGCCGATCAGCTGTTCCTTCGATAATTGGGTGTAATCAACGTCTGGCGCAACCTCCTCATGCTCTTCCGTTAACTCATTGTTAAGATCAATTTCAAGGGTGTCAACCGCCTTTTGTGCAAGGTCTTCCTGCTCCTCGCTTTTGACCCCTTCTTGTTGTTCTTGTGCCATCGTGATTCTTGTTTCGTAAGTACGTCTTCTCGAATTACAAATCTAACAATCTTTCCCTTGAAATGGCTACTTTTGACTTCTCAACATTGACATATTAGTACCAAATGGACCATAATATTGCCAAAATTCGTCACGATTATCATTTAAAAGGTCTCAGTGAGGCTGATCTGAAAGCGGATCCATTGAAACAGTTCAGGTTATGGTTTGATGAAGCTGTGGAAGCAGGTATTTCCGAAGCCAATGCAATGCTGCTTAGCACGGTTTCAAATGGTAGACCGTCGGCACGTGTGGTGTTGCTGAAAGATCTTGACGAACAGGGTTTTTCCTTCTTTACAAACTACCGTAGCAGGAAGGGGAGGGATATGGAAGAGAACAGCCAGGTCGCGCTTA
This sequence comes from Dyadobacter sp. UC 10, assembly GCF_008369915.1. Classification (NCBI taxonomy): domain Bacteria; kingdom Pseudomonadati; phylum Bacteroidota; class Cytophagia; order Cytophagales; family Spirosomataceae; genus Dyadobacter; species Dyadobacter aurulentus. The sequence goes on along the minus strand of NZ_VSRN01000001.1, from coordinate 6,370,556 downwards.
CTTTCTTTTGGAAGGAATTTGAAAGACAGGTCAGAATTGAAGGTGCTGCGGTGAAAACAAGTGAGGAAGAATCGTCGGAATATTTCGCTGTCCGGCCACGTGGAAGCCAGATCGGTGCCTGGGTTTCGGATCAAAGTGAGGTGATACCTGACAGGGAGTTTCTAGAGGGAAAAACCAAAGATTTTGAGACAAAATTTGAAGGGCAGACGGTATCGCGGCCACCGCACTGGGGAGGCTACCGCGTAATCCCGGATTTTATAGAATTCTGGCAGGGAAGGCCCAGTCGGCTGCATGACAGGCTGGCCTATACGAAAAGTGAAGGTAACGTTTGGAAGATCGAAAGGCTATCACCATAAAAAAGGCAGGACCCCTAAAAGCGTGTGGTCCTGCCTGAAATTTAAATTTAATAATCTTACCGCTCGCTCATTGCTACGAAGTCCCTTTTTGGGGCGCCTACGTAGATCTGACGGGGACGGCCGATCGGTTCCTTGTTGGTCCTCATTTCTTTCCACTGTGCGATCCAACCCGGAAGGCGGCCTATTGCAAACATTACGGTAAACATATTGGTAGGAATACCCAGCGCGCGGTAAATGATACCTGAGTAGAAATCTACATTCGGGTATAGCTTGCGGCTTACGAAATATTCGTCTTCAAGGGCTGCTTTTTCAAGTTTCTGAGCAATTTCCAGAACCGGATCGTTAATGCCCAACTTATTCAATACATCGTCGGCGGCTTTCTTAATGATGCGCGCGCGCGGGTCGAAGTTTTTATAAACACGGTGACCGAAGCCAAACAGGCGGAAACCGCTGGTTTTGTCTTTGGCCATATCGATATACTTCTGGGTATCGCCACCGTCGTTCTTGATCGCTTCCAGCATTTCGATCACTTCCTGGTTGGCGCCTCCATGAAGCGGGCCCCACAATGCGCTGATACCGGCAGAGATCGATGAGTATATATTAGCATGGGAAGAACCAACCAATCTGACAGTTGAAGTGGAGCAGTTCTGTTCGTGATCTGCATGCAGGATCAACAGTTTATTCAGTGCAGCCGATACTACCGGATCCACATTGTATTTCGCTACCGGCAGCGAGAACATCATGTTCAAAAAGTTGGAACAGTAGTCCAGGTCGTTTTGAGGATAATTTACCGGATGTCCCTGTGACTTTTTGTAAGACCAGGTTGCGATGGTAGGCAATTTTGAAAGCAGGCGTATGATATGCAGCTGCGTAACTTCCTCACCATTTTGCTCAGAATCGGGGTAAAAAGAGCTCATTGCACTCACCAGCGACGACAAAACGCCCATCGGGTGCGCATTGACCGGGAAACCCTCGAAAATCTTGCGCATATCTTCATTGACCAGTGTATGCGTCCGGATCTCGTGTTCAAAATCTGCAAATTGCTTTTCGGTAGGCAGTTCCCCATAAATAAGGAGATATGCAACTTCCAGGAATGATGCCTTTTCGGCCAAATCTTCTATCGAATATCCTCTGTAATTCAGTATACCTTCTTCGCCATCCAGAAAAGTAATGGCACTTTTTGTTGCACCGGTGTTTTTGTAGCCGGCATCAATCGTAATATACCCTGTCTGGTCACGCAACTTCGCAATATCTATCGCCTTTTCCTGCTCACTTCCTTCAATTACCGGGAATTCAAACTTCTTACCATCAAGGGTTAATTCAGCTATTTGGGACATACAATTAAGAATAAAATTAAAAAGGTTAATGACGGGACAGGTCCAAATCAGGTCAACGCTTTGCAAAGATTTAGCTTGACAACGATTTACTTATCCAACAAATTAATTTTGTGTTAAACAGCTCCGGAATAGGCGATTTCCTCGTCCGGGACAAGCCGCAATATCTTAAAAAACGGCGTATTTTCTATTATTATCCATGTTTTATTTGTGAAAAATCAAGTCTTGAACAATAATATTTCATAATAGAATGGAATAATACCATATTGTACTGCCTTGCCCCGCCCAGTTCCAAAATCGCTCTAAAACTTCTCAGATTTGCCGACTGTCCGGCACCTTCGGCACATCCAAATCCGCGTTAATCAGACCAGGTTCCAATACCCTTTTGAAAAAGTAACGACTGAAAATGCCGATCAAAATCGCCGGCAGCAAATGTGCGCCATAAATAAATGCCTTGCCCGTAAGCCGGTACGAAAATGACGAAAAGCTCACATAGATATATATAAACCAGGCTACTGCAACCACTTCCAAAACCAAGAAAAATACGATTGCCGCTTTTTTTCCGAGAAACCGGTAGGCCAACTCGCAGAGCGCAAGCGAAATCCCAACCGCCAGCATCACCGTGAGCAATGCCCTGGGAAAATTTCGGATATAAATGTGTTTGTAAATAAAAATACCTATCCTGCCGATCAGGTTCGGGTGAGCCAGCAGGTAGGCGTCTGTGACGGTCAGTACCAATAATAACAGCAGGCTGCTTAATTTTTTGTTCATTGCATTAAATGACGCGATTTTTATGATTCAACTCCTACTTTTCGCTGAGCCGAATGCAAGGTATTGTTCAGAAATAAAGTCTACTTTTTCAGCTTCTGTCGATTCGTGGCTGAGCCAGTGAATGCGAAGCCCGTCCTTCTCCATTTTTCGGAAAAAGGTCATTTGTCGTTTTGCGAAGCGATGGATTTCAGTTTCCAGCCGTGCTTTCATCGCTGCAAAGTCCATTTCTCCGATCAGGTACTGCGTGATATACTTGTATTCCAGGCCATAATAAATCAGCTGCTCGGGCGACAGTTTTTTCAAAAGCTGCTCTACTTCTTCAATCAAGCCACTGGCAAGCCGCTGATCCAACCTGGCGCTGATCTTTGCCCTCCTTATTTCAACAGGCGGGTTAAGTCCGAAAATAATGCTGTGCTGATCTATGCCGGGTTTCGTGAATTGGATACCTGCTTCCGGAAAAGCAGTGAGGTATTCAGAGATTTCAATTGCCCTGATCAATCGTTTTCTGGTAGAGGTGTCCGCAAGTTTTTGATATTCAGTTTCATATCTTTCCAATCGCTGATTCAGCTCTTCCACGGGCAATTGTTCAAGATCCTGTCGAAGTTGAGTATTAACTGGTATTGCCGAGTAGGCGTGACCTTTCAGCAATGCGTAAATGTAGAAGCCAGTGCCACCGCAAAGTATTGGAACACTGCCTTTTGCGATAATATGCTGATGAATTCCTTCGAAATCATGCTGAAAGTCGTTGACATTATACTGGCTACCGGGATCTGCAATGTCGATCAGGTGATAGGGGACAGGCGTTCCTCCGACTCTATATTCTTCAAGATCCTTACCGGTGCCGATATTCATTTCCCTGTATACCTGTCTGGAATCCGCACTGATAATTTCTCCGCCCAGTGCGGAGGCAATTTGCACTGCCAGATGCGTCTTTCCCGAGGCCGTAGGGCCCAGAATGACCAGGAGCGGTTTTTCATTGGACATGTTCCGAATCGGTTTGGCCGGGAATACTCACAGGTTTGACAAACTTGATGCTTCCCATGTTCATGATTTGTACATAGTTGTGCGACGATGCGGCTGCCAGTTCTGCCCTGCTTTTTCGAAGCCTTGTCTCGGGATCAAGGTAAATGGCTTCCGGCTGCGTTTGGGCAATTGTTTTAAAACCTAGTTTAGCATAGCTGTCACCGGCAGACCATTCTACATCAGCATAAGTCATGATATCGCCTGGCTCCTTGTCGCGGATAAATGCCTGCAAAAGCTTATCAAGCCCACCGACCACATTCGTACCCCTCAAACTTGCAAATCTGATCAGTTCATGCGAGCGCAGCGGGTTTGTTTCTTTATTGAAAATGCGTGGGAAGCTGAATGTTGCAACGGCTACCAATAGTTCGGCAGACGTAGGGTCGGGCATTAATGCGGTGCTCAGGACCCTGAAATAACTTGAAGGAAGAAACAAGCCATATTTATATTTGGCCGATACAACGTTATTTAAATGGTTTTCAGACAAAAAGTGGTTTGCAGTTTCTTTGTCTATCCTGCGCACTTTTGTGAGCCTGGCCGGAATTTTATGAGCAAGTCCCAGTACAGCAACCAGCCTTGACTGTACAATTTCCTGATTGTTAACCCAAAAATCCTCCCACAATACGATGATCTTCAAGCCATTTTCCCGGGCTTCCCGGACATATTGAATGCAGGCCGGCCAATCTACTGACACCTTTGTTTTGAGCCAGCTATTCATATCGATCAAAATCAGGGAGAGTTGGCGCCGATGTTGCAGATTAATAGTAAGTACAGGAAAGATTTCTGCAACTACGCTTGTTTCCGAGCATTCAAAACCCATTGATAAAAACCAATTAGATACTTGCTCTTTAAATGCGTTTGGAGGTTTCAATGCAGATTTTTTCAATGCAAGTTAAGATTGAATGCCGTTAGAAACAAAAAAAACGCGCCTCCCGACGCGTTTTCAATACCTTTTCAAAAGTGGCTTATTTACCTCCCAGACCGAAAATAATACCTACGTTAACACCGCCGAATTGTGATGTCGATTCAAAATCGATGTTGTCGGCATTGCCGGTTGTGGACCTGTGGTTTTTGTTCCCGAATACAAAATGGTAAATACCCTCTACCTGGATACCCATGTTACCAAATGCAAAAAGTAAACCTGCTCGTGGTGCCGCGCCAAAATTGCTGTGACGAGAAGATTCAACGATCGTATTACCGTTAAACTTTGCATTGTATTTAGAGAAATACACCCCTGCGTCGCCACCGATGTAAGGTCTTAAAAGGCCCTCCGCAAAGTAATAGTCCAGTGTACCGGTAACTGGTGTAAGTGTTCCAGTCGAGCTCAGAGTTTGTCCTGCAAAAGTATAATCGCTTCCATCTGCATAAATTTTCCCGGCCACACCGACGGCGAAACGTGGTGAGGTAAATACTCTTAAGTTAACTCCACCGCCTGCCACCGTTTTGGAATCTTCTACATTTGATTTTGCAATACCTCCCTGAAGTCCAAGCGAGAACTGAGCCTGGCTTGTTGTGCTTACCGCGGCTACGAATGCTACAATAGCCAGTGTGCGGATTAATGTCTTTTTCATGTCTGATGAATTGGTTAGTTACTGAAATAACCGGCTTCCAATATCAGTCCATCCTGAAAAAGTTGTATTGAGGGTGTTATCTATACGTTGAAATACAGCGTGTTACAATAGCTTTTGAGTGCAATTATACTATTTAGTTCAAAATATGCTGTGCAAATTATTCCTCAATCTGGTGGGCAGCCTCCCAGCCGATCAGTGCCTTTTTGCGAAGACTTCCCCAGCGGTACTCACCTAAAATTCCTTCTTTTCTGATAACCCTGTGACAGGGAATCAGGTATGCGATCGGGTTGTCACCGACGGCGGTACCCACTGCCCGGACTGCGCGAGGATGACCGATGCTTTGCGCAATTTGCTGATAAGTCGTCACGGCTCCGGCCGGAATGCTGAGCAGCGCTTCCCATACTTTTAGCTGGAAATTGGTACCCTGAACGATGAGCGGTAGTTTTTCCAGGGATTTTTGTTGCGGACTGAATATCCTGCGAATGTAGCCGGACGTGATATGCTGATCGGCCTTGATATTTGCGTAGTGCCATTTTTTGGCGAGACGGATCAATTGGTCTTCCTTCGTGTCCGCGTCAACAAAAGCCATTGCACAAATTCCGCGTTCGGTCACAGCGAGGAAGCAGTTTCCGAATGGCGTTTCGTGGTAACCATAGCTGATATCGAGTCCTTTTCCAGAACTTTTGAATTCCTGGGGAGTAACCGCTTCAATGGAAGTGAAATGGTCATAAACGCGGCTCTGGCTCGACAAGCCCGCCAGCTCAGCCAGTTCCACGAGGTTTGAAGATTCGCGGATTTTTTCTTTCAGGTAACCGGCTGTAATGTATTGAAGAAATTTCTTCGGGCTCACGCCAGCCCATTCGGAGAAGACGCGCTGAAAATGAAACTGACTGATGTTTACTTCTTCCGCAACATCAAACAGGGAAGGCTGTTCTTTCGCATTAGCAACAATGAATTCGATCGCTTTTGCAATTTTCTCGTAATTATAAGTTTGCTGGTCCATTGGATGAATGTTTTGTTATACAAATCTGGCATGTATTTTTATGGCCTTCAACCTGAAACTTGCTCATTACAGTCAGACAAAAGCAATTGCAAAACGTTCTCCATGAAAAATTTAATTACCACTTTTTTCCTTGCCCTTCTTTGTTCAGCCGGTGCATTCGCCCAAAACTTCAAGGCGGACCTCAAAAAACTGAACGGGCAGATCGAAATAAGTTATAAAAGCAAAAAGCTCTCTGAAAACGAATACAGGAAACTCAAAAACGAACAGGAGATCATCAAGCTGGCTATCGACAAAGCGATGGCGGACGATTATATGTCGCCGGACGAAAAGAACAAGATCCATTCCAAAATCATCCGGTCGAAAAAAAGGCTGGCGAAATACAAAACCAACCGGGAGATATACTAAAAGAGAAAGCTCCTTGCGGAGCTCTCTTATGGACCAGTCTTCTCAGATCAGTAATCTTTCTTACCGTCCTTTTTTGCCTTTTTCTCTGCACGTTTCTCCTTCAATGTCTTTTCAGGCTCTTTTTTGGTGCTGCCTTTGTCAAGATTCTTACCTTTTGCCATGACTGTTCATTTTGAGTTAGCGTTTTACAAATAACAGAAATAGTATAAAATTTTGTATCAGCAAAAACGAAAATTATTGCTTCTGAGTAATCCAATCCATGATCAGATTGGCGCGTGCGCCTGATTCACCGGTACTCGGGCATTTGCCTTCCCCGCGTAAGTCCTGAACGATCAGCTCAATGAGCGGCTGCTGTACATGGGTTGGATATGGAATGTTAATGGTTTGGGTACCTTTTTCAGTTTCTATTTTAATATCGAATTTTTCAAAAAATGAGAAGCTGATCCTGCCTTTGGATCCGACAATTTGCGCGTGATCTGTACGCTGCTCCTTGTTGACGGTATAGCACCAGCTTCCTTTACCCAAAACTCCGCTCTCGAACTCATAACTTGCGACAACAATATCGTCGGCTGTGTAAAGGCCGACCTGGTTCCGGGCAAAACCGGTTGCTGATTTGACGGGACCAAAAATGAATTCCAGTAAATCAAACTGGTGCGAGGCAAGGTCGTGAAAATGTCCGCCTCCCGAAATAGCCGGGTCAACCCGCCATCGGGGTTTTGGCTTGTCGCCGATTTCCTCGTCGTAGGGTTGCCACTGCAAATAAATATCTACAAAACGGATGTCGCCGATCACCTTGTTATCGACCAGTTCTTTCACTTTCAGAAAATAGTCCAGCGCGCGGCGGTAGTAGGCGACGAAGACGGGAATGCCTGTACGTTTGCTTTCGGCATTGATACGCTCGCATTCCGCAAAGTTGCGTCCCATTGGTTTTTCAATGTAAACGGGCTTTCCTGCCTGCATGGCCTTCATCGCCAATTCTTCGTGAGCGTCGGGTGGGGTAGCAATATAGATTGCGTTCACTTCCGGATCGTTGATCAGCTCGTCGGCATCGTCATACCATTTGGGAACATTGTGCCGGGAGGCATAATCCTCTGCCAGCCCGGGATTGCGGCGCATGACTGCCACGAGTTTTGAATTTTCTACTTTATTAAATGCGGGGCCGCTTTTTACTTCGGTTACATTGCCGCAGCCAATTATACCCCAGTTGATTTGTTCCATCAGAAGAAAAAAGATTTGAACTAAACTATTGGCTTAATAATTATTTAGATGGTTAAATCTACTTTAAAACTTATATCAAAACGCGCTTAAAATGCAAAGTCAGCCTAATAACCCACTTCACGGCAAAACGCTCGAAACGATTTTAAACGAGCTTGTCGACTATTATGGATGGGAGCAAATGGGTTATCATGTTAATATAAATAGCTTTAACCACGACCCGAGCGTCAAATCGAGCCTTAAATTTTTGCGAAAAACGCCGTGGGCACGAAAAAAAGTGGAAGACTTGTACATCGAGATGATGGAACGAAAATAGTATCATTCCTGATCCCGCACACTTACTATTAATCAACATTATCGTGTACTGATTATGCCGTTTTTAGACTATTATCAGATTTTAGGCGTCGACAAAAATGCCGACGAGAAAGCGATCAAAAACGCTTACAGAAAGCTCGCACGCAAATTTCATCCTGACCTGAATCCGAACGATAAGGAGGCAGAAAAGAAATTCAAGGAGCTCAACGAAGCAAATGAGGTACTGAGCGATCCTGAAAAACGCAAGAAATACGATCAGTACGGCAAGGACTGGCAGCATAGTGAAGAATTTGAAAAAGCGCGCCGAACACGTGGAAGTGCTGGTAGCCAACAGGAACAATGGTATTCGGGAGGCGATCAGTTTTCCGATTTTTTTGAGTCGATGTTTGGCTCGGGAAGTGGCTTCGGGGGCGCACGACAGGCGCGTTTTCGCGGACAGGATTACCAGGCGGAAGTAGTGCTGACTTTGCAGCAGGCATATGAAACGCATAAGCAGATGCTGACCGTCAATGGGAAAAATATACGCATTACCATTCCTGCCGGCATCGAAAACGGACAGACGATCAAAATTGCAGGTCACGGAGGAAAAGGCAGCAATGGAGGCCCTGAAGGGGACTTGTATATAACTTTTCAGGTACAGAGCGATGATAATATCAGAAGGGCTGGAAATGATCTCCACATGAAAACAGAGCTGGACCTCTACACGGCTGTGCTGGGAGGAGAGCTGATTTTGGAAACCTTAAGCGGAAAGGTCAAGCTGCCTGTTAAGCCAGAAACGCAGAATGGAAGTGTTGTCAGGTTGAAGGGCAAGGGTTTTCCGGTTTACAAAAAAGAAGGCCATTTCGGAGATCTGTATGTGACATTTGATGTGAAAATACCGAAGAACCTTACCGAGCGTCAGAAAGAGTTGTTTACAGAATTATCAAAATCTTAAATCCATGTTGTTATGGAAAATGATCAATTGATAGCTATCGATGCATTCTGCACTTATTATGAGGTGGAATATTCATTTGTGGAGTCGCTTGAAAGCAGCGATTTGATAGAATTTGTAGAAGTTGATCAGGGGCGCTTCCTGCACATTCCGCAGCTGCAAAGGATAGAGCGGTTGATCAGGCTTCACCGCGACCTGGATATTAACCTGGCCGGGATCGAAGCGATCGATAACTTGCTTGCTCGTGTGGAATACCAATACAAAGAGATTATGTCCCTGAAAAACCGCCTGCGTTTCTACGAGCCAGGGCTTTGATGTTAATCGGTTGTTTTAAGCTACTTTTGATGCTATTTGCACGGGCGTTGCTTGCAGATAAGCATTGCCACTATTTTTATATATGAAATTCGAAGATTATCACATCTCGGCTGAGATCAAAAGAAACCTCGAAACCGCAGGGTTCAAGCGACCGACCGATATTCAGTTCAAAGCAATTCCTGCCATTCTGAAGGGGGAGGACGTGCTGGCCATTGCGCAAACAGGTACCGGCAAAACGGCCGCCTTCGCCATTCCGGTTGTTGACTTACTCGCCCGGGACAAGTCTTCCGGCCGCTCTGACGGTATAAAATGTGTTGTGATGGTACCGACGAGAGAACTGGCGATTCAGATTACAGAGGTATTTAGCAAGCTGGCGAAACATACAAAAGTGAAGGTGTTCAGTGTTTTCGGCGGAGTAGAGCAGGGACCGCAGATCGCACAGCTTGAAAAAGGAATTGATATTATGGTATCCACGCCGGGACGGATGTTTGATCTGGCCAGCCAGGGGCATATCAAGCTGAATAAAGTGGAAATACTGATCCTGGATGAAGCAGATCACATGCTTGATCTGGGATTTATCAAAGACATTCAGGACCTGATTAAATTGCTGCCCAAGAAAAGGCAGACGCTATTTTTCTCGGCTACTATTAACGAAAAAATAAAAAAGCTGGCTTATTCACTGGTCCGGAATGCGATCAGGATCCAGATTTCTCCGAACAACCCCGTAGCTCGCAACATTAACCATTCAGTAGCTTTTGTGGGTATGGATGATAAACGTTTTTTTCTCGAAAGAACGATCAAATCCAATCCTGAAAGTAAAATACTGGTATTCGTGCGGACAAAAGTGCGGGCAGAGCGGGTATTTGCAGCTTTGGAAAGAATGGAGATTAAAAGCCTGACTATTCACGGTGACAAAGACCAGGCTGACCGCGTAAAGGCATTAAACCAGTTTAAAACAGGTGAAACGAAAGTCCTGATAGCGACGGATGTGAGTGCAAGGGGGATCGATATTCCGAATGTAGATTATGTAGTGAACTACGATATGCCCGAGCAGCCCGAAAATTACGTGCACAGAGTAGGACGGACCGGACGTGGCACACAGAAGGGACTTGCAGTATCTTTTTGCAGTCCGGAGGAAAAGCCTGTCCTGGAACAAATACAGGAATACCTGGATAAACCTATTGATGTACTTAAGATCAGCCAGTCGGACTATTCAGCTACTCTGGAATATACGTCAGACCAGAACGACGACCTGAGTTCGCTTATGAAAGAAGTAGAGGAATATCAGAGTTCACGGAAAGGCAAGAAGAAATAGGTAACTGATTGAATGAAAAAGAGCCACTGCATAGATGCGGCGGCTCTTTTTCATTCTGATAGATTATATCTTTTATTCTTCGAAATCGTCGGCAAGGATTTGACCGCGGATCTCGCCATAAATGTTTTCTTCTGTTGGAATGTTCACATAAAGCATTCCGGTAATCAGCATGGTTTGTTGCTCAATGTTCAGTTTGACATTTCCCTGAACCTGGTTTCCTGCCGGCATATTAGAAAGAGGAAAAACCATTGGTCCTGCTTCCCAGGCCGGGTTAGCGCTGTGGATGTTGACTGATGTAGGGGTGATATTCTGGTAAGTAATATTGTATTTAAGATCCATGGTAGTTTTGTTGTACTCGAAAACCCCGGTGCCCTGAGCAGAGGAAGTAGCTTTCGGAACAGTAGGTGTACTATTAATGACTGCAGAGAATCTTACAATGTCATCTTTATGAGGTCCTTCCTCTTTGCAGGAAGACACAAATCCCAACATCAGAACCCCCGCGATCAATAGTAAAAAACGTTTCATTGGCTTTTTCATACAATTTAATTTAAAAATTTAACCCTTAAATATACATACAAACTTATACGCTGCAAAAATGATACCATCGGCCTGTCAGATATTCCAAAGATCATTTCTTCTGATGTAGACGATCCTGTTGTTCCAAATGACCCGGTTCCAGTGATCTACTGATCCGAGAATAGTGAGCTTATGTCCCTTTCCAACCTGTTCAACCACAGGGGCGGCGGAAGATGGTTCGTCTCTTAAAAATGTATTTTCATTGACCACAATGCACGTTTGATAAAGCGAAGGGATGTTTAGTATCCCCAGTAACACCAGCAAATAAACGATAATAGAAATTTTATGGATTTGGAGGATCGGCTCCCGTCTTCTTGTCTTTGTAACCATTATGACGACAATATAGGTACCCAATGTCAATAAAAGAAGCGGGAAATAGTCACCATATCTTCTATAAAAAATGATGAAGTAGTTGTAGTCATCGAATTCGTACCCTGAAAGATTGTGTTCCTCCGCAAGTTTGTCCATCTTCTCGAACAGTCTTCTGGAAGGATTTTGGAGGGCAAGTTTACTGAGGTAATAGAGGCAGTCGGTGTAATTATTAGTCTTTTCAGCCAGGAAAGCTAGTTTAAGGAGTAAGCTTTGACTATTTTTTTCATCCCTGTCAAAATTTTTTCGATAGAGTAGGAGCGACTCAGGGTATCTGCCCATAGCGAACAGAGAATCAGCCGTTTTTAACTCCTTCATATCTACTGCCACAGCTGGCCCGCAGGCAAAAAGCGCACATAATACGATCCCGGAAGCCAGGTATTTCTTAAATAGGGCTTGCATTATACTTTTAAGAATTCTACTTTTGCATCGCAATTACGGAAAAGGCCACGGCTAATACAAGATTGCCAATAATAAGAAAAGCAAGATTCCGTAGCTCAGCTGGTAGAGCAACCGGATCGCCGGACCGACACTTTTAAAGTATGGGTCTTGAGTTCGAAAAGAAAACCAGAAATAAGATTCCGTAGCTCAGCTGGTAGAGCAATACACTTTTAATGTATGGGTCCTGGGTTCGAATCCCAGCGGGATCACTGAAAGCGCCTCAAAGGGCGCTTTTTTCGTTTAAAAACGTCATTTTTTAACTGTTTTCGAAGATAAGCAAGTCATTCTAATTCAATCCAGATCAAAGCATTCGGTAACCTATTCGGTAACCTGCTTTGCTTACTAAATTAGGTTACCGAATGGACATGTTTGACAGAGGCGATTTTGACCAGGGTTTCTCAAACATAAAATGTTTTTTAACCTTAAAATGTGAGGATGATGAATTTCAAACAAAACCTGACTGTACTCTTCTGGCTGTACAGGCAAAAAGCGAAAACAGACGGCAAAGCCCCTATTTATGCCAGGATTACTATTAACGGTAAGTACACTGAAATCTCAACAGGAAAGAAAGTAAACCCGGAATCCTGGGACTCGGATGCCAAACAAGTGGTCGGCGGCGGGATGGAAGTAAAACTGGCCAACCAGAAGCTGGCCCAGCTTCAAACCGACGTCGAGCGGATCTTCAATGGTCTTCAAACGCAGTTCCCGCAGGTAACCCCTGCCATGGTCAAGAATGTTTACCAAGGCAAGCCTGCAATCGAAGAACCCAAGCTCGTTAAGCCAACTGCAAAGAATGAGCAAAGCGTGCTGGAAGTCTGTGACGAGTTCATCGTCAAATTCCAGAAACGCGTTGAAGTAGGTAATGCCTCATTTCAAACCCTGAAGCACTGGCGTAGCACCAGGAAAAAGGTCGCAGCTTTCATCAAATACCACTTTGACCGCGACGACATTTATTTTTCTTCACTCCCGGACACCGTCGCCGAGGACTTTTATGATTATCTGACGCTACATGTCTCAAAGCCTTTGGCAGAAGTAACTGCACGAAAAGAGGTGAAGTGGGTAAGACAAATTGTCAAAATCGGCGTTAAAAAGAAATTCATCGCCTCCAATCCGATGGATGGGTTTAAATGCTCCGGCGGGGATGTTGAGGTTATCCCACTTGAATTTTGGCAGGTTGAAAAAATCCAACAGAAGCATTTTAGCGTAGAGCGGATTGCCGAGGTCCGTGATGCCTTCATTTTCCAGTGCTTTACCGGCTTTGCCTATCAAGACATCTATGATTTGTCGCCGGAGAACATTGTCTTGGTGGGCAGAAAGAAAGAACGTTGGCTTGTTAAACATCGGGGTAAAACAGAAGTTGGCGAGATGGTGCCGATACTGCCAATTGTTGAAGAACTGATTTCCAAATATAAGAACCATCCGTATTGCATTGCGAATAACAAACTGATCCCTGTAAATAGTAACTACCGGTATAATGTTTATTTAAAGGAGATAGCAGACCTCTGTGAGATCCGGGACATTACTGGTGCCATCAGGCGGCTTGACACCCATGATGCCCGTCACTTCTTTGCTGATTTGATGCTTAATAATGGTGTCCCACTTGAAGATGTCAGCAAGATGCTAGGACACAAGAGTATCCGGACGACGATGCGTTATTGCCGTGTCCGGAAGTCGCGGATCAGTGAAAATGTGGCCAAGGTCAGACAGAAACTTTTCTCGAAATCTGGTAGCCTGCGTGAGTTTGCTTGAAGAAAAAGAGCTGTGACCAACCTGGCCACAGCTCTTTTTCTAAATTGCTCATAGCATAAGACGTCGCCTAACGCTCTTCATTTCCCCGAAGTCCTATACCAGATCCATGTCCAGGCAAGTTTCTTCCAATTTGTTACTGGCTTACCAGAATCGTTGCGCCACCGTCGGTACTGGTAATGCTTGAAGAAATCTACCGCCTGTTTAATACAAGCAGCCTGCTGCACAAAGTAAACGCTGACCTGATGCCAGGTTGGCGGGACTTGTTTGCCAAATCCATTCATAGCGATGGTAAGACTTTTATTTAGACATAGGCGTTTTGAAACATTCAAACATCTTTTCGATGTCTACGTAATCATAGTAGATCGCACCTCCAATCCGCATAAAGCCCAACTGACGGTTTGCACGAAGCTGGTGCAGCTTGCCAGGGGAAATGTCCAGGAGCTTTCTGACTTCCCTGGATTTAAGCCATTTCTTGGTTGTGTCTTGACGTCCGTGCTTCAATAACTTGTTGATTTCCTGCAAAATGTCCTGCTTGAATTCTTCCAAATCTTTGATGGTTACCAAGTGGTCTGCCGGCAAACTGCCCGAGGAACTCCTTCCGCTTGCTTTTCTATCGATCATAGAGATATGAGTTTTTAGTTATGTTTCTAGCCCTGCTACCAGCTGCGATCCAAACTTAAATGCATGAAGCAACTTCTTCAAGTACAACATTTTGTTGTACCCGGCTTGTACCCAGAAACGGATTTCAGCAAGTCTGGAACACGCGGCATGCTTTGCCGAAATAACCAGAAGTATTACTTAGATTTTTGATGCGACCACAGGAGTAGCGGGTTTATTGGCTTGCAAAAAGTATCAAATGAAAGATCTGAGGAACTACTAAGTTCATGCTTGACAAACAAACTCGGCAAAAGCGCAGCTAAACTAGTGGCCTATTTTCCGAAGATTGTTCAAAGCAGCCAAAAGCTTACGGCATAATGGCGGCTTCTCTATTGATTTAGGTTTCGCAAATTCAGCCGCCAGCCATGCTGGCACTTATTCCGTTTCCTTTTGGCTTGTTGTGGGCCACTGTTAGAAGGGCTTTCTTTTTTCTCGTTTTTTCTTTGTCAAACATTTTGTTAAAGGAGAAAGAGAGGAAGAAGAAAGAAAATTATTTCTAACTTCTAACATGTGAAATCATGGCTCACAACATCAATTTCAACGAAAACAGTGACAAACACAGCTTTTTTTCTGTGAAGGAAAAAGCTTGGCACGGGCTCGGACAAGTTGTCGATCAGTACCCGACCAGCCAAGAGGCAATCGTCCATGCCGGATTAGATTACCGAGTTGAAAAAGCTAAACTGTTTACCGAGGGGCTGCACGAGAATGAAGAACAGAATATGCCTGCCATTTCTGTCCCAGGATATTTTGCGACTATGCGGACAGACAACAATGCTATTTTGGGAGTAGTCGGCAAGGATTATCAGATCGTTCAAAACCGGGACGCATTCACTTTTTTTGATAGCATTGTTGGCGGTGATGGGATTATGTATGAAACAGCCGGGGCTTTGGGCAAAGGAGAGCGGATCTTTATTACTGCCAAATTACCGGGCTATATTAAGGTTGGCAATGATGATCTGATTGAAAAATATTTGTTCCTGACCACTTCCCACGATGGAAGCGGAAGTATTACGGCAGCTTTTACGCCTGTCAGAATTGTCTGTGCCAACACGCTCAACGCTGCGATGAAAAATATGACCAACGTGGTCAAGATCCGGCACACGAGCAATGCAGCCGAAAGGTTAAGAACAGCTCACAAAGTGATGGGCATAGCCAGCAGGTATAGTGAGGAGATCGGAGCAACCTTCAATCGATGGACAAAAAAGCCTATTACCGATCCTCAACTTAAAAGACTGATCGAGATCGCTATGGCACCCAACAAGGAAGTTTTGGGGAATCTGAAAGATGGAAAAGTAAATGCGCTCTCAACACAGTTCGTCAACATTGTCGAGGATGTTTATGAATACGCATTATCGAATCCCACACAGCAATTACCGACGACAATGGGCACCGTTTTCGGTGCCTATAATGCGGTCACTGGTTATTTTCAGAATGTTCGCAAATTCCAAGACGATGAGGCAAAGTTAAAATCGATCGTTCTCGGGGGCACGGCCCAGCTTCGTACGCAAGCAGCTTTTAACCTTTGTGCTGACGTTGCACGTGATGGGGCAGCCGCTTTAAATCTTAACTAGATGAGGGGAGCGTGTCTCCCCTTTTCCTGCCGACAAAAAAGGCCGCCGCGGATGCGAAGCTTCAATCAGCTCCACATCCGCGGCGGTTTATTGTTTGAGACGATTGAAAACTAGGTTATTAACGCGTATTGAAAAGCTCTATGATAAATAAAAAAGTCCCTGACACAATTGCCAGTGCCGAGACAATCATCAGCAAGCATTCCAAAGTTGACGTTAGGATTGCCGACCAGTAACTATTGTATTGTTGCGTCCCGCCGATGCCCCTTCTGCTAAACCTGCGCTGACCTACAAAGAGCCGTAATCCTATGCCAACGAAAACCAAAACCGCTCCATAAGTCATGACTGATGTTATGCCAAATGCTAGAACCATAGCCTCGATATTTAATGATGGATGATCTGAGCAAATTTAAATATTACAGTTAGCAGGATCCAGACTTGATACAGGCCTGCACAGTATTTCATTCAAACAGCCAAATTTTACTTCCCTGCGTAGGATGAAATGAAGGGAGATATTTTATGTAGCCGAAGGTCTCTAGCTCCTTCAAATACTTGTGATATGTCGCCGGGCTTCTTGTTCTGGACATTTGCATGATCATCCGCCGTGTTACCTGGAATGGACTCGATTGTCTGTTTCTATCCCAAAGCAGGACCAAGGCAAGGTAAGTGCCAACGTGCCAGACCCTTACCCGTCGGTCTATCAGGATCCGGTTAAAGAATTTTGCTATTGATCTTTCCATCATTTTGTTCGTTTTGTATCACCGAGCATTAGCGACTGGATGTCCTGGAATGCATAGAAAAATGATCCTCCAATCTTGCTGGGTTTTAATTGTCCGTTTATCCTCAAATTTTGAAGGGTGCCAGCCGAGATATTGAGCATCTTTCGTACATCAGCGCTTCTAAGCCATTTCTTCGGCTCTTGTTTCGAGCTGGATATAAACTGCTTTAAATCTTCCAGAAGCTCTCGCCGTAAGGCTTGTAAGTCTTCCTTGGTTATAACTTCAATATTCATCTTTCAAAAATTTTGTTGGTCAATCACTAGACTCAGGCAGTGAGATCCTGCTCGGCCTGTTTTTCTTGAACGACGGCTCGTAACAGATGTAGCCGAACTCATTGAGTTCGCGGACCGCTTTGTAGTAGGTTTTCCCGCTGGAAATTTTGACGACTTGCATCAATTCAAAACCAAACATTGACAGGTACTTTGTGCCGCATTTCCGTAAGCTTTGAAGGATGGCAGCGTAGATGCTGATGTGCGTCACTGTTACGCGTGCGTCTACACTGATATCCTTGAAAAACCGGTCAAGGTGGGATGCTGTATCCATAGCTTACTGGCTTATTGATATCCCTTTTGTTTTCTTGGTTTTCTTGCCGGAATGATGATCCTTCTCGTCATCCCCAACTAACTCCTGACCATTTCTCTGCTGTTGAATGTTGGCATTGGACTGTGATAACTGCTGAGACTGGCGGTTATGGATCTTGTGCATGTTTGCATCATAAACGGTCACGGATTTGAACTGTGGGTTGGCCTCAATATACCGGCGCTGCTCGCTGCCATGCTCCATAAAAGTTACTGCTTGGCGGTTCCCTTTTTGAAGCGAATCCAGTAACCTGGATTTGTCCTGGTATTCTGGATCTCCTTGATAGGATGCTTAGCAACTTCTTTTTCAAGATCAAACCCATAGTTTGAGTGAAATTGTTTGAGTTTAAAGTTCCCCGCGCTATCTGTTTGCTTGAAGTCCATTTGAAGCCAGGCATTATAAATTTTTCCCTCTTTATTAGTCAGGTCTTTATTGACAGCCCGCCCGTTCATCAGGTTATAACCCTCTTTCAAGGTAATGTTGTTATCCTTGCCAATGTAAAAAGTCTGGTTCAAATCCCTGCCAGCCTGTTCCTGTTTCATGGTAGCGGTATAGCTGTTAAAGAAATACATATCGGTCGTGGCCGAGCGCTTAAAATGTAGCGCGCTACCGACTTCATCTTTCCCAAATGTCCCTTGGTGTTGAAGCGTAAATTCAGGCAGTTGTCTTTTGATGTTTTCTTTTAGCTGGTTTTCCAGGCCTTCCCCAAAGCCGGAATATTTAACTTGATCGCGCAGATATTCGAAATTTTTTTCATTCATGATTTCTAAAATTTAGTTGGATGATTATTGACGGATTGGAAGGGCTTTAAGAAGATGCCGGTTTCTGACTTTAAGAGTCATGTGTCTTCCCCCATTTTTTTCCTGGACCTGGGCGGCAAGGTACTTTTTGTCTGGGAAGGTCATTTTAGGAAGAACGAAGACGAAAGTGTGCGACGTTTGAGGTGAGACAGCATTGGTGTCTCCAAGAATATGAAGCGGCTTTATCTCAGTTTCTTGGATCGCCGTTCGCTTGCGGTACTTTTTGTCCCTGACGAAAAACCTCAGGTTTTCAATCTCGTATTTTAATGCAGAGTTATTTGCAAGCTCAATGCTGTATAGTAGCAAATCGTCATCGACAAAAATGCTTGACAGTAATAGTTCTGACTGCGACGATCTTTCTTTGATGGAAACATTATGAGCTGGATTGCTCTTTGCTAAAAGTGCTGACTGAGCTACCTTGCCATCATTCAGATCTCCATTTCCAAAAGTTGCAATTTCGACGGCAGCACTATTAATTTGAATGTTCAGGGATAGCGGCTGGTCTGCATATCCCACCAGAAATGAAAACAGTTTTCCATCAGCCGTGATAACAGTCAGGTTCGTCGTATCAAAATCAGGTCTGGCGGCTTTTACTTGTAAAATGTTTTCAACACCCGTCGCCTTTTGGGCTAGAATATCGCGGCTTCCCCGGTCTACGGTTTTGATCCCGAATGGAAAGATCAAATGGGTGGTCTTGCTTGTCGTCACTTCCAGTGGGAACGGATCAATAACGCTGGTTCCAGTAACCTGACAGAAGCCGTTTGCCTGAAAAAGCAGGCAAAGCAGTAGCTGGCATAAAAGAAAAATTCTCATGATAACAGTTGATTAGTATGTAATTGAATTAGATAGACTTCACGTTGGCGTCTTTGAGAAGCACCCGGTAACCAGCTTTCACGCTAACCTGTATGAGTTTGGTTTTCCGGCCCAGGAATGTTTTCGCCGCTTCAATTCCAGCGCTGGCCGCCTGGGCACCAATGGAAGGATCAATGATCGGAATGTTTACGCTTTGGATAGCGCGGTCAGAGGATTGCTTGCCGACATCTCTTGACAGTGCACCAGGAATATAAATTCCTTCGACGCCATCCATATCGTAAACCGACAGATCAACTGGGAGCAGGGAATTGTTCGACCTGATCGACTCGATGTTAACTCGCAACCGCTCTTGGTTTAAACTGACCTTTCCATAAAGGAAGTTTCCTGCCAACACGCGGTTTCCTCCGATGAAAACATCGGCAGCCAATCTGAGCTTGATCGTTGCGCCGGTTACCAAAGTCTGATTTTGATCGATGATAGCTTCAATCGCATTGTGAGTTACGGCAACTGTCTGTTTGTCATCAAGAGAATAAAAGCCTATCATTGAGATGGGGCTGTTATGTGAAGAAACCGAATCTGGCTCTGCGCTCGTCAGCAATGTATAATTGACATTTTCGCCAGCAGTAATCACTGGAAAAACTTGCTTTGCTTTTGCCAATGATTGCTCATTTAACTCTTCCTCAGCCAAGGCCGGATTCTGAATTTGCATGATTTTGTCAAGCATCCCGTTGAGCTCTGTCATTTCCGGATCTTCTTCCGTACTTGGCTCTTCCAATTCTAGTCCTGCCATCATCTGTTCCAAACGCACCATGTCAGGACTCAGATTTTTCTTGTCTCTTTCCGATTGCTTGTCTGACTTTGAATCAAATTTCGGGTTACTGGTTTGCGAAAGAACCTTGTCAAGCTCTTTTAGTTTTTTATGCACCTGCTGGTCTGGTTTTTCGGAGCTGTCCGCTTGAGCAGACTGTCCAGAAGCTCTGCGCCCTTTACCTGGCCCGTCCAAATCTTTTAATGGTACTCCTAGCGGTCCAGTCTTGGAAGCAAGTAAAGTATCCTGGTAATACGGATCCTTGTCGATGAGATCGCGAAGACGTGCCGAATCCTCGGCAGCTTTCTTGTAATAGCCTAGCTTGTTTAAATCTTTGTCATCCTTTAAAAATGCTTCCGGCAATTTCAGGATCAACCCCTTTTGATCGTTACCCTGGGCTGCGGTTCCATTGTTTTTGCGAATCAGCATCCAAAAGAAGAGTGTTAAAAAAGGCAAAACGATTAGCGGTAGGAAGGTGTAAAATTTGCGCTGTTGCAAAAACTTACGGGTATATGCTTTTTTGTGCATGATCTTCGATGGTTTGTTGTGACTGAAATAAACTGTCAGCGACCAGTGCCCTCTCTAAACTATCCAGGTACTGCTGGAAGGCCTGTTGCTTTGGGCTTGGCGCCGCCGCATGAATTGTTTGGGGAGATCCCCTTAACTCTGCCAGTGAATGTTCACTTTGTTGTAAGAAAGAGTGAGGCAGGATTAGGTTGATGCAGTATCCTGCCCCAAATCCTAATGCAGTGAAAAAGATAGGGAGCCGCAGATTGACTGGCACTCGGAAGATCTTCCGGATTATCCGGCCAGTTAAACGCCGCTGACATGCTCTTCTGTGCTCACGATATCTTCTTACCAATTCCTCCATTGGAACGGCTTTTGACTCAGCGGCTTGCTGTTTGTGCCTATTGAAATTGTAAAACACAGCTTACCTGTTTTGTACATTGATGTGTTTATTTTCAAGAGTTGTCCAGCGCTCGATCAGAAACCCGTGAGGGTTATTGTCGCTGCGGGATACGGTTCTAAGAAACCCTTCGGTCACTAGCCTTCGGGTGACAATGCTCGTTGAGCGGATGATCCGCTGGGAAGCCACGCAGTGAAAGCGGTATGGGTAGTCGTCCGTTTCAACTTCGACAGTGTCCACACTTATCTGCTGACTGATGTTTCCGGAAATAATGCTCGAATAGAACCCTGATTCTTTCAGGTTTTCATATTGGGCTTTCGCTGAGCCATCGGCCAGGAACAGTGCTTTGACCAGGTTGGACTGGATCACTTTGTCATCAGGATCGAGCGTAAAGAAGAAGCGGTGAAAAGTGGCAACATGATCGCGGGCTTCAACCGGAATGTTCTCCTTTCGCTCTGAGGCATAAGCATCGAGCACTTTGCCGCTTGCCAGGATGTACACTTTATCCTGCGTTTCATCCACCAACTGATAGCTTTTATAGATAGCGAAGCAGCAGAAGCCGATGCAGCCGATGATCACAAGCAATGTGAAGCTGCGGACATGCCGGAATGCGGTTTCCAGATTTTTGGCTTTCGTAAACATGACATTGTTTGGTTATTGGTTTTGAGATTTAGGAATAGCAGTGTTTCTCGGAATTGACCCAAAGCCACCACTCGCAGGAAAGGCCCGGTTGCCAAAGCCGGTGGCGGTTTGGGAGAAAAGGGTCGTGACTTTGTAAAGGAACGGATTGCCTCCTCCTGCCTGAATGATGAAGTTGGCCGTTGCTGGCACTGCGAAGTACCCGACGATGCCAATGACCAAAAAGATCAGGTATGCCATATCCGTTGAACTGAAGAAAGTTTCGCCCGCGCCTTCTACCTGGCTTATATCCAGGGTAAGCATCATCTCCTGGATCTTGCCAATGATTGCGCCGAAAATGTTAGCGACTGGCAACCACAGAAAAATGTTGATGTACCGCGCGATCCAACCGGTAAGCGTATGCTGAAAACCGTCGAAAACAGAGATGCCAAATGCAATCGGGCCAACAATAGCAAGGACGATCAATTGAAAGGTGCGAAGCGTATTGATACAAAGTGCCGCCGCTTCAAATAGTAGCCTGAGTATTTCGCTCATCCATTCTTTAATGGAATTGCGAAAATTGTATGAGGCTTTCGCCATTGAGAACTTGATGTCATTTCCGACGCTGGCCATGATGCCTTCGCCAGACGGATCTTCATTCCCATGCGTGTACTTGTACCATTTGTCCCGATCCCCATTCCCAGTGGCGCCGACATACATTTGCCAGGCATTGGTCTTCATAATCGCCTCTTCCTTTTTCTTCAACAGCAAAGTGATTGCCTCGTTTGAACCTTCGACCATCGCAGATGTTGCACGGACAACCGGGGACATGACACCGTTGATCATTTCCAGAACCGATGGAAAAATCAGGATAGCAAAACCGATCACAAATGGTCTGAACAGCGGATAGAAATCAATCGGCTCCGCATTCGCCAGGTGCCGCCAAATCCGGGAGGAGATATACCAGATTGCCGCAAAGCCTGCAATTCCTCGACCCACGCTGATCAACTTGGAGCACATGGGCATCATTTCATCATAGAGTTTGTCGAGAACACTATGCAGGCCGCTGATCTGCTCGGGAAAGCCCTGCGCGAAGGAAATTTGTGGCAAAGCGGTAGCTAACACCGCTATTATAGCGGCTCTTGTAAATGCATTCATAATTTTGAGATTAGAGCTGGATTCCGTTTAACTGAGCGCCCGTTTCAACTTCGATTGAAATTTTGGCCCGTTGCAAGCCAAGTGTTGCAGCTGTGGAATTGAAGTGACGTAGGAAAACAAGCTTATCCTGCATTTCTTCGTGGATTTTGTCAATGGCTGATAAACGCTCATCGTCCGACATTCTCATTTTCTTAGCAGTTACCACCATGGTCAATGCATCCAGATTTTTCAGACTTTGATTAATCAACCTGGCATAGACCCCCTCCATATAGTTAAGCTCATCCTTATTGAAGTACTTTCCGGATTGAAAATGGCCGAACGCTGTCCTGTATTCGGAAACTAGTTTTAGCTGAAAGTCGATGATCTCGGCGATCCGTTTGTAGCGTTTTACAGCTGGGCTTACTTCCAGCAAACCGTCCAAAAAGGCTTCGTGCAGCTTGAAATTCCCTTTCGAAATATCCTTAATGGTTGTGTAACCTTTGAAGAGAATATCATAACCTGCTTTCAACTCTTTCAGGATTTTCCGAAGTTGGTTAAGCTTCTGGATATTCAGGATAAGCTGAGTGACTTCTGGCGTCTGAGCTAACGCTCGTTTTGGAGGAATCAGCAGCATCCCCAATAGAAAAAGTATCAGTACATTTCTCATTGCTTTCAGTTTATGCCGCGGAGTGCGCGGCCAGTTGTCACATCCTCTTTCTCTTTCATCCTGGCTGCTGCCAGTACCACCGACTCGCTACAAAAAGCCTTGGAAAACGTAAGGTTAAACATTGTTTGCTGGTAAAGGGCCTCTATTCGTTTTATCCGCCCATCGTCGGTCATTGCCAGATTACCATCGCTGGTGACTTCTTTTAGCATGTCCACTATTTTGTCGCACTCCGAATCGAGCCGGTCAAACACAGCCCGGAGGTAAGCAAGCTCGTCTCCGTTGAGATATTCTGATAGGCCAGGCTTGGAAAGACACGTGGAGCAGACGTTTTTGACGTCTCCGTTGTATGCAACGGTCCATTTGATCTTTGGCAGGCTGGCAATTTTCGGATTGACGACTTTGAGCGAATCGAAATAGTTTTTATGCAGCTTGAATTCGCCCCGCTTTAAATCTCCGATTGCAGTCAATCCTTCCTTTGCGATTTTGTAGCCCTTTTCGGTCAGCTCCAAATAGATTTTCAGCTGGGCGATTTGCTCGATCAGGTATTTCTTTTGGGTCTTTTTCTGACGAAACCATTCCTTGAACGTTTGCGCCTGGGAAGTCGTGTTAATGAAAATCATGGTCAGTATGACAAAAATTGCTTTCATAATTCTAATTGATCCCATAAAGCTTTTTCACCACATCCACTTCCTGCTGATTCTTAGCGCGGCTGATACTCAGCATCGCATTTTCTTGGTTGAACCGGGTCAGGTCACTGTACAACTGGTCAGTCTTGTCCGCAGCATTTTCGATCAGTTCCAGCCGCTTCGCATCCGTCATTTGCGTCGTCAGCGATTCGACCACCATTTTGAGCAAGTCCACATTCTTGGCTGAATTTTCGAGGATACCTACATACACCTGAAAGATGTAGTTGCGCTCTTGGGCTGTGAAATGCTTGTCGTCGGAGATCAATCCCCAAAACCTTTTGTATTCGTCAACGAGCCGGGAGTTTTTGTCGGCGATCTGCTTGATCTTGAAATAATAGGCAATTACCGCTTTTACCTTTTTGAGCTCATCGTAATACTTTTTGTAAAGGTCTCGCTGTTTTTTAACCCAGTCGGTGATCTCATCAAGCTGCAATTTGGCCATCGTGTTTTCTATGGCTTTCTGTGCGTTTTGAAGCCTTATCACCTTATTTTGCCGCCGCTGGATCATCAGATCCACGGCCTTCACCACTTTCTTAATCGCTGCCTTGATGACTGCCGCCCAGGGATTTGCGGCCTGCGCTTCCTGGATGGGAGTAGCCACCAGGGCAAATATCAATGTGAAAAATAGGATGTGTTTTCTCATGTTCCTGCCGTTGATTTCATTTCGCTGGCAAGTGTTGCAATCCCCTTTTGCATGCTTCCAAACCGCTTTGCATATTCGATAACCTTGATCTTCTCGGTTTCTTCGGTGGTGTAGCAGAGATATTCTTCTAAACTTACCTCTGTCCGGTAGACCCGAGAAAGCGTGCCGCCAAGACTAATGAAGACCTCCTTGTACTTCCGAAGTGGATCGTTGGCTTTATTAACCGAAAGGATCAAAGTTTTCTCTTTCTCGGTCAATCCAAGCAGTTCCTGTATCTGGTCAAACTTGTTCTGGTATTTGCTTTGGTCGAGCAGGATCTTGCAATCGCTGTTGTTAATAATTGCTTGCTTTACGACCGGTGAGCTGATAATGTCTTCCACCTCCTGCGTGACCACAATTGCTTCTCCCAGATACTTCCGCACGGTTTTGAACAGATACTTAATGTAATCAGCCATACCTTCCTTTGCGATCGCCTTCCATGCTTCTTCAATTAATATCATCTTCCGGATCCCTTTCAGCTTTCTCATTTTGCTGATGAAAACCTCCATGATAATGATCGTCACCACAGGAAAAAGTATTGGATGATCTTTGATATTATCCAGCTCGAAGACAATGAACCGCTCGTTTAGAAGGTCAATGTTTTCGGTTGCATTCAGCAGATAGTCAAACTCTCCGCCTTGATAGTAAGGCCGCAATACGTACAGCAGATTGGCCACATCGAAATCCCGGTCTTTCACTTTGTCCTCATCGAGGATCGCAACGAACTTATCACGCAGAAACTCGTAGAAGGAATTGAAGCACGCGAACTTCCCTGTTTCAGCTGTATGAGCATAGAAAAGCGTCAGCGCATTGGATAGAGCGACGTATTCACTTCGCTTGAAAACCTCATTATCCTTTTTCCAAAGTGCGAGGATCAGTGTCTTAATGCTCTCCTTCTTCTCTGTATCCAAAGCATCACCCTCGCCAATGTGAAACGGGTTGAACTTGATTGGATTTGTTTCCTGGTAGGTGAAATAGTATCCTCCGACCAGATCACATAGGCCTTTATAAGAGTGCCCAACATCGACAAGAACAATGTGCGATCCTTGTTCGTAATAGCTCCTGACCATGTGATTGGTGAAAAACGATTTGCCACTGCCCGAAGGTCCGAGGATGAATTTGTTTCGGTTGGTGCTAATTCCTTTTCTGATTGGCTCATCGCTAATGTCCACATGAACCGGTTTGCCTGTAAGTCTGTCCCCAAGTCGCAAACCGACCGGGCTAATCGAGGAACGGTAACCTGTTTCCAGGTTCAGAAAGCAGGAAGCCTGTTCAGCAAAGCAATCGAAGGTCTCATTCATCGGGAAATCGGCCGCGTTGCCAGGGATTCCCGCCCAGAAAATCTGCGGCGCTCCAGTTGTCTCCTTTTTTGCGACAGCTTCCATTTGAGCGAGTGCAGCTGAGACTTTGTTGTTCAATTCGTTGAGCTCCTCCTTCTTCTCCGTCCAGACCAGCAAGTTAAAATGCGCTCTCACCGGCATCCGTTGACCTGAAATCGCTTCATTCAAAAATGCATTGGTAGCATCCAGTGCAATCGCATTCTTCCGCGAGTATGCCGCCAGGGATTGAAGCCGCAACCTTTTTGTTTCCATTTTTCGGAGCGTTTTCGGCCCGTCGTCAATGAAAATATATTGGTTGTAAATGTGGTTGCAGCTCAATAGCTGTCCCAGCGAAGACGAGTAGCCAATGCTGAACTTGGTTTTGTCCGTCGAGTAGCGATCGAAGTTGATTTGTGAGCCGCATGTGCCTGGCAAGTCCTCTGTATCTGCCAGCGTATAGAGCTGACAGTGCTGACTGCCGATCCGGATGTTTTCCTCAAACTGAATGTCCTTGATTAGCGGCTCGTTACCCGTTGACAGATAACAATATTGTTCGATAATACCGGCCTTCGCGTTGTGGCTCCAAAGCTCATCGTCTCTCAACCTGCGCAGCTTTACAAATCCGCTATCTTCCATAATGTGCCGGAATTGACCCACACAGCTATGCAGATCCTGCAATACTTTCTCATCCATCGTTTCCTCTGGCATCAGCGTAGGTCTGACCAGATTTGACACCAGCGAGCTGGAAACTTTCCGGTTTGCTGGCTTTTTGGTGATGTAGATGTAGCAACTGTGATCCAAAAACGGTCGCTCGTTAAAATGGCGCTCACTTTGCATGGACAAAAAGCTTTTGTCCTCCCTGGAAAAATCAGGCTCATAACGGCTGTCGACAAACCAATCCTGCTTGTGGAAGACCGAATGTGCTGGCAGCACTCGGAGCGCTTTCACCCAGGTTTGGTGAAAAGCTTCGTAGTCGTTGTCGGAAAGGGTGAATATTTCAGGCAAATCTGCCTGAAATACCACCGTGATGTCTCCTTGCTTGGACAGGATACAATCGTGCTCCACATCCATAATCGGGATCAAATCATCCAGTAACTTTTCCATTGCTGGTGCGGGTTTTGAAGATACGTCTTGAATTAGACTTCACGTATTTGGGCACGCTCCGCCGGGCGAGCATTTTAGTGACACCGTGCTCGCCATAGGCTGAGCTCAGGTGATAAATGCCCATGATCATCGGGATGCCCAGGCAAATCACAATGCCCACACAGATGTAGGAGCAGATACCGCATACGTACAGTAGCGTGTAAATCGCAAACAAAACGATCGCCGCCCCGCCCATATACCAGATGTACTGCGCTTTGAGCCCCTTGAACTCAATGGAAGTGTTGATGCCCTTGTTGATTTGGTAAATGCTCGTACTTGCCATAACGCTTACCCTTATAGGCCAAAGAAAGATTGCAGCACGGTTGCGACCACCACCAGGAAAATACAGCTGCCAAACCACGCCGCCGCGACCTTTCCGGTATCATTGTCCCCAGCATTCCATTTCTGGAAAACCTTCACTGCACCCACCAGTCCGAGCACCGCGCCGATGGCATACATCAGCTGCGTGCCTGGCTCGAAGTAGCTTCGGACCTGGCTGTCGGCTTCGGAGATACCCGCCGCGCCATCCTGCGCCTTGGCGATGGTTGCCATTACTGAGAGCAGCGTTGCTGCCCATACTTGTTTTACCCTGCTTGAAAGGGCTGTTTTCCCACATTTCATACGCCTCGTTGGTTATTGTTTTGAACTTGTTTACTCGGTTTGTCTCCTTGCGGCTCCCAAGCCAGAAGGCCCGGGAGCGCAGGAGAGCGGGCTCATCATTAAACCTCCTTCCATAACTCCTCTAGCTCTACAGCACTGAGGTTGATGAAGCCATATTTTGCAGATTCCGAAGTGATCACATTGTTGATCGCCTCACGGAACGGCGTGCCTTTCACGGCAGAAAAATCTTTGATCAATATCTGGATCAGAAAAATCAGATCCCGCTTTTCGTAGCCTTTTTGATATGCCTCCCGGATGCTATTCCTGAGCTGCGAGCTGAGCTCCTCGACCTTGGCAAACAATGACTCACTCTGCCAGGGCTGTTTTTTTATTTCAACAGGTTCAGCTGTTTCTTCCAACTGAGTTGCCTGTGGTGGGCTTACCGGTGGGGGCTTTTCCGGCCGTTCCCAGAACCGGGACTTTGAATTGTGTAGTGCCCGGATGTCCTGCCGGTAATACCGGATGCCGATGATCACATAGTAGATCGCCACTGCGGCACCCACTGACAGAAAGTAGCCTGTCCAGGATAAATGCGTTTCCATAACTCGTGCTGTTTTAAGGTTGCTGCTGCATTGATTACCTGACAAAACAACACTCAAAACCAAGGCGCTTCAAGTACAACTTTTTCTTGTACCCACACCGCTATCATTGTACCCCAATGATTATCAACCATATATAAAATGAAATTGTGAAAAGAGTCACCAAATTTTTTGAAGAATGCCCAAATGCCCAAATGAGTTTCTTGTATCAATAATGCCCCAAAGTTAGGCACATGGCTGCGGGGCGTAGTGGAAATTCCGGCATAAACACCCGGCATAAATGCCTGCCAGCGCTCAGTGCTTTCCTTTATTCCGTTGCTTCCACTACTTGCTTGCCCAGTGCCTGAATGAAGCGCCATAATTCATTCAATCACTTCAAAATCAAGGTAATTATGGAAAGCTTCGCGAATGTCTCAAACTTGTTTCAGGTAGCAGAAATTGAGCTGATCTACAAAACCAATGTTCAAGCAAGCCAGCGTCCTAAAATAGCATCGTCCAAAGATGCATACAATGTGCTGATCCAAAGCTGGAACCCCGACCGGCTTGAATTTATTGAAGAGTTCAAGATACTTTTATTAAACAATGCCAGCCGCGTGTTAGGTATTTTTGAAGTTTCCAAAGGTGGGATTTCAGGAGCAAGTGCTGATGTAAGGATCGTTTTTGCAGCTGCTTTAAAAGCCAATGCAACAGGGATAATCCTGGCACACAATCATCCTTCGGGGCAGCTCGTGCCGAGTGATGCTGATAAGTATATTACTGAGAATATGAGAAAGGCCGGTGAGTTGCTGAATATCCGGGTTCTGGATCATTTGATCGTGACAGCGGAAGGGTATTGCTCTTTTTCGGGTGATGGGTTATTGTGAAGTGTTATTGAATCTTAGAGTAATATACCTATCGTGGTATCGAGGGAACCGCAAAGGCCTAATTTATAGCGGCCGGTGCGCGGTGGATAATCGCAGCCAAATTTACCATGGGCTGCTGGCAGGAAAATCGCTAAAAGGCGTTGATGTTGTTGCTGAATTAAGTGGGATTTGCCTGGTAGGGGGTCCTTTTCCGAAACGCATTCAATGCGATAATGGAAATGAATATATTTCTAAAGAGACGGGCTTGACGGACTACAGGCCTGCAGCCGTCATTTTCTTCTTTGTAATTTTCGTTTGCACTGATCAAGGGCAACATTTATTGTTGGTATGTCTTTCAAATTCTTGTTTTCAAGTATTACAAAATATTCGATAATTTTAAATTCATTAGACTTAACTTCAACCCTCTGAATAATTGACACCTTCTCTCAACCTACACCGTCGTCTTTGCCTAATACGCTGGACAAAAAGGCCGTATACTTACCCTACGAAAAGAGAGCTTTCGGAACGCCTTATGGAAATTGGTATTGAAGCCAAAAGCCAACGAACCATCGAGCGTGACATGGAAAAGCTTCGTGATGAATACAGTATTGACATAAGACACGATCCCAATAAAAATGGTTATTACTTGTACACGCCACCAAACGAAGATGTAGATGACTTTAACCAATTTGTCTCTTTACTCGAACGTAGGGAACGGCTTGATTTTTTGCAAGCTGCCGTTACTAGCATTCGCGATGCCGGAAACTATTTGCAGCTTGAACGTAGTGAGCAGTTTATTGGATCTGACTGCCTGCCGATTTTGTGGGATGCGCTCCGTTGCCAGAAAGTAGTGCAATTTGAATACGCCTCATACAAGGCAAAGCGTTCAACTCCTTCGGTTCGAATGGTTGAGCCCGGGATCATTTTTGAATATCGTAACCGATGGTATCTCGATGCATGGGATATTGAAAAAGGTGGTATTCGTACTTTTGGCCTGGATCGTATGAGCGATCCCGTGGCTGTGGGACAAACCATTTCAACCAACCGAACCGATGCGTATAAAGCACTTCGTAAACAAGTAATTGGTGTCACAATTCCCAAGGGAGCAATTGCAGATAGGGTTGTGCTTCGGTTCACCAAGCTGGAAGCCAATTATATACTATCCCTCCCGTTTCATAGTAGTCAACAAACTGTCCAGGAAACAGATTCTCATGTTGACATATCTTTCCATGTCGTTTTAAATCATGAATTGGAACGAGAGATTCTTGCGTATGGAGAAGCTGTTGAGGTGTTGGAGCCTTACTGTCTTAGGGAGGCCATTCATAATAGAATAACTAGAGCCACAAAATCTTATTTATGATGTTTTTAGATTGGATAAGAAAAAATTAATACTAATTCCCATGTTAAAGGAGTATTTAAAAGATTTTCATTCTTTGTATTCGTAGCCTCCGAATTAACTGCACTTCTTGGTATTGAAAATGTTCAAGGAGGATTTTTTTAAATTTTCAATTGCACCTCTGGTATAGTGATTAATAAAATTTACTGTTTTCAATAGCCACGTCAAGTTCTGGCGAACCCCTAAAATACATTTGTCATTACCAAAACTGAAATTCTCATGCGAATTAGATTACAATTAAGTCCAAATACGGAACCAGTGCCTTTTAGTCACTTGTATAGCCTGACAGGGACGTTGCATAAATGGCTAGGTGAAAACTCAATTCACGATGGCGTCAGTCTTTATAGCTTCGGTTGGCTTCACGGAGGAAGGTCCGAGAAAAAAGCATTGTCATTCTCCCTGGGAGCTGATTGGAATATTTCTTTTTTTGATGACGACCTTGCCCGCCAGTTGATTAAAGGAATTTTGCAAGAGCCATCGGTTGCTTACGGAATGTATGTTGAAGAAATTCAAGAGGTTGAACCGATGGCCTTCCGTAAGCAGCATATTTTCCATACTGACGGGTCGGCGATCCTGGCCAGACAAAAACGCTTAGATGGCTCGCAAGAATACTTAGCCTGGGATAGCCTGGCTGCGAATGAAGCCCTTACGAATAAACTCAGATGGAAATTAAGTCTAGCTGGTTTTACTGGTGACCATCTTAACGCACGAGTAGCGTTTGACAGGACTTATACCAATCCAAGAAGTCGTAAAATAACCATCAAAGGTATCGACCATAAAGGAAGTGAATGTCCTGTGATTGTCGAAGGCACCCAAGAAGCATTGCATTTTGCTTGGCTTGTAGGTTTAGGTGACTTGACAGGAAGTGGATTTGGTGCTTTACAATAAATTAACAAAGTAATGAAGGAGCAACTTCTACATATAGTTACATATACCGGTCCTTTTGGATTTATTAAACCTTGGACTGCGGTTCGCGACGAGCGGACGTTTAGCCAACAGTTTTTAACGCCAAGTATTATTGAGGGTTTGCGAATAAGGCTCGGCGTTTCAGAAATAGTCAGACACAAACTCACTTACGCCAAAATTGATCAGCAACAAGAAAGGACTCAATCACGAGGCTTCCTGGAAACTAAGAAAAAGGCAAGCCGTGAACAATCAATTCTTATGAGGGGTGTTATGTTATATCCAAAATTGCGGCTGGCATTTGCAAATGAGGAAGATGCAAAACTTGCATCGGAACAACATATTTGCTTGTGCAGAAACGAAGATATTCTTCTACCTGAAATTGGTATTCACAGCATGTCAGAAGGTGATTTTGAAGAAGTGACCGGATTTGAGTTGCTTTTCCAGCGTGGTTCGAATACAATCTTGGTAGGATACAACCGATACCAGGAAAACGAGCCCATGTTTGGTATATTAAAAATTACCGGTAATCCGGTTGGATCTGACCCTTTTGAATAAAATGGTACTATTTGCTAAAAGTCCTCAACAGGGGGGATTGACGCTCTTGGCTCACACGCAGCAGGTAGCCGACGTAATTTCAATAATGGCCGGTCGCCATGGTTTTAATCGTCGATTGGCCAGAATTGGTGCCTTACTGCACGATTTAGGCAAAGCTCACATTTTCTTCCAGCGTACCGTAAAAGGGGAAGTGGGTGATGATGAAAGAATTATTTCGGAGCCACATCGTCACGAGATTTCGTCTTTGCTATTCTTACCTCTTTTTGACAAAAAAGATTGGCCGATTTTAATTGAAATGGTAGCAGCCCATCACAAATCAGCCTTAGGCGATGTGCGGAATCGCGGTTTGATAGATTTGGTCAAACGGAATGGGATTGATGCAATGATTCTACGACACGCAGAGCATTGGGAAGTATGGTCGGCGATGGTGAAGCCCGTAGTTGAGCATAAGGATTTCAAAGTAAAATTTCGGCCGATTGAACTCGATGAAGCAAAAACTGCTCTGCTGTTCGCTCACGACTATTGTTATCGTATGAAGTACGGGTGGTCAAAATGGCGGGGTATACTGATGGCGGCCGACCATTTTGCCTCTGAGTATATGGAGAAAGCAGCTCCTCTTGTCAGAACATTTTATCAAGTACCAGACCTAACCTACTATTCGCGTAAGTCCGATTTACACCCGCTGTCGCTCTTGCGTGCTGACCATCGCTCCCGCCATACATTTGTAATAGCACCTACTGGTGCGGGAAAAACCGACTTTTTATTGCGTCGTTGCCGTGGAAGGGTTGTTTATACTTTACCCTTTCAGGCTTCCATCAATGCCATGTTCGTAAGGATTGACGAAAACTTGAACGGTAAAGGAGAAAAACGTCTTCCAAAAGAACAGCAAACGGACGTCCGAAGAGCGCACGCAGCCTCTAAAATTCAGATGCGTGATGAAAAAGGCAAATGGGTAGAAGAGGAAATTTCCCTTCAACGAAATCCGGGAGCAAGTATCAAAATTACCACGCCCCACCAAATTGCCTCAATTGTGTTTGGCATCAGTGGCCACGAAGCTGCCAAGTTGGACATTGCCGGCTGCGATGTAATCTTGGATGAAGTACACGTTTACGACGACATGGCTCGGGCAATGATGCTTGAATTGGTGAGAGAACTGGTGAAACTTAAGTGCCGGGTACACATCGGTACCGCCACTATCCCTACCTCATTGGCGAATGAGCTCATCAAGGTATTGGGTGGCAACCGTCGCGTTTATCGGGTCACGTTTGGAAAAAGAGCATTAGAAAAATTCAACCGGCATGAAGTTGAAAAACTCCAAGACGAAGAAGAGGCTCTTAAAACGGTTGAGAAAGCCATTGACAATCAAGAGAAGGTATTATTTGTAGGCAATCGGGTAGGTACTGCTCAGCAACGATACGAATGGGCAAAAAAGCAATTTCCAAACCTGAATATTTTGCTGGTGCACAGTCGTTTTCGTCGAGGTGATCGAGCCGTATTAGAGGCAAGAATTAGTGAATTTGATAAGCAGAAAGGACCTTGTTTAGTCATTGCCACGCAGGTGGTTGAGGTAAGCTTAGACATTTCCTTTGACCGTTTAGTGACTGATGCCGCTCCATTGGACAGTTTGATACAACGCTTCGGACGTGTAAATCGTCGCCGCACCTACGATACTATTGGTAAATATCAGCCTGTTTGTGTGATTGCTCCTTCCCAAACTGACAAAGATGTTTTGCCTTATAACCCCGACGTTGTACGGCGAAGCTATAAAATGTTGCCCAATGGGTTATTACGCGAAAGTGAGCTGCAAGACTTGATTGATCTGGTTTATGGCGAAGTGGCAATTCCTTCGATTGACTTGCATTTAGCGGCGGGCAACAGTGCGCCCTTAAGGACTCTTTGTCACCGTCCTAAATCGGTATTGATTGATGCTTTGGAAATTGAGGGGGCACTTTGTGTTCGTCAATCAGACAGTAAGACTTATATAGATTCTTTTGGGGAAGATCGCCAAAATTTAGAAATACCGGTTCCATGGCGTTCGATTGCTCCTTATGCACGAGCCTGGCCACGCTTGGAAACAGGAAGTTATCCCACGGTTATCCCAGATGACAACTATGATATGATCCTTGGGCTTGTCTTAAAAACGGCAGGCGGAAATCAAACAGTACCTACCACTAACCGAATCATTTGATATGTATACAGCTTACATTGGAAAAAGGCTTATTGAGTTGGTGAATAATCGCGAAGGTAAAAACCGAAGCGCCCAGGAGTTCTATGATGAAGTGTATATACCCCTGTTTTTTTTAAACGAAAGGTATTTGCAACATGTGAACAACTCAAAGTTTGATCAAGCATACAAACAAAAGGGGAAGATTCCTTTAACCTCTGATGTTTTAGCAAAGGCCCTGACAGGTCAGCACGCTAAAATACAGAAGGACGCACCGGATGGCTCATTTTTCTTAGGTGGAGCTGCCGCTGAAAGCTCAGCGGGTACATCAGGTCAAGTAACAGACATACTTCTTCCCATTACCTCTCACGAAGTATATGCGTCTTGGATTGGAGCGGCAATGGGCGTTGGAGTGAGTGGAGGATTGAATCTTCTAATAGATTCTGACGAAGTGTTATTGGCTTTGTATGATGGTTGGTTTCGGTATCGTGAGTACCTGACACAAACGCCAAACCTAAAACCCCATCAAATCAATACATGGAATGGATATTGGATAACAAATGCTTTCGATGGCCTTTACGATGCCAATTATCCTTTTGCTAATCAGCAGCCTGAGATCAAAACAGACTCTAAAACCGGCACCGCAAGCGTGGAAACGACACCATGGGTAAAAGTTATTTTTGCCTTGGCTGAAAAGATGCCTAAACAAATAATTAACACCTATGTCTACTCCCTGAGTCAAATGAATACAACTATTGGGTTTGTTTCAATGGAATTGCCCGCTGTTCGATCCTTTAAGGAGTTGTATCAAAAAATCAGTAAAGTGGAATCCATTATTGTCAGTACGGATTCTTTGGCAACACTTTATGATACAGCTCTCGGTTTTCAGAAAGCCTGTGAATTAGGGAAAATCGGAATCCCTGCGCTGGAACCCAAACAATTACGTGAGCATATTCCAAGTATTCATGGTGAAGGGAAGCCGTTCAAAACACCTAAAAATCTAAACGACAGTATTCTTTTAACGTACAATTTTTATCAAACCTGGATAATCGCCATGTTAAACAACCAACAACTTATTGATTTGACCAAGAAGATTGCTGTGATACTGAAAGACTTTAGTAGCCAGGGAGATCGCGGAAAAAAGGTCACGAGCAACGCAGTGGATGATCTGCTAAAATCTTCAAATCGCAGGCAGTTTATTGAAAAGTTGGCAGACTTTGTCAAGCAAAATGAAGCCGAAAAAATAGCCTTTGATGAGCTTGGTGAAACAGTAGTATTAATGCCTCTAACAGACTTCCCCCTCTTCATGGCATTGCTTAAATTGAAGTATGCAGTTGCACAGGCGAAATAGTTCAGAATCACTTATTTTAAACTAATATATTCTTATGAAACCTTATTTCTATTTGCGTGGGCTGAAACTCGCTGAACATACCGTTTTCTCTGTTCAGGAAGGACAAAAGAAATACTACGATCCAACCTTTGGCAAATCGGTTGCATATTCTAGTGGTCAGCAAGTAAAACGTTCTCTTCTTGATTTTTTGGCGGAAGAAACAGGTGAGGCACGTGCGCCAATTACGTTTAATTATGAGATCACAAAGGATGACGCCCTAAGTAACAAGGAGCCTTGGTCTCCGTGCGATCCTTCCTATGCGGATCAGCTTATCGGTGGATGGATGCGTGCAAGACCCGGTGTCGTAACCCTTAAACGCCGTAGTCCATTATCAATTTCGGCCATGCGACCATTACATCCTCTCTTGGTAAGTTTAAACTCCGAAAATCTCACATTTGACCGAAGTGACAAACCAGGCCAACACCCAGTTCGAGTATTAAATGCTTCCGGTACAGAGCTGTCAGAGGAACAAATTGACGAATACTTGGAGAGTAAGCAACGTACGCTACCGCGTCGTAATTGGATTCCAGAAAATGTCCGCACTACTGGTTTGTTTGTTTATGATATTGCTATTGACCGATCTCGCCTTTTTAGTATTTCTTTAAATCAACATGAACCCGAAGTTGATAAAGAAACTATTGAGCGATTGAAACAAGAAAATTGGATTCTATCTGACGACGGAGACCGACTGATATGCCCGGCTATCCGTCGGGAAAAGCTTATTCCATCCTTGGCGAAGGCATTAGTCGAATGGCACATTACCAGTAACCAAGCTCGTACATATAGCCCGCAAACTACCTTAGCATTGGCATTAAGTGAAAATGCCGGGCTAATTGCTTCTGCGATTCGGGCTGATCTTAGTGAAGAGGAAGCTCGAAGAGCAGATCCAGTGGTAGACACGTTTGAAGGTGTTGATACCTTTATCTCTTTGTCTTGTAAAGGGTATGTAAGGGGTGTCGTTGGTGCTGCGGATGCAATGAATCAGGCAGAGCAAGCGATTACAAGATTGTTAAGAGACTACGACTACGAAAAATGATTTCGAAAAGTCTCCGCATCGGCGGAATGCTCATCGGCTACTATCGTTTGTGCCCTCGCAAGGCGTGGTGGTCTTTGCGAGGGATTGCAATGGAGCAGGAATCCGACGCAGTTGCTTTGGGGCGACTGCTGGATGAGTCCTCTTACGCCCGGTCTGATAAACATCTCGAAATAGAAGCCGAAGCCCCTGACGGAACACCATTGGTTGGAAAAATCGATCGGGCGAATCTGAAACACGGTGTTTTACATGAAACTAAAAAAGGTCGTTCATGTGAAGACGCGCACCGTTGGCAACTCAGGTTTTACCTTTGGTTGCTGTATAGAAACGGAGTTACCCGTGCAGACGGCGTACCATTCAGTGGACAGCTGGACTATCCTCTTTTACGCAGAACAGAGGCTGTCTTCCTTGAAGCCGAACATTACCTTGAACTTGAAAAAAACGTCGCTGCAATAAGTAGCCTTGCAATTCAGGAAATTCCACCTCCGGTTCTAACCCAACGAAGCTTTTGTGCCAAGTGTTCTTTTGAGGAGTTGTGCTTCGGATAATTCGTTTTATTGAATCAACAAATTTTAACAGCGAATGAAACGACCGTATTATTTATTTTCGAGCGGACGATTAAAGCGTCAGCATAACACCCTGGCTTTGGAAAAAACCTCCGGTGAAAGGCTACCGGACGATTCACCAGAGGACGAAGGAGTGCCGTCTTCTCTTCCAGACGGAGGACGGACTCAATTTCCAATAGAGAGCGTGGATAGCTTGTTTTTGTTTGGTGAAATAGACATCAATTCCAAACTAATTACGTTTTTGGGGCAACAAGGAGTGCCCGCTTTCTTTTTTGACTATTACGGCAATTATTCCGCCACGCTCTATCCAAGGGAGAATCTACTCTCCGGACGATTACGTATTCAGCAAGCACACCATTATTTAAGTCCTAAAAGGAGACTAACACTTGCGAAAGCATTCGTGGAAGCTGCTTTGTTTAACATCGAGCGCGTTATCAAATATTATCAGCCACGCTTGGAGGGCGATGCACAGCAAGAAACGCAGGCTACTTTGCAGGCGCTGGTCCGGGATCGTGGTGCGCTACCCCTTACCACGGATATTTTTACTCTCATGGCCGTTGAGGGGCGTATTCGGGACAGATATTATAAGTTATGGCCACATTTTCTGGGAAAGGAAGTCGCCTCAAAATTCCCGATGAATAAACGCGAACGACGGCCACCTTCGAACGAACTCAATGCATTGATTTCGTTTGGAAATTCTCTCTGTTATAGCACAGTCGTGAGACAAATTTATCGAACAGCCCTTGATCCTACGATAGCGTTTCTTCATGAACCAGGGGATCGTAGATTTTCACTTTCTCTGGATATTGCGGAGATATTCAAACCGCTCTTGGTAGACAGAGCGATTTTTCGACTACTTAAGACAGGAGAAATAAATTCAAAGCATTTTGAGAAACATCTCGGAGGTTGCTACCTATCTGATGCGGGGCGTAAAATTTTTGTACAACACTGGGATGAACGACTTAGTAAAACTGTACATCATCGTGCATTGGATAAAAAAGTTTCCTATGAGCGATTAATACGTCTGGAATGCTATAAATTGATTCGTCACCTCAGCGATCCGGCGGGCAACACTTATCAGGGATTGCACATGTGGTGGTGAAACCAAATCCGTGTTATAAGTTGAAATGTTCTTTGACGTACTGAAACATATTATTGCTTTAAATTTATGCCGTACTATATTGCTGTTTATGATGTCAATCAGAAGCGTGTCGGAAGAATGCTTAAACTTTTTCGGCGATATTTGACGTGGATTCAAAATTCAGTCTTCGAAGGAGAGCTCACCCATTCTCAGTTTAAATCATTAGAAACTGAGGCTGATCAACTAATGAAAGACAGTGATGGTGTGATCTTTTACCAACTAAGAGATGAACGATATGTTGATAGAATTTCCTTGGGAGAAGAAAAAGGGGAACGCTCTCGTTTTCTGTAAGTTAGATCATTGTCTGGTCGTCAACCTCAAAGCCGTCCGCCTTTTTTTGGATCTTAAAAAATTGCCCGCTCTCGACAAAGAGCAATGCTAGCAAAAAACGCTTTGTAAGGGCTAAACGGGCATGTCGTCATCCCCGGACGTTTCTAGCGCTTTTAGGGGATGACGATTTTTTTATTCTTTTTTGTTGTAAAAACCGCATTCTACAAGCCATAATCCATATTTTTGACCCGGCTTTCAATCGCACCTGTCGGTATTGAAATGTAATATCACATGGTGGGCGATGTAAAATATCAACCTTTCAATCGCACCTGTCGGTATTGAAATTAAGCTCCTGGTTTTTCGTTCTGCGCCGCATCGAACTTTCAATCGCACCTGTCGGTATTGAAATTCTGTTTTCATGTTCAATCCTTTATTAAAACGGGACTTTCAATCGCACCTGTCGGTATTGAAATTCTGGTAGCTCTAAGAGACTGCCATTGATCCGGAACTTTCAATCGCACCTGTCGGTATTGAAATTAGGTTTTAGTTGCTAGCTTGATGCGCTCATTTAACTTTCAATCGCACCTGTCGGTATTGAAATTTCTTGGCTAATGATTTGTCCACCTGACCAACCACGCCTTTCAATCGCACCTGTCGGTATTGAAATTCTAAACCTCTGCTAATTTCAACATTACTTACCCATCTTTCAATCGCACCTGTCGGTATTGAAATTAAGCCACTCGTCCAATGCCGATGGCCTGATTAATACTTTCAATCGCACCTGTCGGTATTGAAATTTGGTAGTTACTTACACCTTCTGGCTCAAAACCCTCTCTTTCAATCGCACCTGTCGGTATTGAAATCTTTAAACAGGGTTCAGAAGGGTACAGAGAAGAAACTTTCAATCGCACCTGTCGGTATTGAAATGTAGTTATAGCGTGCGTGTGGGTTGTTCCTGTTACTGCCTTCAATCGCACCTGTCGGTATTGAAATCCTTGTATTGCTTATCCAACATTTGATTTAAGACTCTTTCAATCGCACCTGTCGGTATTGAAATAAGGTTGATAGGCCGCCTAAGAAGCGAAAGACCATCCTTTCAATCGCACCTGTCGGTATTGAAATCAAAGAACTCAAACACCTTTCTACACGCTTCTTCATCTTTCAATCGCACCTGTCGGTATTGAAATACATATCCCTGAAACTGAACCCCTGGGAATATTCTTCTTTCAATCGCACCTGTCGGTATTGAAATGATGTTGACCCTGTTATTTACCGGGTTGAAATCCTGCCTTTCAATCGCACCTGTCGGTATTGAAATGTAACAATGTCAGCCACGTGCGGGCTTCCCTTCCTCTTTCAATCGCACCTGTCGGTATTGAAATTGTAAGTCTGTGGCAATTATTGCACGTTTCGGCAGGCTTTCAATCGCACCTGTCGGTATTGAAATATGGTGATCTGGTCGAGCGCGGCTTTACCTACATCTTTCAATCGCACCTGTCGGTATTGAAATGATTTCAAGTACACACGCAAGAACCTAGCCGAGCAGGCTTTCAATCGCACCTGTCGGTATTGAAATCGAACTATCGGGCACTCTTCGTTGTGTTTGTTGGCGACTTTCAATCGCACCTGTCGGTATTGAAATGGGATAGTATCACCGATGGCGACACGATAAGAAAAGACTTTCAATCGCACCTGTCGGTATTGAAATTGATAAAAACCCAGCAGGATCCGCGATTTTCCATTTCTTTCAATCGCACCTGTCGGTATTGAAATCCCTACAACGATTGCGGGGTATGGTATTACTGACTCCTTTCAATCGCACCTGTCGGTATTGAAATTAGCCTTTATGTATTGCAGTTGTCAGGCTTTTTTCGCTTTCAATCGCACCTGTCGGTATTGAAATCAAAATCATCTGTCGCGGCACTGATCCAGTACTAGCTTTCAATCGCACCTGTCG
This sequence comes from Dyadobacter sp. UC 10, assembly GCF_008369915.1. Classification (NCBI taxonomy): domain Bacteria; kingdom Pseudomonadati; phylum Bacteroidota; class Cytophagia; order Cytophagales; family Spirosomataceae; genus Dyadobacter; species Dyadobacter aurulentus. The sequence goes on along the minus strand of NZ_VSRN01000001.1, from coordinate 6,330,288 downwards.
GTATTGAAATGTAGTGCCAGGACTTCAAACAGTCGTTGTCGAGTTACTTTCAATCGCACCTGTCGGTATTGAAATTCCCATAGAAGCATTGCGCTTGTTGTGGTGACACTGCTTTCAATCGCACCTGTCGGTATTGAAATGCGTTAAACCCAAAGTCAAAAACTTGAAGTTTAAGCTTTCAATCGCACCTGTCGGTATTGAAATGGCAATCCAGCCTTTTAAAAACCTTCTATCTTTCGGCTTTCAATCGCACCTGTCGGTATTGAAATGTTATGAACGCTGATAGATAAGGATTGTCTACCTTCCTTTCAATCGCACCTGTCGGTATTGAAATATATCCTCAATGCATTCGTTAATGCCCTGTTTTCTTCCTTTCAATCGCACCTGTCGGTATTGAAATCGAAGGATTTACCATTGATTCGGTACACCAGCCCTCTTTCAATCGCACCTGTCGGTATTGAAATGTATCTTGCATGACGCTATTACCGATCGTTGTTGCCTTTCAATCGCACCTGTCGGTATTGAAATTAAAATGAATGTGCTGATCCAAATTGAAACAAGAAGCTTTCAATCGCACCTGTCGGTATTGAAATTAAATATCTGTTGAAATGAAAAGGAAGATAAACTACGCTTTCAATCGCACCTGTCGGTATTGAAATTTTGTAGTCGCTGTCCAGCCTCCAACCTCGCTCCACCTTTCAATCGCACCTGTCGGTATTGAAATCGAACTGGTTCATGTAATACAACACCCTGCGCCCTCTTTCAATCGCACCTGTCGGTATTGAAATTACATTTTCCTGATGTGGGTAACGTCCTGGTTTTTGCTTTCAATCGCACCTGTCGGTATTGAAATCATTCAACTCCTTGTAAATGATAGATAGTTTTCAGCTTTCAATCGCACCTGTCGGTATTGAAATATCTTGCTAACAATGCTGTCTACCTGTGACTTTGTATACTTTCAATCGCACCTGTCGGTATTGAAATTAGTTATCGCATGCGTGTGCGTTGTTCCTGTTACCGACTTTCAATCGCACCTGTCGGTATTGAAATCGAACAAAAGGCTACTATCGAATGGATATCGGAAGACTTTCAATCGCACCTGTCGGTATTGAAATTTGCTAATAAGTTCAAGGCGGATCATAAAGAAGAGACTTTCAATCGCACCTGTCGGTATTGAAATTTCCGCTCATGCCCACACTGCCTATCTGGAAAAAGGCTTTCAATCGCACCTGTCGGTATTGAAATCATCGAAGCCGAGCAAAAGCTTTCTGAGCTAGTAGCTTTCAATCGCACCTGTCGGTATTGAAATTCCCCAACGGAGCCTCAAAAGGAAGCTTAAAGCTTGCTTTCAATCGCACCTGTCGGTATTGAAATCTTACCTACCAGCAAGGCTTTGATAAGGGTAACCAACTTTCAATCGCACCTGTCGGTATTGAAATCTGTACGAAATGCTGATCAATGACCATCTGGGCTGGCTTTCAATCGCACCTGTCGGTATTGAAATGGTCTTTCTTACCTGCACGTGCGATGTACTTGACTGCCTTTCAATCGCACCTGTCGGTATTGAAATCGGAGCATCGTTACGGATAAAACCAAACCCACGGTTACCTTTCAATCGCACCTGTCGGTATTGAAATACAGTTAGCCTAGACTGGCTTTTGATGAATAGCGGAGCTTTCAATCGCACCTGTCGGTATTGAAATACGATTATTCAAAAGGGTACAATAAGTCATGGTGGCTTTCAATCGCACCTGTCGGTATTGAAATGATATACGCAGATAGTCGGGGGATTAATAATTGTGGCTTTCAATCGCACCTGTCGGTATTGAAATGTCGTAGCAACAAACACATCTGCATGCGTGGTAGCCTCCTTTCAATCGCACCTGTCGGTATTGAAATTCGTCAAAACGCTTCCTGAGTCGGTAAAAGAATGGCTTTCAATCGCACCTGTCGGTATTGAAATAACCTTCCCATGCACCAGGCTCTCAAGCTTTAATATCTTTCAATCGCACCTGTCGGTATTGAAATTCTAATATAGTTACTGTTACACTCATGGATACTTTGACTTTCAATCGCACCTGTCGGTATTGAAATCGGCTCTTTTGTTGCTCCAACCGTTAATGTTGCTGGCTTTCAATCGCACCTGTCGGTATTGAAATTTCAAATCGAGCTATCGGACGGCACTATCAAAGAACTTTCAATCGCACCTGTCGGTATTGAAATATGAATAAGGATCTGCGTGATTTCTTGAGATTTCCCCTTTCAATCGCACCTGTCGGTATTGAAATCTTTTCGACGTCACTAACCTCTCGATCAGTTCTTTACTTTCAATCGCACCTGTCGGTATTGAAATCAGATAGCGCAGCTTGTGCCTCGGTCAGCTGTTTTGCCTTTCAATCGCACCTGTCGGTATTGAAATAGATTACCCGGCGCGGGAAAGCGGAAACCGCAACGGCTTTCAATCGCACCTGTCGGTATTGAAATTTGGCAATGAACAGCGCGGTAGCATTGTGCGCAATCTGCTTTCAATCGCACCTGTCGGTATTGAAATTAAAAGCTTTCGTTGACGATCGTTGGAAAACAGCAGACTTTCAATCGCACCTGTCGGTATTGAAATCTGCATGGGATGAGGCGTTCACGGCTGGATTCTGGCTTTCAATCGCACCTGTCGGTATTGAAATGAAAAGGTGCAGCTGATGCTTGAACAAGACGAAAAACTTTCAATCGCACCTGTCGGTATTGAAATCGTTTTGAATTTGCGGGTAGTATTCTGGAAGCTTTGCCTTTCAATCGCACCTGTCGGTATTGAAATTCGAGAAGGGCCGCGCGATCGCAACGCAGTCGGTCCTTTCAATCGCACCTGTCGGTATTGAAATTTTGCCTCTCTGAACGACCAAGCCCGCCAACCTTCCTCTTTCAATCGCACCTGTCGGTATTGAAATTCATATTTTGACTGCGTGCTGTATATTTCAATTTCACTTTCAATCGCACCTGTCGGTATTGAAATCTACCTGCGCGCCAATTGTTGGAAGCAAATTGAAGACTTTCAATCGCACCTGTCGGTATTGAAATCTTTCCATCGACGTCGCAGAATTTGCGCGGGATCCGGCTTTCAATCGCACCTGTCGGTATTGAAATTTGTTCCATCCTGTGGGACTGCCCACTCGTCGAGGATCTTTCAATCGCACCTGTCGGTATTGAAATTTGTCAGTAAACTGCCGGATCTCCTGAGCCATCAGCTTTCAATCGCACCTGTCGGTATTGAAATTTTCAAGGATCCGGCAAATGCGTATTGCGTTTGGGGCACTTTCAATCGCACCTGTCGGTATTGAAATAAGCTAAAAATGTCGACAACTGAACTCGCATATCACTTTCAATCGCACCTGTCGGTATTGAAATCGGATCTTGGAATGAAGCTTCTAAAATCAATTCCCGACTTTCAATCGCACCTGTCGGTATTGAAATGTGTACATGACCGGATTGTACTGTTTGAGCTCTTCGCTTTCAATCGCACCTGTCGGTATTGAAATCTATAAAGTACCTGTTTACGACGTTCTGACAAAAGCTTTCAATCGCACCTGTCGGTATTGAAATCTCAGTGAGCTGCACTTGGATGAAAAAGCGTGTAAACTTTCAATCGCACCTGTCGGTATTGAAATCAGGCTACTAGCCCCCTATCCTGACATTTAAGGAGAGCTTTCAATCGCACCTGTCGGTATTGAAATTTAGTGTTTGCTTTCATGGGGTGGGGCTAAAAGACAACTTTCAATCGCACCTGTCGGTATTGAAATGTATCCGGTATCCCGGACAAATGCCCGATGATCTGTCTTTCAATCGCACCTGTCGGTATTGAAATTTTACATATTTGGCATCTATTGAGTGCACCTTAACGCTTTCAATCGCACCTGTCGGTATTGAAATACATTCGTGTCCGAGTTGTCGTAGTTGTAATCGTTGCTTTCAATCGCACCTGTCGGTATTGAAATGCGTATCATCTGAAGGCAGGAGAACCAACTTACTTCGTCTTTCAATCGCACGTGCCGGTATTGAAATCAGTGCTGCGCTGGTACGCTAATGTAATTGCGGTTTTCTTTCAATCGGTTGCAGCCCGATTTCCGTAAATACCACGTCGGATTTTGCTGCTTTGGAATCACGAGATTCAACACGACTGATAGAAACCGTTTCAATTTCATAATCAGCTGTCAGGACTGGTTTGCCAGAAAGTCTCGCAGCTCTATTGGCTTCGTCGGGACTATTATTAGACTCATTTAGCAATTGCTTGTCAGAGCCACTGAAAAAAACTAACAAAACACTTAGGATAGTCAGAATAACCGGTCTTGCCGATCTACCGACCTCGTAGGGGGGTGCTTTCATACCTGTTCGATTAGTTTGTAGAATAAATATTTATCGGTTCAAATAACTCACAATTAAACTATGCTTATCTTGTTATAAAACATCACTTTTACTCGTGTTACAACAAGATTTCTACTTGTTGTAACACAATGAAATTAGCGAAACGTACATTGTAGTTTTATGGTAGATCCCAAACCTCTTGCTCTGTTTTTCGATACGTTGCAATCGGACGCATTCGCCGATTTAAGGCGCGAATTTTCTTCATTGACTACTCCTTAAGGGACGTATTCTTGTGGACTTCGGACAAATAAATGATAACATTTACTTAATCCATTCCGGCCTTATGCCACATACTATCATATTGGAGGAGACGATGTGACATCCAGGCTCGTTGCAGATGGAGATATGGCATGTGTGGCGGAAAGCTTTTTTCTTCAAAAAAATCTGATGAGGCAATTGAGACGCTGGAAGATTGTTTGATTTACTCCGTTTCATATGCGGAGTACAAAATGCCGGTTGGAAAGCATTTACTGGATTTCAAATTTAATAGTTGAAATATTGGAGCAGCGGTTGATTAACTTTAGCCAACGTGTCTAATTATTCAAATCTTTGACGGTAGAAAAGCGAATTGAATCATATTTCGCCAACCCAACTGCTTGTTCGGCCGTATTCCGGATCATTATGTTGCTTCTTACTTGGGCATTGCCTATTCCAATTTCGCATTTGTTCTATCGACACTTAATTCATCAAGATCATCGCCGAGATCGTCCACAAGTTCAATGCCTTTTCGATTACTGTAAAAGTGAATCAGGTATGGTGTCAAGCCAACATCAACCAGACGTTTATACCTGTCCGTTTTGAGCTCGTTTATGGATCTCAAAACTGGCCTCAGCCCAACGCCTCCCTCAACAAACGCATTCAGGCGCTTGACCAAATTGAGAGCACTGCCGAAATCGGAAAATGCGGCTGGTTTTTCGAACCGCTTAGCGAACGCGTCAATGACCCATACAAAAGTCGGATCGTCAATTTTGGTAATGTCAGAAGTTGACAGCCCGACACTACGATACAATTCTCGCGGTGCATCTATTTCAAGTGGTAAAGAGAAAATTACCTGATCCTAGATACTTGCCCTGGATGCTACTGTCTGATTTAGTAGATGTTAAGACACAGATTTTCTTTACAACTTCGCGAGCCGGTCGTTCAATTCCACGAGTCCTGATTTCTGCAAGCAATCAGCCGACAGCGCTAAGAGTTCTTCCTTGGACTCGTTTGAAGCTATTTCGATCAAGTCAGGATTGCCGTCAACGTCGGGAATACTTAATGCTCTTTTGATCGCCTGGGTCAGAAGCAAAACATTCCGCCTGCTAATCTTCAAATCTATCTTGATTTGATCGTTCATTCCGGGGATACTCATGATGGTATCATACACACTTGCCAGCTCTTTCGCGTTCATCATGTTTCTTGTTTTTAGTACGGTACAAAAATAATAATTGCCCCTGAAACGATCCTAAGGAGAATTTACCCAGGATAGGTAGCTGACATTCGTGTTCTTTAATTTCGCTCCACGAACCAAAACAGAAAGCAAAATGAGCGAAAGAGAGAGGGGAAGCCGCGGGCTGTTAACGTTGGCAGAAATTAGAGAATTAGACCTTATTGGTTATCTGTCAGAATTGGGATTTGAGCCAGTCAAGGTGCACAGTGCAGATCACTGGTATTTGTCCCCCTTGCGGGATGAACGGACTGCATCGTTTAAAGTCAATAGGAGACTTAATCGTTGGTATGATCACGGAATCAGTCTTGGAGGGAATTTAATTGACTTCGCCTCCATTTTTTACCAGTGCTCAGTTGGGGAGGTAATCAAGATTTTCTCCGATTACTGGTCCTTTCACAAGCCTAAGATTCTTTTACCTTCGACAGAGAAGGCAGCCGCGAATTGCCTCATACAAATTTTGTATACTGGGCAGCTCACAAGTAAAACACTTTTGGACTACATAGTTTCAAGATCTGTTTCAGCTGATATTGCCAGACAATACTGCCGACAGGTTAACTACCAGATCGGGGATCGAAGATATTTTGCAATTGGCTTGCTCAATAATTCTAGTGGTTATGAATTACGGAATTGTTACTCGAAGTTGGCAAGCAGTCCGAAGGATATTACTACAATCAATGTCGGTGCTCCGACCGTGTCGGTGTTTGAGGGCATGTTCGATTTTCTGACCTACAAAACCTTGATGAAGAAAACCATTGAGCAGCCCGAAAATTACGTAATCTTAAATTCCATCTCACTCTTCGATCGGGCGCGTTCTTTCCTGGAAAGCCACTACCACATCGACCTTTATCTTGATCGGGATGCTGCGGGTGTTAAGTGCACTTTAACGGCAACGGATTTCAGTGAAAAATACAATGATGCCAGCGGAATGTATGTTGGCTATAAGGATCTCAATGAGTGGCTTGACAGTGAGTCGGTGGGGCAGAAGAGGTGAAGGATTTCAGCTGCCAGGCTGGAAGGATCCAGATTTCAAAAAATCTGGGTGAATTGCCTCTTAACCGCAATCGGCCAGATGTACAATTGTCTGACAATTGTCGGTCCGGAGGACCGATCTGGCCGTCCCCCTCCGAAGTCGGGGCCGGTTTGCGAGAGATATCTTTAACGAGAAAATGGTATGTGATGGAAGGAAAGGAAACAAACAAGACAGAAAGGGTAACACTTCGCTTGACGCCTGGTGAGTTGGCCCGAATCAACAAAAAGTGCAAATCTTCTACATGCAGGAAGCTGAGCGAATATATGCGCCTGTTGCTATTAGGCAAGCCGGTGTCTGTGGTTACCCGAGACCGGTCTGCCGATGAATTAATGCTTGAAGTGACCAGGCTCCGCGTGGAGCTCAGCCGCCTTGGCAACAACTCCAACCAAGCCACAAAAAGGCTGCATGCACTAAGCCAGATCGCTGAATTCAGGGACCATTTACACCGGCAGGATTCACATAATGAGGAGGTACTTTCAGTGCTGGGGCAGGTGAAATTAGTCATCAACAAGCTAGCAGACCGATGGTTGCAGTGATCCATACAAGCAGCAGCCTCAGGGCTGTTTTGATGTACAATGAAAGGAAAGTAGGAGAGGAGCAGGCCGTTTGTTTGGCGGCGGAAAACTACCCGAAAGAGGCAACCGATCTGACATTTGACCAGAAACTAAATTTGCTTCAAAAGCTGGCTTCGCTAAACCTTCGTACAAAAGTAAATAGTGTCCATATCTCGTTGAATTTCGACCCGTCAGAGCATCTTTCACCGGATCAACTTCGTGCCATAGCGGGCAGTTATATGGATAAGATTGGGTTCAATGACCAACCCTATTTGGTTTACGAGCACAAGGATGTGGCCCACGAGCATATCCATCTTGTTACCACAAACATCCGGTCAGATGGGAGCCGGATACCACTGCATAATCTCGGAAAAAACCAATCAGAGAAGGCCCGGAAAGAAATTGAAATTGACTTTAATCTAATCAAAGCGGACGGCCGGAACCAAGAACTCCAAGAACTAAAACCAGCGATATTGGCCGTGGATTACGGTAAAATAGAAAGCAAAAAAGCGATAGCAAAGGTACTTGCCGGAGTAATCGACCGGTATAAATTTACATCTATTCCTGAGCTAAATGCAGTACTGGGCCAGTATAATGTGCTTGCCGACAGGGGCAATGAAGGTTCAAGGACTTTCCAAAAAGAAGGCCTCTATTACAGGCTTATCAATGAAAAAGGCGAGCGCGTTGGTGTGCCCATAAAAGCGAGCTCCTTCCAGCGAAAACCAACACTGAAGTATTTGCAAAAGCGGTTCGAAATCAACGAGCAGCTCCGATTGGCGGATAAAATTCGCGTTAAAAACGCCATCGATTTTACGCTTTATGGAAAGTCGAATGTTACCCTCGACCGCTTGACGAATATTCTCAAAAGGGAGGGGGTCGATACAGTTTTCAGGAAGAATGATACCGGCTTAATCTATGGTGTCACCTATGTCGACCATCGTACAAAATCTGTTTTCAACGGCAGTTCATTGGGTAAGAATTACAGCGCAAAAGCCATACAGGAACGATGCTCGCCAATGCAGTTAACAACAAATATTGCCCAATACAATGTGCCGGACCTTGGTGAGCACAGCAATTCGATCAGTCACTCGTCGCGTCACTCTTCGCACCAGGTATTCCCGGATTTCCCTTTTCAACAGCGAAATCTACCAGTCACGAATACCAAGCCGGAGATGGCAGATGCTTTGTTCGATCCGTTAAAACAAGATGGGCCCATACCCCGTCCACTGCGATCAAGAAAGCGAAAAAAGAAGAAAGGATTATCTCAAAACTTATAAAACTATGGCTTCAAATACCGGGGACAACGACATCAGTCTGCGCAAAATTACAGACATGACCAGGATGGTCAGCCTACTTGTTCTGGCCTTGCATTGTTATTATTTTTGTTATGATGCCTTCTTTGAGTGGCATTTAACTTCTGAAATATCGGACAGGGTGCTGGGGAAAATCATCAAGTCTGGTCTCTTTTCCTTCCATAATAAAACGAAGCTGATTGCACTTGCATTTCTTGTTCTTTCATTGATTGGGATCAAAGGGAAGAAGGAAGAGAAAATCGAAATCAGACACGGCGTGATGCGGCTATTTCTGGGAATGCTGATCTATTTTCTCAGCTCAACAGTCTTACTGTTTAATCTTGCCGTCACACTTGTTGCAGCCCTGTATATTACGTTTTGTTCTATCGGTTTTTTGCTTGTCCTTTCTGGTGGGAGCCAGTTTTCAAAGATCATAACCGCCCGATTGAGCACTGACATTTTTAATAAAGAGAACGAAACCTTCCCTCAATTTGAGGATTGCATCGGGAACGAATATTCGATAAATCTCCCTGCACGTTACCGGTACAGGAATAAAATCCGGCACAGTTGGATCAATATTATCAATCCGTTTAGGGGCCTACTGGTATGTGGATCTCCGGGTTCTGGTAAGACGCATTTTGTCTTTCGCCGTATTATATCACAGCATATCGACAAGGGATTTTCGATGTTTATTTATGATTTCAAGTATAGTGATTTATCAGTTTTGGCATATAATGCCTGGTTAGAATATAAGGCAGGTGACAGCATCCCACCAGCGTTCTTTACCATCAACTTCGATGATCTTTCACGAAGCCATCGTTGCAATCCCCTGGACAGCGCAAGCATGACTGATATCACCGATGCGGTAGAATCTGCCCGTACGATCTTACTAGGTCTGAATCGGGAGTGGATCAAAAAGCAGGGCGACTTTTTTGTCGAGTCTTCTATCAACTTTATAACTGCGATTATCTGGTTTTTGCGGAAATATCAGGATGGTGAGTTTTGTTCTCTCCCGCATGTCATTGAGCTGATGCAGATGGATTATGATCAGTTATTTACAATTCTTCGTGCTGAAAAGGAGATCGAGGTATTTATAAATCCATTTGTAACAGCATATCTCAATGATGCTATGCAGCAGCTCGAAGGTCAAATTGCATCTCCGAAAATAGCTCTTGCCCGACTTGCCTCTCCACAGTTATATTATGTTTTGTCAGGCAATGATTTCACACTGGACATCAATGATCCTATGGCGCCGAAGATTCTTTGTATGGGAAATAACCCACAAAAAATCCAGACATACGGGGCAGTCCTGTCACTATACATCACCCGGCTTGTGAAGCTTGTCAACCAGCCAGGCAAGCTTAAAAGTAGCCTTGTTTTTGATGAGTTTCCGACTATTTATCTCAATAGTATGGATACTTTAATTGCCACGGCAAGGTCTAACAGGGTTGCAACAACTATTGGGATACAAGATTTTAGCCAGTTAAAAAAGGACTATGGCAGGGAATATGCGGATGTGATCATGAACATTACGGGAAATGTAATTAGTGGCCAGGTTAGCGGTGAAACCGCCAAGCAATTGTCTGATCGGTTCGGAAAGATCCTGCAAGGACGAACGAGTTTGTCTATCAATAGAATGGACACTTCTGTAAGCAAGTCGCAGCAGCTCGATTCAGCAATCCCACCATCTACAATTTCGTCATTGAGCTCTGGTGAATTCGTCGGATTTGTAGCAGACAATCCGGATCAAAGGATCGATTTGAAAGGCTTTCACTCGCAGTTTACAGTCGACAACAAGCGAATACAAGAAGAAAACAAAAAGCGCTCTGAGCTACCGATTTTCCGTCAAATCACTACGCAAATTGTCCAGCAAAATTACTTGCAGATCAAGCTTGATGTTCAAAATATCGTTAGCTCGGAAATGGAAAGAATAATGGAAGATCCGGACTTGAGACATTTATTGATCAATAGGACGGCAGAATGAGTGCCATGCGTACCTAAAAGTGGTTTAGAAATTTACCTGATAATCAGCGTAGTATGCCTTCCATAGCGCCTAAAATGTAAATTATTCGCACAAATTTGTAATTGTTACTTTACGTGTTTCGTAAAATTTTGTCTATGTTCGTGCTGCCCCCTCTTGAAAAATGGATTTTGTCTCACCAAATTTTCCAATAATGAGAGAAGCGACACCATCAGAAAAAAGCATCATCGTCGACATCCTTACCAAGTCTTTTCAAGACAATCAAAGTGTAAATTACCTCATTCCAAACGACCATCGAAGGCTAAATCGGATCCGCGCTTTGATGGATTATTCCTTCGAGACATGCAGGCTTTTTGGGAAGGTCTACCTTTCTGAGGATAAAAAAGGGTGCGCCCTCGTGTCGTTTCCCGAGAAGAAAAGGGCCACCTTCCGGTCAACTCTGCTTGAAGTTAAACTCATTTTCAACGCAATCGGTTTGGGTAATATTGGTAAAGCTATTCGCCGGGAAAAAGAGATTTCCAGTAACTATCCATCATCTCAAATTTTCTATTTATGGTTTATAGGAGTGAATCCTGAAAACCAAAACACCGGCATCGGCAGGAAATTAATGTCCGAGCTGTTATCGGAGGCAGAGCGTATGAAAAGGCCGGTTTATCTTGAGACTTCCACTATGAAAAATATCCCCTGGTATAGCAAGTTTGGATTAGATGTGTACAACCAGCTAAACTTTGGATATAATCTTTTTTTTATCAGAAATGGTCAATAGCAATGCGGATTGGGGGTACAGAGATGCATGTTTTAACTCTTGCATTCATCATACTCGAGCTTATCATGTTCGTGTATCAAGTTATTTTTTACCTGTCCCACCCACGAGACAGGCGCAGGCTCTACTATGTAGGATTGTTGCTTTTTTTGATTTTGAAGAATACCGCTAGTGGATTCTTTCCTGATCCAAATGTTGACAGCCCTCCAATGGTTGTTCAATATGCGATAGCCTATGGGATGGGGTTTTTGATGGGGGCTTATTTTCCATATTACTTTTACAAGGCATTTGATCTAACCCGTTTGCGATGGCATGCTTTATACGGCGTTCCGCTATTTATCCTTTTGCCGTTTGCGGTCATATTCCCTGGTAAATTCATATTTGGAGGTGACATTGACACGGCAATCAACTACGGAATGGTGATTCCCGCCGGGTATGCGCTCGTCCTTTTGTATACCATTCAGCGGTCAATACAGGCAAAATATCGAAAGGACATCCAGGATCGTAGGTTTTTCGAAGTAACTGCCGTGTATATGGCTGTGATACCCTGGGCGTCACTTCCATTCTTTGCATTCTTTCGGATCCATCAGGTCCCGGAGGCCTTATTGACAAACCTAGGCTTCATAGTGATCACGGTATTGTTTATCAGAAGGTCTATTCAGGAAAGTCGGCAAGAATACGACAGGCTAAGTAAGCTAACAGGTGGCGACGGGCCAGTCTCCTTATCGAAACTGGATTTGATTGATCAGATGATCAAGCAGGTAGAGTCGACCGGGATTTCTCCTGCTCAGCGGTTTGAGATCAATTTGAATACAGTGGGTCTTACAGCCAGGGAGAAAGAAATTGTACGCTTAATAAAGGTTGGTAAAACTTACAAGGTAATTGCCGATGAGCTTTATATCTCTGAGCGCACCGTAAGTAAGCATATCCAGAACATTTTTGAGAAACTAGATGTGTCTAACCGAGTCGAGTTGCTGAACCGGTTGGACATTTGGGAAAGTGGCTAATTACGCAGTTTTTATAACTGATACGTAGTTTTGCGTATCCTAAATACGCCTTTTTGCGTAGAGCTTTTCTGTCAAAATAGTAGTTTTTTCGTATTGTTGGCCCCATTTAAATCTTTGAGTTCTGCATATCACCAAAGCATGGTGTTTACATCGCGATAGCAAACTGAGATTTATCATGGAGCAAGAATATGTGCTTGATTGGTTCGACCAGATGGTCTCCAATCTTGATCCTGAGAATACCGATGTTGCAAAATTAGACTTGCATCAATCGCAATTCATAATTGAAAAAGCTGCTGACGAAAAAAAACGCTTAACCTCGTATCTAAAGCTCTTCCGATTTCAGGGAAATAAGAAGCGTCATGTGCGAAGTGTTGTAAATCAGTATCTCAAAGCGATACTGGTTTTGACTCAATGTGCGGCTTCGAGGGTCAAACGTGTTCCCGATGAATCACCTCATTTTAAATCAGCACTGGAATGCGTTCTTTCCTCTCTTATGGGATTGTGCACGTTTATGATAGATCGTTATTGGTCTGATATCGATCCGGATATAGGGCTGGAAGCGCATTATCTCAGTACCCGGATGCCCGAATTGTACAAGCTTGAAGACTGCCTAATACTTCGGGATGATCCGCTATTATCAAGCGTATTGATTAAGGAATTCAATGCTATATTTTACAATAAAACCAGACCCGAAATAACTTTGCGAAGCGTCAGCTACTGGAAAAGTATTACTGAACTTCTGGGAAAATGCCAGAACGGCGACGATCGTGAAAGTGGTTTTTCCAAATTAGAAGTTATGTTGATTGAAAGAAATTTTAATTCGCCAAACTTTGTGACATACCTCGAGTCTAAATTTATATGCCAACTCAAACAAGCTGATTCTCAATCGGAAAAGCTTCATCAACTGGCATTCCTTCAAAAATCATTTAACCAGATCCCGTTTTTCAAAGAGGCGATTTATGATCTGCGATATGATGATCTCCGACTGACGGTTAATAACTGGTTTATTTATGAAATTGAATATCAATCAAAGAATACAGTCTTTAACAAAAGGGTAGACACTAGTAACTCCAATAAGCTTTCAAGGAAGACTTCTGATAAGATTCTGTGTAATCTTACTGTTGATCAGTTAGCGTTGTTATTCAAAGCGGCAGATCAGTCACAAATAATTGTTTCTCGGTCGCTTTCCGCCATTTTCGAAACAGTTGCGCCCTATTTGGCAACACGGCACCGTGTGGATATCTCTTCCAACAGTTTGAGGGTTAAAAGCTATACTGTGGAAGACCGGGACAAACAATTACTATTGACATATATTAACAGGCTAAGGCAGCATATTGAGGAATTATGATCCGGTTATCAGGAGTATTGTCTTTCAAATAAATTATTAGCAGCTCACTTGAGAAATTTGGTGCATACATATTTTCAAACAGGTTGAGCCCTGATTTTTAGTGGCGTTTCACAATACTTCTTTTTTTCTTAACCCTTGAACTAGGTGATCAATATGGCAAATACAAAACCGCTATCGTTTTGGTGTACATTTATACGGTCGTGGCTGTTGCACAACTCTTAGAATATTATGTCTGGGTGTAATGGCGATGACTACTTCGCAGGCCGTATCAGTTTTAACATAAATTCGTAGTCGTCGCTGTTCAATGACATTCCGTAGGCGATGGCTTCTATTTGACGGTACAATTCCGAATCGATCAAAATGTCGTATTCATACATTTGTGTTAGGATGGTATCGAATGCCAAACCAACTTCATTGCATTAAGAAGTGACCGTGCCTCGACGCAATTCTTTTTCAGTTAACCCCAGAGATTCGCACTTTGATATTAAATTATACACCTCCTTATTAAGTGATTTTCCTATCATTTTAGTTGAATAGATCAAATTAAACACTTCATTGTCAACGTGAAATTTTGTATCTTCAGGAATGCAAGAAAAGAAAAATTACTCGGAAAAGCTGTTTGTCAGCTTCTGACTTTCAGATCGTATTCCAAAGGAAAATTTCTATCGGAGGCTTGGAGAAGCGATCGATCTGCAGTTTCTATACAGGGACACCAGCGAACTGTATGGCAAGACCGGCAACCCATCGATCGATCCGGTGGTATTCTTCAAATTGATGCTGACAGGTTACCTGGAAAACATCACATCGGACCGGCACCTGATAGAACACTGCTCAATGAGGATGGACATTCTATACTTCTAAGGCTACGATATTGACGAGTCACTACCGTGGCATTCGACTATTAGCAGGACTAGGCAGCTATATCCTTCCTCGGTTTTTGAAAGCCTGTTCGATAAGGTTTTCAGCATGTCCGTTGATAAAGGCATGGTCAGTGGACATACTCAGGCCCTAGATTCCGCTCCGATCAAAGCTAATGCCTCAATGGAAAGTCTTGAGTTGAAAAGGCCATTTCAATCTGTCGAGAACCACTTTGAGCATGTTAATGCTGAAAATCAGCAGCAGACAAGCACTGGCATAACTTCGCCCGCCGGGTTAATAACTGCACCGCCGCATTATCTCAGGCGCATGAAATCTCACCAGGAAAAACTTCGCGAGAATCCTGTTAGTGCCAGTGGTGCCGCGCATGAAAGAGCACAGCTATTCAGCAATAAGACACACAATTCCCACGATCCAGATGCACGGATTTCAGTAAAGCCTGGCAAAGCAAGAAAACTCAACTATCAATGTAGTATGGCAGTCGATACAGGCCAAGGGGTAATCAGCCATATACAGGCAGATTTTGCGGATGGAAGAGATAGTCAGTATTTGCCAGCCATGACTGAAAAGGTCGAAAGCCGACTAAAGGTGAATGAATTGTGCATGACAGAGCTGCTAGCAGATGGCGGTTACTCCAACGGTTACAATTATGAATACTTGGAACTACGGAATATCACAGCATGGATACCTGTTTTTGAAAAGTACAAACTGGAAAGGGAATGGGTCACCTACGACAGGCAAGAGGATGTTTTTATCTGCACAATGAATAAGAAAATTCCATTTAAAGGCTTTGGCCGGACTTCCGATGGACTGCCTATAAAGAATTACGGGGCTTCTAAAAAAGATTGCATTCCCTGCGTTCTCAAAGATTCCTGTACCCCTAAGTCCCTATTTAAAAGAATACTCACAACAACCTTTGAAGATTATTACTATCGAGCTCATGAAAGGCAACACAGCAGGCGAGGCAAACAGATGAAGCGACTGCGACAGAGTACAATAGAGCCGGTCTTTGGAAGCCTGGTTCATCATTACGGGTTAAGCAAAATCAATATTCTAGGAAAGGCTGCCGCCCACAAGGTCATGCTGATGTCAGCCATATGCTTTAATCTTATAAAGTACCTCAAAACATTCAACAGAAAACTGGTGCAGAGTGCCGCAAAAGAGGCCGTAGGCCACTATAGTGCTACATTCTCTACGCCTTTTGACCGCTTTGAGCTGATCTCCTAAATTCCGGGGAGCTACGTATTGAAAAATTCACTCACCAGAAATCTCCGCTAGTTGTGCAACAGCCACGGTCGTATTTATGTACTTTTTGATCGTTTTGCGCCTTGCAGTAGTTGTATGCGACGTATAGCAATGGTTACAAACAAACAACATATATTAATAATTTATTATCAAATCATCCTTATAGGGCATAATTATGACATGAGAAGCCGGGCAAACGTTGGAGTAAGAAGGCCGTAGCAGACGGCTATTCAAAAAATCCAACCCTGTCCTTCATCTGCGGCTGTTGAAAAGAGTAAAGAAGCGGGAAAATGTCCTGATCGGCGGTTCAAAGTCGAAGAACAGCTCCACAAGGCTTGGGCGCTAGTTTCATGTTCGACCATGGTTGTTTTGATCCAGTAGGGCACCAGGGTAAATGCATTCATAGATATTGGATAAACCGGGGTTGTCTGAAAGTATTTTCTCCCCGTAATGAATGTAGCTGAGAGGTCATATAGCCCTGCTGTACACCAAGTCGCGAGATGTTAATGACCGGAAGGAATATCACTAAACCAATACCCGCCGATTAGTCATCGGGACCAAATAAGTCGAAAATAAATACTGTGATAAAATTTAGAATAATATCTCTATTATTCTACTTTAAGTAACCGAAAGGGGCGCTGTTGTAATACGTGTGGCGCTCGCCACCATATCCTGAGCACTCGAAATTGAGGTGGCTTTTATTTAGTACCTATAACCACGAGGTAACTACCTAAACTGTGCGCGTATGTGACAAAGCGTTAGTTTTTGGGTCTGTTGCCATTGGTAAAAATAAGTGTCGGTCTTTTTTAAGGTTCTTTCGATTGACGACACGATGATACAACGATTAGATGGCATCCCATGTCTCTCTACGAGAAAACAAATATAAATACTTGCCAGCGTCATACTCATCGAATATGAAAAACCAAATGATTTTTTTTATCGCAATAGCACTTTTACTGTGTGGCTGTAATGATCGGTATCCACTCAAAGTGGACTTTAAACAAGCATTTCAATTCGCTGGTGCCATGTCTGACTGGCAGCGACCGCTATGTTTTAAGGTCAATGCCAAACAACTTCGAGAAACACAGCTACCCAATCAGTCCTTCAAAAGTGACTCAAAGTTCTCTCTTTTTTCTCAACTTCCGTAAGGGATTCTAATAAAGAACTGGGTTCCGGAACTAATTTTAGCATCAATTTCAAGGCTCAACATATCCGCTAGCTCTTTGACAATTACCAGCCCTATGCCGTGAAACTCTGACAGGCTATCGGTAGATTCAGGATATGCAGAATCGCCACCGTTGAGCCAGTTCTGCACGTGACTTGGGAGTCCAGGGCCTGTGTCCGAAATTATAATTGTTATAATTCCCCTCTCTTGTTTCGCACTTACATTGACAGATCCCTCTGACGTAAATTTGTTTGCATTGTCGAGCAGGTTATGCAGGATAATCTTTAGCAATTGTCTGTTAGACCTAATCAAAATCATCTCGGAGACGTTGTTTTGAAACTCATTCCTTTGAGCTACAAATACGTCTTTGAATAGGCAGACTACTTCATCCACCAATTCGCGGGCTCCAAATGTTTCCATTGTTACTGCTCCCTTGGAAACCTGAGACCTTACATAGATCAGAATACCTTCTAGCAGTGAAAGGATTTTTCTGGATGAGTCATTCACACTCGACCCCACTGCTTTAGCCGTCGTATGTTCACCACTGTCTATGAGGCCAGATAGCCTTGCAGAGGTGTATTCGATTGCTCGCAGCGGACTACGGATGTCATGGCTGATTGAAGCGATTAAATGTGTTTGCACTCGCGTTTGTTTAAGAAGCTCCTCTTCTGAGTCTTTCAGTGCACTCAGAGTAACCCGCAAATTATGAGTTCTCTCTGCCACACGTGATTCAAGGATATTGTTCAATCTATCGGCTTTTGAAAGGCGATTCCTGAAATAGAAATAAACAGCGGTAAGCAAAAGAAGTACTGCCAGTATTTGGAATGGCCATACCTCATACCAGGCATAAGGAATGATGATCGCTAATGTCGTCAACCTTTCGGAGCTTGCGCCGAACCCTGCATTTTTTCGGATCCTTAGTGTATAAACTCCCGACTCGAGGTTATTTAAGTGAATTGATTGCTGGTGATTTTCTAAGGGATACCAAATCGGGCTCGTTTCATTTGTCCTGTCACTGGACACCGAATAATAGAGTTGTTGATTTTGACGGCTACCAAGGTAGGGAGATGAAACGAAGACCTGTATATTGCTGGCATCGCTAAGTTCAATTTTTGAACCACTGAATTGAACTTTCTTGGAATCTGCTTCGACACGGTCAATAAAGATCTTTGAATCCGGCGTATCGACGGGTACTAGCTCCGGGTTGAAAAAAACCAATCCGTCGATAGAGGGCAAAGACACATAACCGTTCTCCAATTGTACTGCGCAGGGTTGGCAGCCACCGTTGAACTCGTCGATACGAAAACCATCTTGCTTTGCATAGCGATGATAATAGAGTCTGCTACTGTCATGATGAGCACTGAAGTCGAGCAAATCTTTGCGATAGACTTGAAATAAGCCATGGTTTGTTGTAATCCACAAAAAGCCATTTTTGTCGCCAAAGATACAATGAGAACGAGATAATATTTTATCTTTATCTAATGGTAGCCGGGTGATTACGCCGTTTTGTAGCAAAAAAAAGCCGCTTTCACATGTTGTAAACCACAGCTCCCCGTTATGTGGTGCATACAGACTTGTCACGCATAAGCTGCTTGTATTCGCTATCAACGAGAAGGTTTTTTTTGCAATGCTGATTTTGAAAAGCCCAGTACCAGTGCCAACCCAAAGAATGTCCGAGTTTTCCTCTAATAAGTAGCTGATACCGGTAATTTTGCGTGTAAAAATATGTAGTGGCGTTCCGGCTTCTGTAGGATCTATGTATTGCAGCCCATCGAATCTTGTACCAACCCAGATTCGCCCTGCGCTATCTTCATATATCGGAGAAATTTCTCCGCCGGCATTCCATTGACCTTTCAACTTCTTGCTTTTACCATCGAAACAATAAAGCATGTTCATTTTTCTATACCAAATGTCTCCGGAACGTGATATGAGTACGCTGAGTCGGTTCATTTGAATGCCATCAATCAATTTCGGCATTTCGTATCTTATGGTTTTTCCGGTGGCCCCCTTACCCAGCACCTTCAATGAGGGTGTTAAAACTGTGCTGTCAGAAAATGGAATTTGCGAGTAAAATACATTTGCATCAGGTTCCTTGCTGTCGACTGTCACCGTTTCGAAGGCATGAAAATCAAGAACAAAAAAACCTTTGTTAGAAGCTCCTAGATAGAGCCTTCGATTCTTTTCATCAAACAATATCGAGACGATACTATTCTTCTTAAAATCGAAATTTTCAAGTAAAAGCGTCGTTTGGAGATCACCTTTGGTTCGTTGAGAAAGTAAGTAGAGTTTCTGATCCTGAGAAATGAAAGTTTGTCCTGATAAATCATCTGTGTAAACTATATAAGGTTTTGTCTGGTCAACTACGGGTTCCGGGGGCTTCGCTGAAATTAACTTGACTTTGCGTGGATGGGTCACCTTACGCTCCATAGTGAGAAGTTCGATGTTACCGCGCTCGTTGTTTTGGTACAAGTCTTCTCCCAGCCTAAAAATCCTGAACGGCGAAATTCCAGAGCTTGCGTACGTACCTTGTTTCCTCCAACTTTGATAGAAATCGATTTTTCCACCTTTACGCCACATATAGAAGGTGCCTTTCGAATCCGGGAACAAAAACAGATAATGGGAAATGGGCCATTGCCCGTGGTATCGGTCAGG